>CALVDL010000004.1 GCA_944326305.1 uncultured Bacteroidales bacterium
CCGGCGGAGCGAAGCGGAGCCGCATGCCCCGACGGGGCTGTCACCGCAGGTGACTGGGGGTGGACAGACAGGATTTCTGGAAGAAATCCTTAACGTCAGTCGACGGATTCCGGTCGTTGAAGTTAAGATATTGAATATTAATCTAATATAGTTAAAAGTAATTCGTCGAACTGACGTTAAATAAATCAGGACCGGAAAGGCTGGGGAAGCCTCCGGTCCTGATCCCATGAAATATAATGGGTGTCTGCTTGTTAAAGCGTTTCCTCCGAGAAGGAGTACGGCCTGTCGGATGCAGCTGTGCCCCTGTTGTATTCAGGGCTGCCGGACATCCTGAAGATGATTTCTCCGCCGGATGTGAGCTGCCCGTGGGTGAAATAGTTTCTGCCGTATTTTTTCCCTCCTGCCTTCACTTCTTTTACATAGACGTTTGTTTCAGAGTTGTCCTCGGCGGATATGACAAGCTCTTTCCCGTTCTGCAGATGGACTGTAGCCTTTCTGAAGAGAGGAGAACCGATGATATACTGGTCTGTCCCCGGACATACCGGATAGAACCCGAGTGCGGAGAATACATACCAGGCAGAAGTCTGCCCGTTGTCCTCGTCACCGCAGTATCCGTCAGGTGCGGCGGAGTAGAGCTTGTCCATGATTTCGCGTACCCTGTACTGGGTTTTCCATGGCTGTCCGCTCCAGTTGTACATGTATACCATGTGCTGTATAGGCTGGTTCCCGTGGGCGTACTGACCCATATCCATCACCTGCATTTCGCGCATCTCGTGGATCATTCCGCGGCTGTCCATTCCCAGATAGCTCGGCATCACGAACACGGAGTCCATCATTGTGTTGAACCCTTTTTCCCCGCCCATGAGGTCTATAAGGCCTGCCGGGTCATGGAATACGCAGAAACTCCAGTGCCAGCTGTTGCCTTCGCAGAAATCGCGGCTCCAGTCCGTACCTTTGAAGTCGGGGCTGAACCTGCCTTCCGAGTCCCTTCCGGCCATGAGTTTCTTCTCGGGGTTGAATACATTCCGGTAGTTCATGGCGTGTTTTCTGTACTGGGCCAGTTCGCTCTCCGGTTTGCCGAGTTTTTTTCCGAGGGCATAGATGCACCAGTCGTCGTATGCGTATTCGAGGGTCCTTGCCACGTTCTTGTTTATGCCGAGGTCGCACGGGATGTACCCGTACCTGTTGTACTCCTCGAATCCCGTACGCCCGGCGTCCGTCCCTTTCAGCTGTGCGTTCGCCCCGTGCTTCACCGCCTCCCACAGGGTTTCTATGTCGTATCCTGAAAGTCCCTTGATGTATGCGTCAGCGACTACGGAAGCGGAATTGTTGCCTATCATGCATGCCCTCTGCCCCGGGGTCGCCCACTCGGGGAGGAAGCCGCTTTCGAGATATGCGTTGACCAGGCCTTCCTGCATCTTTTCGTTCATGTCCGGGTAGACGAGGTTCAGCAGAGGGAACAGGCACCGGAAGGTGTCCCAGAAACCTGTGTCGGTGAACAGGTAGCCGGGGAGCACCTTGCCGTTGTACGGGCTGTAGTGTACCCGCTCTCCCTGTGCATTGATTTCCGTAAAGTCACGCGGGAAGAGGACGGAGCGGTAGAGGCAGGAGTAGAAGGTGCGCAGGTTGTCTATGTTGTCGTCCTGGATCTCGATGCGGCCGAGCACTTCGTTCCAGCGGTCGCGGCCCTCGGCCTTTATCCTGTCGAAATCTCCGTCTCCCAGTTCCTTGAGGTTCAGTTCCGCCTGGCCTATGCTGATGAAGGAGGATGCCACACGGAGGTTCACTTCCTGCCCTCTGTCAGTGTCGAAGCCCACGACGGCACCGGCATGGGCGCATTCGGCCTCCGTCCCTTCTGACAGCTTCCCGTTACGGGCTATGGAGACAGATGTGAACGGTGTATCGGAGACTATCACGAACCAGTTCCTGAAATTATCCGGTACACCTCCGCTGTTTCTTGTCGTGTAGCCGACAATCTTGTTTTCTTCAGGTATGACCTTTATGTATGAGCCCCTGTCGAACGCGTCTACCACCAGGTATGAGCCGCCTCCTTCGGATGAAGGGTAGGTGATCCTGAAGCTGGCCGCCCTTTCTGTAGGGGTCAGCTCCACAGTGATGTCATGGTCCGCAAGGTATACGCTGTAGTAATAAGGAGTGGCAGTCTCAGCCTTGTGCGAGAACCAGCTGGCCCTCTCGTCCTGGCCGAACACCGGAGTGCCTGATACCGGCATGATAGAGAACTGCCCGTAGTCGTTCATCCACGGGCTCGGCTGGTGGGTCTGCTTGAATCCGCGGATCTTGTCTGCGGTATAGGTGTAGGTCCAGCCGTTGCCCATCTCTCCTGTCTGCGGAGTCCAGAAGTTCATTCCCCATGGACGTGCAATGGCAGGGTAGGTGTTCCCGGTGGAAAGCTCGAATTTCGACATTGTCCCAACGAGAGGGCTGGCATAGTCGACATAGGAAGTCTTCTGCCCCCATGCACCGAGGCAGGGGAGCAGAAGGCATAAGGCAATTATTGTCTTTTTCATTTTCATCTGCTATTCAGTATCTTTCAGTCCGGGGAATGACAGCATGAGAGCCGGTACACCGGATGCCGTATATGAGGATACTGCCTGAGAGGAGTCAAGCCTGTCCCCGAGCTTTTTGTTGGTAAGGTTTCGTGAATCGCGGTTCTTCCACCCTTTTCTGATGCTGCGGGCAATGAAGTCCAGATACTGCGTCTGGCCGCATTCCACGGTAATCAGCGGGATATAGGTGGCAAGGATGGCATTGTATATGCCCTTCTCGTCTTTCAGGTTGCTCTGGTCAGTGTCGCCCTCGGCCTTCAGGACGCCCGGTGCCGTCCTTTTCTTGTGCACTATGTAGTCCATTGCCTTTACTGCATTGCCGATATATTCCAGCTGCCCTGTTTCGATGTGCAGCATTGCGAAGGCGGCTATTGCCGTGGCCTGGTTGTACACGAGGGTCATCCAGTTCCCGTCCCCTTCTTCACTGTGCCTGGAATCGGCCACAGCGCCTGTCCTGCTGTCGAAAAGCCTTGTGGAGCAGTATCCGTACAGGGTCTTTGCCTTTTCGAGGTAATCCTTGTTTCCGGTGCAGCGGTAGAGCTCCATGGCCGCGATTATGGTAGGGAAATTTATGCAGGACATTTTTCCTCTGCGCTTGAATTTCCAGTCCCAGTACATGGCGTTTACTGGTTTGAGGGGCTTTCCCGGCACCTGGATGTCATCGTCACCGCCGAAAGAACCGTATGCGTCGCGCTCGTTCCAGCCGGTGCCGTCGAAATCCGAGCTCTTGCCGTACCAGACCCTCTTGAACCCTTCTTCGGAAATGTCAAGGAATTCCTTGTCTCCCGTGAGCCTGTAGGCTCTTGCCAATGAGCCCACCCACCACATCATGTCATCGTAGAGGTCCCAGTGGGTATAGTCGTACCAGTCGAAGGTGAATGTATTCTTGCAGCCTTCGAAGTGCCTGTACAGCAGGTCCATGTATTTCTTGTCCCCGGTGAGCCGGTACGCGTTCATTATCATGTCGAACATGGTGGCCTGGGTCCATGGCTGGGCGTCTGTCCCGTCCATGCCGGTATCTCTGGAGAACTGGCCGGATCCATTGAAGAAACCGGCGACAAAAGAGTCGAATGCGAGTACTGCATCGCTTTTCGTGAAGCCGTAGTCCTTTCCTGGGCCGTTGCCGGCATTCCCGCCTTTAGCGGAGGCTGCCGCCGCCTGGCCGGAGATGAATATCCCGGCCAGGACGAATATGGCAGTCAGCATTCTTTTCATATTGCCGTATTATTTGGTGGTTTCCATTTTCTGCAGCTTGCCTTCAAGCATTTTGATATAGTAGCCCCCGACTACGGAACGTGCCTTGAAGCCGCGGTAGTTAGGCTTGTCGGTCCAGATCCAGTCTGACATCGGGACCCTGTCCACGGTTTCGTTCATGAATTTGTGTACAGGGGAGATGAATGCCTGGAATGTCTCCATATCATCGGCTAGGGTTGCGGTCCACATGATCCAGTCGGTCTTTGTATAGGCCTTCCTGTTGTCGAGAGGGAGACCGTACTCGTTCTGGTGGTCCAGATACCATGCTACTTCCTTTTCGTAGACTTCTTCAGGGAAGAGGTCCAGGCCGAGGAGCTTGTCCCATACGATGTTGTATTTCTGGCTCCATGTCCCCGGCTTGTCGAATGTCAGCCTGTAGTGGTCGCCGTCATCTGCATTCTGCATCCATTTCTGTGCATAGTCCTTGGCTATGGCGGTGTACCTCTCCGCTATGTCAGTCTTGCCGAGCATTTCGGCCATCATTCCGTAAGAAGCAATGGCGACGATGGCTTTTGCAGAAAGGTTGACGTTGTGGGCGAAATGCCCTGCGAAGTCATCTGTACAGAGCTGGTTTGCCGGGTCAAGTCCGAATTCAACCAGATAGTCTGTCCATGTGGTAAGAGTCTCCCAGTGCTTCTGCGCATAGGAAGCGTCATTCTGTACATAGCTTACCGCAGCCGTGAGGATGATCATGTTTCCTGACTCTTCAATAGGCATGTCACCTCCGTATACCTGACCGTTGGCAAGCGGGTATGTCCCTATGTCATGTGCAGCGAAAGGCTTGGTCCATTTTCCGCTTTCCGAATAATAGAAGATATGGTTCATCATGGCCTTCGCGAGTTCAGGGTTGTAGTACAGGAATATCGGTGATGAAGGATAGGTAAGGTCCACGGTACCGATGCATCCGTTGCTGTTGTTTTCCTTAGACAGCCACATGAGTTCGCCGTCAGGTGATTTCACAAGCTTGTGGGCTGCCATTATGTGCCTGTATGCCAGTGCGCACAGTTCTGCATATTCCTTGCCGCCGGCTGCCGTGGCCTCCTTCATGAGGGTGTTGTCGAACTCATAGCACCTTTTTTTCAGCTCATTGTACTGGGCATTGGCCTTATGGAACATGCCAATGATATTTGCATTTCCGTCTGCGTTCCAGTAAGGGCGCAGGTTTTGTCCGAAATACTGGATGGAGTAGATGTCATCATAGCCGATAAGGTATTTCCCTGATACGGCGGATGTATTCCCGAGGTCGCTGACGAGGGCCATCTTGGCATTGCCGTTTTCCCCTGAAGTAGAGGCTGGGAGAGGTGAGCCTCCCGTAAATGCCGCCCTGAGATGATCGGAATCACCTATTGAGGCTACGGTATTGCCCTTGTCTGCCGCAAGGTAGAAGTATCCCCAGTCGATTCTCAGGTCATCACCTTTCTTGGCCAGGATATTCTGCTCCTTGCTGCCCGACTTGACGAAAATGAGTTCGCCGTCAGTGAAGGTCTCGCTGGTGCATTCCTGGTATGGCTGGTCGAGCGCCCATCTCGGAGAAGCCTCGAGATAGAGGCTTACGTCATGCTTCTTCCCGTCGTTGGACCTGATGTCATAGCTGATGTAGTTGACCGGCCTGCTGACGAGGTCGAGGTCCTCCATGAAAAGCGGGGCGGAGAAGGTGAGCGCGAGGCTGACAGGACCGCACTTGAAGGTATAGTGCGTCTGGGTGGCCTGTACGTCTACCGATGTCTGTTCTGCTGTGAGCTCAAGCGCTGTATGCATCTCTTTCTGGATGAGCAGCCCGAAGTCCAGGAGTCCGTTCGCTACCGGGTTCTGGCACTCGGCAGTGATGATGTTCCTGCCTTTCTTGAGGGTGGCTACAGCCTCGTCAGGCACTCTGACCACTTCGTTCTTGTGGCATACGGAGCCGGTATTGTGGACCTCTATACCGTTGATATAGAATATGGCGTCATCGTCGTTGCAGAACTCGAGGAATACCTTGTGCTTTGTCAGGTCCTCGTCAAGTTCGAATGTGCGCCTTACCCAGATGTTCGGGGAGGACCAGTCTGTCTTGGCTGTAGGTTCATTTACAGTCGTGCCGAAAGCCCCTTCCGCCTTTTTCCATGACGAGTCGTCGTAGTCGAGGGCTGTCCAGTTTCCGGAAGGCTTCTTTTCAGTGTAGTTCCCGTACCACTTTCCCTGCTGTGAGGTAGGGACGACAGGGGAGAGCTCGATGTCTTCCGTTCCCATGAAGCGGTATGACGTCCCGTCGACGCGGACAGCGCCGATAAGAGGGAAATCTTTTCCGGTCCAGTGCTTTACAGGTCCGTCATAAAGGTTGTCTGACATGGACCACGCGCTTGTGTACGGGTCGATGGTCACGAGCGGCCATGCCGGGGCGCGGAGATCGTTCTTGATTACCTCTGCGTACTCTCCGGTGCCGCTGCATGAGGCGAGGATGCCTGCCAGGGGAGCGAGCCCGAGTAGAAATTTGTTGTTCATAGTGTGATTCTGTTGTTTATTGGTTGGTTTTTATTGTTGTCCTACCATGTGAATTCTATGGATACGCCTTCCGGACTGTTCTCATAGGACAGGAGGTATGTGCTGCTGGAGCTGTCCCAGCAGGATATATCGGACACTTCCCGGCCGTCCACTTTGACGCTTGCCGGCCTTGCCGGGAGGAGTATCCTGGAGACACCTGCAGTATTTACCGGGCTCTTTACGGTGTATGAATATGAATTCTTCCCGGTCTGCTCGCCGTAGGTCCTGCCGGATGCCGCAAGGACTTTCGGGCTGTCTTTCTTTACCCTGTCAATATCAAGGAAATAACCGCATTGCCCCGGGGCTATGTCCTTTGACTTCAGCACAGGAAGCTGCGGGTCGAACAGGTCAATCAGTGTCCCTGTGACTGTGTATGGCTCATCGCTCACGCTTTCATTCATCACTGCCACTATGTCGTACGCCCCTCTTTCCAGGTAGAGGCTGTTCTTGAATTCAACTTTCCCGGCCTTCGCCCTGTCTGAATACAGGAGGCATACAGTCTCGAGGAATTTCCTGTCGCCTCCTTCTGTGAGGACATACTCCTTGGGGTCTGACCTTATTATATATACGGTGCCCTTTCCGTACCTGTATTCGCCTTCAACAGCACCGGCAGGTATATCCATCAGTCCGAAAAGATGGTCTGACGCTGCTTTATAATGCATGTCTCCGGTATTCCACCATTCCTGCACGGTCTGGAACGGGTCGTCATCCCTTCCGCTGTACAGGATTACGCCGCCTTTCTTCACCCAGTCGGCAAGATGCCGGTGGGCGTCGGGGTCGAGCGGTTTCATGTTTGAGTAAGACATCAGAAGGACTTCCGTGTCTGCGAGGGCCTCTTTGAAGCCGAGGTTCTCAATGTGGGCCGTCTTTACAGGCACGCCCCTTTTCAGGAGCGGGAGGGCCTGCCCGTAGAAGTTTGACAGCTGCGGGTCATCGTAGCCTTCGTGTGTGGGGAAGCGTTGGAACATCAGGGAGTTCGACATCAGGATGCTGATGCCGCGTGAGCCTGTGACCTTGTTTGTGGATTCAGGCATGAAATTCAGACTGTTGACCATTACCTGCATCTGTGTGGAATAGTGTCTGGGGATGCGGTCTTTCTTGTCGCTGTCCGGGCTTATCCTGTAGAGACCTTCGTAGATGCGTTCCGGCCAAGGCATGATCTCGTAGTCGGCAATGCCCGGATAAAGCAGCTGCGCTGTGAAGGTAGCTTCATAGTTTCTTTTGTAGTCCGCCCAGTCGCGTGCCCTGTCCTCTATCGGGTCTGTCAGGAAAAACATCTTGCGACCCGTCGGTGCGGTCATGGACTCCATCGAGCCATATTCGAGGTAGGCTGTCTCGAACACCCTTTCGGCGGCCTTCCCGTTGAAATAGTTCGGTTCGCGGGAGGTCCCGGTCCATACCTTTGCTCCTGCCGTATTCCTTTGCATATGTGAAAACCTCATTGAGGGCTCTGTAGTAGAGGTAATATTTGAGTTTGTTGGCCAGATATGTGTTTTCCGGTGATTCGTGCTGCGGCCTCCAGTCGAACCCGTAGTACTCTTTCCATTCCCTCTTGAATGCCTCGCTGTAGCCGGCCCTTGCCCAGAATTCCGGCTCTTCCATGAAAATGGAACTGATTCCTGCGTCTATCACCCTTTTCACATGCTTTTCCTTCAGGTATTCAAGATAATTCTCTGAAGGGACAATGTACGGGACCATTGTCCCGCCATGATTTCACCCTCTGCTCGAATGACATCCCTTTCCCGTTCCTGTCTGACGGGTTCCCGCCTACGCCATATACCATCACGGCGTCAGCACGGTTGTCTATGGTAGGTCTCCATTCACGTGCAGTCTGGAATGTAGTCTTCACACTGTCTTTTCGGGGACCGGCTGCCGCCACGGCGGAACAGCAAAGCACTGCCGCACACAGTAAAAATGAGGTATAAGTCCGTTTCATTGTTGCGATTATCAGTTTGTGTCAAAATAATGCGCGAAGATAGTAAATGAATAATGAAAAATTATTAACAGGCAGAATATTTTGAAAAAACCTTGTTCTTCTAATTAATTTGCCTATATTTGCATAAGAGTTTTAATTTTTAATAATTCTAAATTAGGAAATCATGAAAGAATTGAAAGGGACTAAGACTGAGGCTAATCTTCAGGCTGCATTTGCCGGCGAGTCACAGGCACGCAACAAATACACTTATTATGCTTCAAAGGCGAAGAAGGACGGTTATGTCCAGATAGCCGACCTGTTCGAGGAGACTGCGAACAACGAAAAAGAGCATGCGAAGATCTGGTTCAAGCTACTTCACGGCGGTGACATCCCTACTACGGAGGAAAACCTTCTTGACGCAGCGGAAGGGGAGAACTACGAGTGGACAGATATGTATGCAGGGTTTGCAAAGGAGGCGCGTGAGGAAGGCTTTACAGAGATTGCAGTGCTTTTCGAGAAGGTCGCTGCCATCGAGAAGATGCACGAGGAGCGCTACCGCAAGCTTCTGGCCAATGTAAAGGAAGGCATTGTGTTCTCAAGGGACGAGGATATGATCTGGGAGTGCGGCAACTGCGGACATATCGTTATCGGCAAGAAGGCTCCGGAGCTCTGCCCTGTATGCAAGCATCCTAAGAGCTACTTCAAGATCCACGCTACGAACTATTGATTGGCCCAGGCCAATGACAATACGAAGAGGCTGTGTCAAAATGAATGTTTTGATACAGCCCCTTCCGTATGACACATCGTTTTCATTCTTCCGGTATTATCACAGTCCTTATGTCGGTCCCGTAACCGCACCATATCCCGAGGCCGCCGGAAATGTTGCTCCTGATGTTGGCCGAGCTGGGGAAAAGGATATTGTCACCGGAGGTGAGTGCATTTTCGTAGTCGCACCAGAAGTCAAACCCCTCCTTGGGAAGCTGGGTCAGCTTGACTTCAACGGTATCGCCTCTTTTGAAGAACGGTGTGTAATCTTCCATTTTATTGATCTGAGACAATGGCCGGCTTACATTTATCGTACCTTTATGTCCGGACGATATAGTCTGGTCGCTGACTGTCCCCATGAAAGAGGAGAGGTAGCGCGTATTCCCCGGGGTCACGCGCGTGAATACCTTATAGTAGTTTTCCTCCGTGGGGTCGTCACGGAATGAGATGTCTACAGTGTACAGGGTGTCGCTCTCTTCGCTCTCAGCTATCTCCACATCATCGATGCGTACCGGTTCGGGAATCCTGGTCTGTGCCGTGAGTGTCCTGCCGGAATAGCTGATAGTCAAGGTATACGTCTTGCCGGCCTCCCCGCGCAGCTTGGATCCGGTATATATGAACGGAGGGAAATAACGGTCATCCATCCTGCCGACCAGTATCTCCTCGGTCTGTCCGTCGCTGACAGACACTTTCGCCCAGCGTATCGGAATATCCTTGAGATCCACACTGTCGGAATCCGATTCAAAGTTGAACTTCATTGACTGGGTAAGGATCACATTTGCAAACAGACCTTCATCAATCCATCCTTCTACCGCTATCTTCGGCTCGAATACCATACATTCAGCTCTCCAGTTCAGTTCGCAAGAGGACAGCAGCATGGGGATGAGGACGCACAAAGGCAGCAGCCGTATGTTCTGTATACGTATCATATTCATTCTCAAAATTCAAGCTTGTAACTCAGTGATGGGATAATGGAGTAGAACGAGACTCCTTTTGCGGCAAGCCCTACCGCGTTGTCCCCATCTTCGTACCTCACCCTGATGTCGAGGAAAACGGGGTTTTCACGGGCGTAGGCGTTATAAAGGGAAAGGTTGAACGAGTGGCGGCACATCCCTTTCTGCTTCAGGTGCCATGTGGCTGACAGGTCGAGGCGGTGGTAGTCGGGCATGCGTCCTCCGTTACGGGGGCCGTATTCGCTCATGACATTCTCGCCTACGATATACAGGGCCACGGGCATAGTAAATGCGGTGCCTGTTGCATATACGAATACAGCCGACACGTCCCACTGCCTGTGCGGCTTCCAGGTGATGACCGTGGCGAGGTTGTGCCTCCTGTCATGTTTTGACGGGAATGGTTTTCCGTCCATCAGTCCGGGGAAACGCCTTGTGGCCCGGCTCAGGGTATAGCTTATCCATCCCGTTATTGCACCTTTGTTCTTCTTGAACATGAATTCCGCTCCGTAGTTCTGCCCCGAACCGGACAGGATATGGTCTTCGAGGATATACCTGTCATTGACCATGTCGAACATACCTCCTTCGAATTCAAGCTGCCGGAGCAGTTTCTTGTAGTAGAGTTCGGCGCTGTATTCGAACATGCTGTTGTGGAAGGTATGGAAGAATCCGGCCGATACGGAATGTGAGGCCTGCGGCCTGATACCTGATACGGACGGAATCCAGAAATCAGTCGGCAGCCCCAGCCCGGATACCGCCACCTGGTTCATATACTGCCGCTGCAGGGAATATGCAGTGATTATGCGCATGTTCGGTCCGACATCGAATGCTGCCGACACACGCGGCTCCGCCCCGTTGTATAGCGGATGCCCCTTTCCGCTCTGGAGGCTGAAACTGTACCTCAGGCCTGCATCTATGGTGACGGAAGGGGAGACATGGACGGAATAGTTTGCATATGCCCCGAACTCATGGGTGAAATATTCAGGCCCCCGGGCTGCCTTCATCCCGTAAAGGTTTTCGACATGAGGGTACTGTACCTTTACATCGTGGTACGTATAGTATATTCCTGTCTCCAGCTTGCCGGTGGGGAGCCTGACGGATACCTTGCCCTTGTACCCTGCGTCCATGAGATGCGAAGGGAGGAGCAGGGACGCCCCGGTGCGGCTTATGCCCAGGTCGTTGCTGTTCATGGTGAAATACGCCGTATGCTTCATTACGAGCTTTTCTCCGGGCTCCGATTCCCATGTAAGGGAGGCAGTGCCGTTGCTCCAGTCGAGTTTACCGTTTGCCTGGAATGACAGATATGAGAAATGAGCTTTGTCCTTGCCATAATACATGCTCAGTTTCAGCCTGTTCCGGCTGTCGGGCCTGTATACCCATGTGAGATTGCCGTCACTGAACCCGTATTTCGGGGTCAGGGCGCCTTCACCGGAAAATGCGGAAAGTATGTAGTTGGCGTAGGTTGTCCTTCCGGACAGGTACAGGGAGGATTTCTTACCTGCCGGTATGCACAGTGTGCCCTGGGACGAGACCAGTCCGACATTGAATGTGCCGGTGACCCTGTCGGTCAGGCCGGATTTAGTCGCAATGTCTATCACTCCGCCGAGCTTGCTGCCGTATTCCGGGCTTATCGCGGACTTGTAGAGGGTCGTACCTCCAATGTGGTCCCCGTTGAATATCGAGAAGAACCCCATGAAGTGGCTCGGATTGTAGACCGGCGCCCCGTCGAGCATGACAAGGTTGTGCCCCGGGTCTCCTCCCCTGATGTATATGCCTGCATCGGCGTCACCTGAAACCTGTATCCCTGGCATGAGCTGGAGTGTTTTCAGCACATCGTTCACACCGAGGAATTTCGGGAGGTTTTCAAGCCGTGCCGGATCTAAAGAAAGCTTGCCGGCCATCAGTCCGGAGATGGGCTTTGCGGCCGGTGCTGCAGTCACCACTGCAGCGGTGTCTATGGATTCCTCCACCGGCGGGTCCTGCGCGGCGGCTTCTATGCAGCATACGATGATGCATGCTGCGGCTGCTTTTAATCTGTAGTTCATTCTCGGATCACACACTGAGAAACAGTTTTATTTTTTCAAAAACAGCTTCTTTAAGACAAGGTGCAAAAATAAGAAACTGTTTTGATTTTTTCTATATTTGGCCTGACGGCCACATATACTGTAGCGCCTCGGCAAAGCAAGTAAACTTGTTTTGCTCTCGGCTTCTGCGTATATTTGAAAAAAAAGGGTTACATTTGCAGCGTTGTGTGTAGCCATTAATTTTTATTTTTTTCTTTTAATATTATGAATCAATCTAAACTGTTTGCCATAGCGGCCGCAGCGGCCGTGATGGTTTCCTGTGGGAATGAAGATGGGGGGGGCAGTACACCTCTGACTCCAGAAGAGAACAAGGAAAAACTTGACCGCATCGGAATGGATGTGATCAACATGATCAATCCTGCAAACCACGAGGATTTCTGCGAGGCCGTGGACCATTTCGTGGAGTTCAGCGATGAAGGGAATCTGGGTGACGTATTCCATGACCCTAATGCCTATAGCCTTATGGCCTCCACTATGCAGGCACTTAAGACTGCATGTACAAAAGGCGACATTTCCGGCCTGCTGACCAAGACAGAAGTCACCGACTATATCTATAGGGCGGAAGATTATTATGGCGTGTACAATTACAGAAACGGGAGATGGACATACACCGAGGATGACAGCAAGCTTGAATTCAGGTACAGTTTCAACGGGAAAGACATTGTAGCCACGGCTGTCGCCTCCGGAGAGGAGACCCTTGTCACTTATACGGACAGGTGGACTGAACCTGGATATGAGGATTGGAACGGCAATTATCATCCCGGCGAGGAGTATGAGGACAATTATGAGGTATATGTCCCTGAAAAAGTGGAGGTCAATGTTACCCAGGATGGGGAAAGCCTCGCCTCCGTTACAGTTAATACGGACTGCCAGATGAATGACCATGTCAATATTGATGTAGCCTATGCTGTCGCCGACATGGACGGTTCCGTAGCTGTCGACCTTGACAATTCAAACGGTTCTGCAAGCTATTCCCTCAATATGGGAGGCCGCAACATCGTAACCGGCTCCACTAAATTCTCCGGCTCTGATATGGCGGATCCGGATGAGGTGATAAACGATCCTGAAAATGCAGTCAGGGGCGCAGAAGCTGAAGTCATCATTCTGGATGAGGCCAGGGTATATGGAAAATGTACCAATATGGCAGGGTATATCGGTAAGATGGAAGACCTGGACAACGAATACGAGCACATGGTAGGATACGATTATTACTATACGAAAGATTATAATGAGGAATCTGCCGAATTGTTCAACGAGTATTTTTCATTCGAACTCTCCTACTTGCCGGGAAAAGCCCGCGTGGCTTCCCTGTTCGCACAGTGTTTCTTCGATGAGGACTATAGCTATTGGGATGGTGAGAAGTATACTGACGGCGGTTACGGGGTTGAACCTATCCTGAAATTCGACATCGACGAGTCCGAATACAGTGTTGAAAGCTATTTCTCGGAGAAAAACTTCGGATCGATCGTCAATTCCGTAGAGGATCTCGGAGAGATATATGAGGGGTATTTCCCTTATTGCTTCGGATATTGACCTTAAAAATATGAGGGCTAATATTTATAAGTCCTTTATATCAATACAATAACGGCAGCGGAAGAATTCCTTTCGCTGCCGTTATTCTTGTTTCAGGACCGTTCCTTACAGGTAGTCCTCGAAATACATTGTCACCTTGTCCATCAGATGGATGCGGTCCCGGCCCATCACATTGTGCTGTGCGCAAGGGTAAGGGAAGTAGTCCACCTGGACATTGTTTTTGATGCATTCCCGTATAAAGCTGAGGCTGTGCTCCCATACCACCACGTTGTCCACGGCTCCCTGGCAGATGAGCAGCTTGCCCTTCAGGTCCTTTGCCTTGTTGATAAGGCTTACCTTTTCATATCCGGCGCTGTTTTCGGACGGGTTTCCCATATAGCGCTCTCCGTACATTACCTCATACCATTTCCAGTCAATCACCGGGCCTCCGGCGACAGCCACCTTGAATATGTCAGGATAGTTGGTGATCAGGGAAATGGTCATGAATCCGCCGTAGCTCCACCCGTGGACACCTATCCTGTCCCTGTCTACATACGGAAGGTCCATAAGCATCTTTATACCTTCCATCTGGTCCGCCATCTCCGCCTGTCCGCACTGTCCGTGGATGGCCTTTTCGTACTCGGCGCCCTGGTTCAGTGTGCCCCTGTTGTCCTGCACATAGACGAGATAACCTCTCTGGGCCATATACATTTCCCACGGGCGGAGTTCCGCAAGCCACGTGTCCCTTACAAGCTGTGAGTGAGGACCTCCGTATACGTACAGGATGACCGGGTATTTCTTTGACGGGTCGAAATCCTTAGGCTTTATGAGGCGGTACCAGTTGTCGTATTTCCCGTCGGCGCTTTTCACCGTGCCGAAGTCCATCTGGCAGTACGCATATCCTTCAGTCGGGTCTTCCGCCCTGTATAGAGTGACGGCCGACCTGCCGTCCGATGATTTCAGGGATGTGACAGGAGGTGTCGTAAGGTTGCTGTACATGTCGATGAAATACCTGCAGTCCGGGCTCATCACTACCTCGTGCCACCCTTCCTCGAATGTAAGTCTCGCCGGCTTCCCGTTTCGGACATTCACCCTGAACAGGTGATTCTGCACAGGGGAGACCTCAGCTGAAGTGTAGTACACGTATTTTCCGTCATTGCCGACATATTCCACATCTGCATCCGTCTCGGTAAGCCTGTGTATATTACCTTCTGTGTCGCAAAGATACAGGTTCTTGTAGCCGTCCCTGTTGTCTGTCTTGTAGATGAAATCGGTTGTGCTTCCTTTCAGGAACCAGACCGGGTTCTGGGGTTCGACAAACCTGTCGTTGTCCTCCGAAAGAATGGTCTTTACGAAATCACCAGTCGAAGCGTCGTACATGTTCAGCCTGCAGTGCCTCTGGCTGCGGTCGAGCACCTGTATGAAAAGGTATCTGTCATCAGGTGACCATGTTATGTTGGTAAGGTACTGCTCCCGTCCGAAATCGTCCGCCTTTACATAGACTGTGCTGCCGGAAGCCATGTCATATATACCTACCTGCACATTTTCCGAGTCCATTCCCGCCATCGGGTATTTTATCTCGAAAAGGGAGCCTGTACGTGTGGTGATGTCCAGAAGCGGAAAGGTGCCTACTTTTGTTTCATCCTTCCTGTAGAATGCCAGGCGGTTCCCGCTGCCGGACCAGAAGATCCCTCCGGTGATGCCGAACTCGTTCCTGCTGACGAACTGCCCGTATGTGATGTTGCTGTCATCGCTGGATGCCACAGTGGTGGTGCGGCCGTCCCTGTCACTGAAATAGAGGTCATTGTCAATGGTGAAGGCGAAATGCTGACAGTCAGGTGAGCCGGTGATGTTCTGGGAGCCTTCCGGAAGCACAGGCACATCTTCCTCCGGGAAGCCGCCCTTGAAAGGTGCGGATGCATCCTTCCCTGAAAGCAGGTCCTTCACGGATGACATTTTAAGGAGAGTATGGTTTGCATCCGAGAATATCAGACTGTCCGATGTGCTGTTCCAGAAATAGTTGCATTTCTTCACCCTTGTCTCTGACGGGAGTACGGCTTCCTCCATGGTGAGGAGCTTCCCGTCAGACGGGTTGGCCGGACGGGACTTCACTACCCCGGTCTGGGCGTATGATACTGTACCTGCGCACAGTGCCAGTATACAGCAGAGGATGTTCATTCGCATTTCAAATCGTATTTTTGTTAAACGGGTGCAAATATACATCATTTGACTTTTATCATTTCTACCGGCTGGTCCTGCACCTTGTCCAAAGGATGCACCTGATAGGCGACCTTGTCGAAGTTGATGGACTTCAGGTCGATGCAGCGTATGGTGGAGTTCCATGCGCTCCTGTAGTAGAACCGCAGTGCGGACTGGTCGGCGGATGTTGTCCATTGTGTCGCGCTCGGGATATCGGCAGGTGCCTTGCCCGTTTCATGCTCCACTCCGATAGGTATGTCGAAATTGTTAAGTATCTGGAATGTCTCCTTCACAGTTTCGAATGAGGTGGCGTACTGAGGAGCGGTGGCCTTGTAGAAGGCAGCCCTGACGAAGCGTGACGGCGGTGTGACGTCGCCCGGGATTCCGAGGAAGCCTGCTCCCGCGCCGAACTGCCTGAGAGTCACGTCGTCAGTGAGCTTGTTCGGGTTGGTCTGGCCCGGGAAAAGGTTCACATAATTGTTCAGGTTGGTCATCTGCCACTCGAATCCGGGAGAATTGGTCAGCACCCCGAGGGTGTTCTCGTAGAAATGCGGTTTCCCGCCTGTGATCTCCAGCACCACCTGCCGTCCGCTCCTGTCGGCTATCCTCCAGTGTGCGGTACCGGCCTGAGGGTCGGTCGCTACGATGTGTATGTCTTTTATAGCCTCCTCCACCTGGTCTACAGTAGAGAAACTTGCCAGGATCCACCCGGCGAGCTCCACATCCACCATTGTCGAAGAGTTCCTGGAGCTGTCGTACTCCTCGTACTGCCCGTATCCCGGGAAAAAGAACAGGCCGGCGGACAGGCCTGCCTCGTTCATACCCTCGGTCACGAAGCTGTCCTGGACCACTGAAATGCCTGCATATCCGTATCTGGACGTATAGGCAAGGCCGTTCTGTCCTGAAGGGGTGATGGAGACGGTGGAATGGTTCCGGGGTACGATGACATACCGGCTTTCAAGGTTGCTCCCGCCCCACTCGCATGTACGGGCGAGGACTATGCTCCCGTCTGCGGCCTTCAGGGATATTCCGGTGCAGGCGTCCGACGGTATTGCAGGAAGCAGGGCCATGCCCAGCACCGCTGCTCCCCAAAAAAGATACTTCTGTTTCATAATCAAATTGTTTATGCCTGGAATCCAGGCTGTTTTCCAAATGTTTCCCGCCCTGCGGCCTCACCGTACGGCAAGTATGTCATCTACGATATATTTCTGCTGCCCGCGCCACGGAAGGGCTCCCAGGTATTCTTTATAATGCAGTTCCACCGTTTTCCCGCTGCAGCGCATCAGTGAATCCGCCAGGGCCTTGTCCGTGATTGAGAACTCGAATTCGTACGACTGTATGGTAGTGCTGGTGTTCTTTGCCCCCTTGGTGAACCCAGCCTGTATGGCCTTTCCTTCGTAAGTCTTGAAAATATAGCCTTTATAGACGACGAAGTTGAGTTCGCCGGCTTTCACCCCTTCTCCGAACACGAAATAGAACCTGAAGTAGATGAACAGGCCCAATGCTACTACGGCAGTGATGCTGACTGCTGTTATGATTTTACTTTTTAATGTCATGACGGTATTGAATTGATGAATTGGAATTTACTCAATGATGCCCACACAGTGCAGAAGCCCTATGAACGGAGTCTGCTGCCTTTTTATGTATGGTTTTACTATGGATGTATTGATTTCAGGGAATTTACGGACCGAATCATATGCCGCGATGAAGTCCTTCCCTGTGAGGTATTCCCCCTCGTCGGCACGTTTGGTCCCAGGTTTCCCGCCTTTTACGAAAATGCAGCTTCCGACGAAAGAAGCACTGTATCTGATGCCTGTAACCGAGGTGAATGACGGGTTTTCCTTGACATGCGAGACAATGATCTCCCAGATTTCCCTGCCGTCATTTTCCCTGTACTGTTCTTTGATTTTCATGTGATTCCGTTTTAACCGCGTCTAATATAGCAATTATTTGCCAATACATGACAGTTTCCATAAGATTAGCTGTGATAATGTCATAGAAAACTGAAGGACAATGGTGGAGGATTGGATGGAATTTCTTAATTTTGTACATTAAACCGTTTTTTTATGACAACAGGCAGATTGCGTATTGATGTCACCTCGGAGATCGGCTCTCTCGGGGCCGTCCTGTTGCACCCTCCTGGAGCGGAGGTCGAGAACATGACCCCGCGGAATGTCCAGAGGGCGCTCTACAGCGACATCCTGAATCTGTCTATTGCCCAGCAGGAATACCGGCAGCTCCACGGTGTGCTTTCCAAGGTGGCGGATGTGTATCTGGTTGATGACCTGCTGGTGAAGGTGCTTGACAACAGGGAGGCCCGGACCGGCCTCCTGCAGCGCATCTGTGTCAGCGAGGATGCCACCGGTTATTACGGCCTCCTGCTCGACATGCCTTCCGACAGGCTCGCCAAGGTGCTTATCGAAGGGCTGCCTGCAAGGATTGATACACTTACCGCCTTCCTGAAGAACGAATATTACGCCCTTTATCCCCTATATAATTTCTATTTCACGCGCGATGCCGCTGTCACCATAGGGAACAGCGCGCTTGTCTGCCGCATGGCCAACAAAGTGCGCATGCGCGAATCCTACATCATGGACGCCATATACCGCTCAAGCGGGCAGTTCGACTGCAAGGTCTCGGACGCCAATGATTTCCGTCCGCAGAATTCGCCAATAATGATGGAAGGCGGGGATATCCTTGTCGCACGGGAGGACATCCTGCTTCTGGGCAACGGCTGCAGGACCAGCACGCAGGGGATAGATTTCATGGTGGAGAGGATATGCCGGGAGCATGACAAGGGCAGGTTCCATATCATTGTGCAGCAGCTCCCGTCGGAGCCAGAGTCGTTCATCCACCTCGATATGGTGTTCACCTTCCTTGACAGGGACAAGTGCATGATCTTCGAGCCCCTGATCCTGGGTGACAACCAGTACCAGACCGTACATATTATTGTCAACGGCGGGAAGGTTTCAAAGATAAGTTCCGCACCGGATATACTTACAGTCCTGAAGAGGCTCGGGATGGACCTTGAGCCGGTGGTGTGCGGAGGCGCGGATGAATGGGACCAGGAGAGGGAGCAGTGGCACAGCGGGGCAAACTGCTTTGCCTTCGCCCCGGGGAAGGTGCTGACATACGCCAGGAATGTGCATACGCTCGAGGCACTCGACCGGAAAGGCTTCAATGTAGTGGCGGCCGAGGATGTTATTTCCGGGAAGGTTTCCGTAGACGGGGACGGACTTTTCGCCGTGACCGTCGCAGGTTCGGAGCTGCCGCGAGGGGGCGGGGGAGCCAGGTGCATGACCATGCCGCTCTCCAGGCGTCCGGTTGAATGGTAAAAAAAATTAGTTGTTATAATAATATTTCATTAATGCAGACTATGAAAGCTATTAGGACATTACTGCCGTTCCTTCCTTTTGCTGCGGCCATCGCCGCCGTATCGGTAGGGTGTACAAGTACGGAAGGGTCCATCGATCTTGTCACAGAAGAATCATATACCCTTGATGCCGGAAGCAGTACAGTGACGATAGAGTTTTCCACCGAGACGCCGTGGGAGGCCTCTGTGGCATATTTTGGTGACGAAGAAGGCTGGATCTACCTGGACAAGGACAGCGGCGGGGCCGGTTCTTCGTCCATAGATGTGACTGTAGCGGAGAATACTTCTGGCGATGTGAGGAAGGCTGCCGTCACCATTACAGACGAGGAAGGATCCCTCGTGTCCGTTTCCATAGAGCAGACATCAGAGCCAGGTGATCCTGATGAACCGGAACCTCCGGTAAGTAATGAAGGCTTCGTGAAAGACCTCCGGATCGAGTACAGCGATTTCGGCCCGATGACTTATTCATTTGATTACAACGAGACCGGCAGGCTGTCTGGAATAGAGATATCTTTCGAGGGTGAGGATCTGCCGGAAAAATATGACATCTACTGGGAAAGCTACCCTGCCGTACAGGTCAGATACGCCTATGACGGCACCAGCATTTTCATTTATGATGAGAACGGCGACGGCATTGCAGAGAGGATAGAGGCGGAGACAGAGCAGCCCGGGTATATTGATTTCACAGCGGATCTGGAATATGATGGCAGCGGGCATATAACCAATGTCATCGGATCCGAAGACTATTCGGTGGATTACCTGTGGGATGGTGACGGCCTTGTCGAGACCAGAAATAATGACGATACCCTACAGTATACCTATTCAGTGTATGAGAACAATGCCAACCTTGACCTGAACTGGATCATGTCTGACGGATACTACAGTGAATTCGTTTTCTTTGCCGGCCTTATGGATATGCTCGGGACGCGCAGCGCCTTCTATGTGAATCCTTCGTACGGGGTGGACCTCTCGGATGAAAACAGGCCGCATGAACCTATCACTGAAGACGGTGAATATACATTCACTACAACATCTACCATCCGTGTAAGCGAAGAGGCGGAAACGGAATATGACTATGATACAAGGCTGAATTCTGTCACGGTGACTGTTCCGGTATATGAAATCCAGACCGAGTACAAGGTGGAAAGGACGATTCTGGACTATGAGGATTTCTATGTGGGTGAAAACGGAGATCGCTATTATAATAACTATTCCGAGAAAGTCCTTTCAAAGACCGAAATCGACCGTGAGAAGATCTCCGAAGAATACACAAAGTTCATCGTAGAATACTATTAGGAGTTTTTTTCCATAATCCGTTTTATTGTTTTCCGAACAGCGGTCTTGAAAGCAGGTTGATGATGATGTAGGCGAGGAAAGAGAGCAGCACTATCATAGACCAGTTCAGTCCGAGGGTCATTACCAGGACGGCCGCCACTACGACTGTGCCGAAGAATGATATCCTCTGCCTGTAGAGAGGGGAATCCTTGCTTGTCCCTTTCTTGACCTTCAGGGAGAACATCGGTATTTCGCTCACCATCAGTGCAGAAAGAATGATGCTCAATGTCGGGATGAATACATGTCCGGCTGCCAGCGGTATCATGAAGCTGTCGCTCTGATGCAGAAGGTAATATGTAAGCGAACCGCATATCATGGCGCTTGCAGGAGTCGCCAGCCCTATGAAATTCTCGCTCTGCCGCTCGTCGACGTTGAATTTCGCCAGTCTAAGTACGGAGAACAGGGCAATGACCAGTGGTACATAGCACCAGAAGGTCGTATCTTCTCCCAGCTGTATCATGAGCTTGTGCAGCATCAGTGCGGGCAGGAGACCGAAACTAACTGAATCAGCCAGTGAGTCAAGCTCTTTCCCCATTGGTGAGTATGCCCCAAGCGCCCTTGCGGCAAGCCCGTCAAAGAAATCGAAGACGGCTGCGGCTATCATCAGCAGGAACGATATGTCAAGCCTGCCGGAGAATACGCACAGTATGCCTGCTATTCCACTGAGCAGATTCAGGGAAGTGATGGCATTCGGGATGTTTCTTGTTATAATGTTCATTTTTATACCGTACGGAAGTGATTCCGCAAATATGACCGCCCTGCGGCTGCCTTATCGACTGCAGGGCGGTCATGCAAACTATTTTATACCGAGTTTCTTCTTGATGTCTTTAGGAAGGGCATCCTTGTGTACAAGGAAGTTCATGGTCTTGTATTTCACGAAGTTATCCGATATGTACCAGATGCCGTCGTATTTCCCTGTCACGCCCCATGAGTTCTTGACCATGAAGAAGTCGTTGCCGTTCTGGTCTTTTGCAAGACCGTAAATCTGCATACCGTGGTCGTCGGTAGTGGTCTTGCGGTCATACCCGTCCTGCCTCATCCCGGCAGTGATTTCAGGCTCATTGTCCGAGACAGTCTCTTCAGGCTTCTCTTCTGACTTGCCTACCCAGCGTTCCTGGTCGGAGCCTGCGGCTTTCTTCTGCTCTGCCTTCACTACTCCGAGCCCGTCACGGGTGAAGCCTTTCTCGCTGACATCGGCACCCCATGCGATGGTATATCCGTTGTTGATGGCGCTGTAGATTATCTCCATCATCTCGTCGAGAGGGACGTTGTAGGAAGTGTCCCATCTCCAGTTGTCACCGACTTCCACGACAAACTGGCTGTAGTACGGATGATGGGTATATGATGTGATTGACACGTAGTCGTCAGGGTTGATTCCGAGATAGTCCCTGTAGGATTCAGGTGTGTATTCCGTCCCGTTTACCTCGAATTTCTGCGGGACCTCCCCGAGATATGCATCGAGGATACCGTCGAAGCCGTTGAGCCATGCGGTAGTGAGGGTGCCGTTCGGGTTGGATGCCACGGCTTTTACGTATGCTGCGAGCACGGCATCCATCTCAGACTGCTCCGGAAGCTCCGTACCGTAGTTCATGCCGGAGTAAACGCTGTCCGGGACGATACCGTATTCTTTGATGACGGTGAGTACATCTTCGCATGAGCTTCCCGGGCCGAACCTCAGGTCTCCGTCAAGCCTGACGTATTTGACTGCGCGGTCATGGTAGGAGTTGCGTACGATGAACATTTCCGAGAGGTCAACGTCCTTGTACCCCTTGATCCTCATGATCTCGGACTCGAGGAACCCTATTCCGGAGTAGCTCCAGCATGTACCTGACCGGTACTGGTTCTTGATGGATGAGATGGGGTTTTCCTTCACTGTAGTGAATACATACTCAGGCTCTTTCTGTTCATCAGCCTTGTCCTGCGCAAGTGCCTGGAAGGCAGGCATGGCCACTGCAATGGCTGCAAGCAATAACTTGTTTGGGTTCATGTCTTGTATTTTTTTTAGTTCGTATTGGCGTGTATGTATGCCACAAATCGTACAAAGATATGAATTATGCCGTGTTTTTTGAAAAAATCGGGCATATTTTAGTACTTTAGCCGAAATTTTACCGGGATGGAACATAGGAAACATACTATATTGTATATACACGGGATGGGCGGAGGCGGAGACAGCAGGATCCCGTCCATCTTGAGGGAGCATGTCAATGACGGGCTCGGGCCGGACTGCGCTTTCTGCCTCGATGTGGTCGTAAGGACATACAGCTTTGACCCGGAGGTGGCTTGGGGACAGATCACATCATGGATAGAGGAGCTGCATCCGGTACTGATAGCAGGGGAGTCACTCGGCTCGCTCAACGCCATCAGGATCAAGGGCCTTCCCCATGTACTGGTGTCGCCTTCACTGAATGCCCCCCTGTATCTTGGGTATCTTGCCCCATTGACTCTGGTCCCGGGGGTTACGTGGATTTTCGACCGCATATACCGCCCGAAGGAGGGGGACAGGCAGAAGCTTCATTTCACATTCGGGACACTGAGGAAATATCTTCCGCTGAGGAAAGCCGCCCTTGCGAACTCTCCGGCGGAAGGGGGGAGGGACAGCTTTTTCGCATTTTTCGGCACACGCGACCACTACCGCCGCAGCGGGATAGTCAGCATCAGGACATACCGCAAGTATTTCGGAGACAGTTATTCCATATATGATGGCACTCACTTCATGGAGGAGGAATTCGTCCTGTCCATGCTGGTGCCTAAGATTGTCCAGACAGTCCGTCAGATTGAATTGAAGTGAAATTCAGGCTTTTATAGCAGCTCTGAAAGCTTTTTCATGCTCTTTCTCGGGGATGCCCCGCAGTACAGCACATCATACACCATGTCCGCTATCGGCATATCTATGCCGAGCGTGCCGTTAATGTGCCTGATGCAGTCCGAGGCAAAATACCCTTCCGCTATCATCGTCATTTCATTCAGGGCGCTCTTTACTGTGCTTCCGTACCCTATGACCGCCCATCTGGCGCTGTCTCTGATTCTGAATTCCATGTCAGAAGAATATGTCCGTTACAGGAATTTCTGCAGTTCTGTGTAGAGTCTGCATGACGGGAGCCCCATTATCGTATAGTATGAGCCGTCAATCTTGGTGATGCCGTTGTAGCCTATCCATTCCTGTATGGCATAGGCACCCGCCTTGTCGAAAGGCCTGAAGGTATCTACGTAATAGTCTATCTCGCTGCCGGACAGCTCCCTGAAATGCACGTATGCGGTGTCGCTGAATGTGGATTCCTGCCGGCTGTCCCTCAATGTCACGGCTGTGACCACCCTGTGCACATGCCCGGAAAGCAGACGGAGCATCCTGACTGCGTCTTCCCTGTCTTTAGGCTTGCCGAGTATTTCCCCGCGGCACAGTACCATCGTGTCGGAGGTTATGAGTATCTCGTCTTCCTCGAGCTCCCTGTGGAAACCGTGCGACTTTCCCTGTGCCATGAGCACCGGTATCTGTTCATGCGGAGTGTCCGGTGAGTATTCCTCTGTGAAGCTGTTTCCCGTATCCACAGTGAAGTCCAGCCCCATACCCTCCAGGATTTCTTTCCTTCTGGGTGAGCCGCTGGCCAATATTATTTTCTTGTTCATGTCCGTTTAAGAGATCAGGAAAGGCCGGTGCTGTTTCCCGCAGTCCGGCCCTTTAGAATTTCTTTTTGTATTCCGCCACGTCGAGCGCCCATTTCCCATGGAGCTTCATCACCATTTCGATGACTTCCCTGCAGCATCCCCTGCCTCCGGGGAGGGAGGATATATAGTCCGCCGCCTCCTTCACTTCAGGAACCGCGTCGCTTGGGCAGGCGCCGAGGCCGCACGCGGCCATGACCGGAATGTCCGGGATGTCGTCCCCTACGTACATAACCTGGTGGGGCTGCAGCGAATACCTGCTGCAGAAGTCATTGAAATCCTCGATTTTGTCGCGCGAGCCGAGGTACACGTCCTCCGGCTTCACCCCGCATGTGAGCGCACGTTTCCGGATGCTCTCGGACCGGCCTCCCGTAATTATCGAGAGGGCATATCCGTGCATGGACGCCATCCTGAGGGCGAAACCGTCCTTGGCGTTGAATGTACGGAAAAGCTCCCCTTCCAGGTCTGCGAGGATGCCCCCGTCGGTCATCACCCCGTCGACATCGAACGCGAAAGCCCTTATGCCGGAGAGGATATGTTCTATGTTTTTCTGTTTCATCCTATATGAAGAAATCGGGAATGCCTGTCAGGATTTGGTGTTGTTGTTCCCCCCGAATCCGCCCATCGGGAATGTGGCTTTCGGGCTTTCCCCGAACGTGATAGGTCCGTTCTGGGACTCGAATTTGCTGATATTGTCCTGCAGCGCCAGGAAAAGCCTTTTGGCATGTTCGGGTGTCATGATTATCCTGTTGTTGACTTCAGGCTTTGAAAGGCCCGGGAGCATTGATGCGAAGTCGATTATGAACTCACTGTGGGAATGTGTGATGATCGCGAGGTTGGAGTAGGAACCCTTGGCGATATCCTGTTTGAGCTCGATGCTCAGTTCTTTCTCGTTTGCCATAAGTTTTTCTGGATTATAATTTCGGCAAACATAGGAAAAATCCACGAGATTGCAGCAAGGACCGTACTTATTTTGTACCTTTGCCCCGGTACGGGACGTCCGTGAAACAATGCTCTGCCCGCAGCCCCGGCCGCGGCCTTCGGGACGGGATGCATTGTTCCGGCGGATACGTGTGGCCGCTTTTTTTATTCATTTAACGTTATGGAAGAGGTTTTCCCTCCTGAAATCCTGGTACTCGCCCTGGTGTCTCTGGCAGTGAGCTCGCTCGGCTGGAGAAAATTCGTATATTTCATTTCGCTCGGCTACGGGTTTTCCGTGGCGGCAATGGGCGCGGCGATGATTATCATGTTCGCCGGATGTCTGACTCCTGTTTCCGTCATCCTGTGTGTCCTGCTGTCTGCATACGGGTGCCGGCTCGGGGGCTTCCTGCTGCACAGGGAGCTCCGCAGCGCATCCTACCGCAAGGAGCTTCCTTCACTCACCGGGACATCAAAGGATCTTGGTCCGGCGGCAAAGGCCGCGATATGGATTTCCGTAGTCGTGCTTTACGTTTGCCAGGTGTCCCCGGTACTGTACAGGATGGAAGGGACACCGTCAGGAGAAAGCCTGCCGGGTGCTGTAGCCGGGGCCTCGGTCATGCTGGCCGCCCTTGTGCTTGAGGCTGTCGCGGACCACCAGAAGTCTGCCGCCAAGAAGATCCGTCCGGACCGCTTCTGCGATACGGGGCTTTACCGGATTGTCCGGTGTCCTAACTATTTTGCGGAAATCCTTTTCTGGACAGGATGTTTCATATCCGGGGCCGGAGCCCTGCACGGCTGGCAGTGGCTGGTATCCTCAATAGGGTATATATGCATTGTCTACATCATGTTCGGCGGAGCACGCCGTCTCGAGATACGCCAGAACAGACGTTACGGCGAGGATCCGGTTTACAGGGAATACGTATCCCGCACACCGGTCCTGATTCCCTTCCTGCCGCTTTATTCCGTAGAGAAATATACATTCCTGAAAGGATGAAAAACTGTTACAGACTTTAGCTTGTACCATGGAACAGCCAATTATGAAGAATTCCCGGATCGAATCCGTGGACGCACTCCGCGGATTCGCAGTAATGGCCATCATACTGGTCCATAACCTGGAGCATTTCATTTTCCCTGTGTATCCGGACTCGTCCCAGGGCTGGCTCAATGTCCTGGACCAGGGCGTATTCGATACCGTATTCAGCCTTTTTGCCGGAAAAGCCTATGCAATTTTTGCCATGCTGTTCGGCTTCACATTATCCAGAGCAGCAACCGCAAGAGACTCGGCAAGGATTTCGGATACCGTTTCCTGTGGCGTATGGTCCTGCTTGTGGGGTTCGCCACGCTCAATGCCGCGTTTTTTCCC
Source organism: uncultured Bacteroidales bacterium (assembly GCA_944326305.1). Lineage (GTDB taxonomy): Bacteria > Bacteroidota > Bacteroidia > Bacteroidales > UBA932 > Cryptobacteroides. The sequence continues at coordinate 26,416 of CALVDL010000004.1, forward strand.
CGCGGGTGATGTGCTCCTGCTGTTCGCGGCTACGGAAGCGAACCTGCGCCTGTGGGTAAGGGTGCTCATAGTGTCGGCTGTAGCTTTTGCTCCTTTGTATACCCTGAAGGAGGCTGTCATGGGAAGTGACGCAGTAATCTGCCAGACGGCGGGGACAGCGTTCGACATGTGGCAGAAGCTGGCCTTTACAATGGTGCTGGTGTCATCTTTTGTGCTTCTTTACCAGAACGGGAGATTCCGCAGTGCGGTCGGCAGCCTGCGCTTCTACGGCAGGATGAGCCTGACGAACTATATTTCACAGTCTGTGATAGGGGCTGTCATCTATTTCCCGTTCGGCCTGTATCTCGCCCCGTATTGCGGCTACACGTTAAGCCTGCTTATAGGGATTTTGACCTTTGTCCTGCAGGTGAAGTTCTGCAAATGGTGGCTGGGCAGGCACAGGCAGGGGCCGCTTGAGCATATATGGCACAAATGGACATGGCTCGGGACGGAAAAACGCTGAAAAGTACAGCCGTCCCGGGGAAAGTGGCCTAACGGATCCCTATCAGCTTGTGTGTCTGCAGGGACAGCCTCCAGTGCGGGTGCTCCTTGCAGAATTCTACGGCCTCTTCGAGCAGCTTCCTGTTTTCCTCGGGATCACCGGTGTCGCATGGCTGGAGGAAGTGGTGGCGGGCTGTTATCCCGGAGTATATCGACATATCCTGACGGCGGTATATCACCTTGATTTCATCACATTCACGGATACTCAGGTCCGCGCTGCTCTGTATGTCGAATTTCGGGGAAAGGGTGGTCCAGTCCATGTTCCCTGGCAGCGGATTGGTTCCGTTAGTCTCGACCGCCACGAATTTGCCGAGGCTGTGGAGCGATATGATGAACTCCCTGTCGATGAAAAGGGACGGTTCCCCTCCGGTCAGCACGACATGCTGGGACGGATACTTCTCCACCTCTTCCAATATCTCCGGTCCGGTGAGCATCTGCCCTCCGGAATGGTCAGTATCGCAGTACGGGCAGTGGAGGTTGCATCCGGAAAAGCGGATGAAAATAGCCGGGGTTCCGGTATAGAATCCTTCTCCCTGGAGGGAATAGAATATTTCATTGATCTTGTAAGTCTTCATAGCGCTGCATTTTCAAAGCCGTCTTTCACATACACTGCAATATTACCCTCGGACTCCTGGAACATCACCTTGTAGCAGTTCGGGACCTGGTCGCAGATCCATCTGGCAAGGTTTTCCGCCGTTGGGTTAAGGTCCGTGACATCGTTGGCGAAAGCATGGTCCAGACGGCTTGTTACAGTGTCTTTTATATGCTTGAAATCCATCACCATACCGTTGCTGTCAAGCTGCTCGGAGCAGCAGAATACGGTCACTATCGCATTGTGTCCGTGCAGATGGGTGCATTTGCTTTCATAATCCAGACTGAGCCTGTGAGCAAAAGCTATTTCTATGCGTTTGGAAACGTAGTACATATCCTGTATATATGCGGGTATATCTTAAAATCCTGCAAACTTAAGGAAAACTGCTGAATTAGCCAATCAGGAGTCTGTTTAAATTTCAATTTTTCACCCGGGACAGGCTGTCTCCGGCAGTTGTGTGCATGCGTACTGCGGCTATGGCGAATACTGATGAAAGTACGGATCCTGCGACGAAAAGTATACCGGATGAGATCATTATATCGCCTATACCTGCAAGCGGCGAGACAAGTCCTCCTGTAGCGAACCCGGAAGCTCCGAGCAAGGCCGAGGCCGCCCCGGCATGTTCCCTCCCTGCATCCATGGCCAGGGTATTGGACGATGTGAAGGTAGGTCCGAGCATTGCCAGAAGACAAAGCAGCAGTATCTCATACAGCCAGAAACTGCAACCGAGGCACATCGCCGCGCACAGCAGCACGGAGACTGCGGCCATTCCGACGCTGCCTGTCACGAAAGGCCCGAAAGCTGTGAGCATCCCCAGGAATATGAGGATGAATATCCTGTTGTTCTTTTCCATTTTTGTTCTGAGTTCAAATCCGGATGCAAAGGTACTGCTGTTTATCTCTCGAGAAATGTCAATATCCGTATAAATAATTTGATTTTAAGAACAGATAATACCATATTTGTCATAAATTTGACTAACAGATTCGAAAAACGGAATTATGCCATGTACGCAAAGTTCATGACTGCCGATGCTTCGATAGATGTCGATGCCTTGGAATATGTGGAAGGACGTATGGAGTCCCTTCACGGGAGCAGCGCAATATTCCGGTGCGGACTATGCCTGGTCTGTACTTCAGGGGGATGTACCGTATCCACGGGGGCAAGCACATATAATATGACGGCGGGTACGGGGATTGTCTTTGTGACCGGGACTCTCCTGCAGCTCGATGACTGTGCTGATGACCTGTGTTTCAGGGGCATACTTTTCCCGAAAAGGAGATTCACAGATGTCGTGGCGAATCTTGATACGGCACTCTTCAACTACATGCATGAATATCCGTGCTATGTATATGACGGCTCTCCTGAGCGTATTGCGGCCTTCAGTGGCATGAACCTATGGATGGACATGGCAAGGATGCTGTTCTCCGGTACTTTCAGCAGTGATGACCTCCGGGTGCAGGAAGAGGACAATTTCCTGCGTGGGCTCTTTCTCTGGATGCGGCGGACTCTGGATATAGGTGGCAGGGCGGGGGAAAGCAGTAAAGACAGGACGGTTGCCCTCTGCCACAGGTTCCTCGGACTTGTGCATGAGTTTGCTTCGCAGGAGCACAGCGTCCAGTTCTATGCCGACCGCCTGTGCATTTCCCCACGGTATCTCAACAAGATAACGGTCAGGCATGTGGACGGTCTGAGTCCCAAAAATATCATTGATGACCAGCTCTTGGCGGAAATCAAGGTGCGGCTTGTGAACTCTTCCCTTTCAATCACTCAGATAGCCGGGGAACTGAATTTCTCGGACCAGACGTACATGAGTTCTTTCTTCCGCAGGCTTACGGGCCGGTCTCCTGCGGACTACCGGAAATCTGCGGCAAGATGATATGATATCCGTGGACTGCACGCGAAAATGCGATAATTTCTTCTCAGCGGCCCTCTTGTGGGCATTATAATGTGAAAAAATGACTATATTTGCAGGCTCACTGGACCTTGAGGTGGGTCTGGGAGTGTAAATTGTTGATAACAAACACCTTCGGAATCAGTAACGTTCGGGTTCCGGAGAGTTTTTAATAATAAGATACGAATACTTTATGGAACTTCCTGCAAAGTACAGTCCTGCAGAAGTAGAGGACAAATGGTACGCCTATTGGCTTAAGAACAAGTTTTTCCATTCGGAACCGGATGAGAGAGAGCCATATACGATAGTCATACCGCCACCTAACGTGACCGGGATACTTCATATGGGGCATGTGCTGAACAATACATTGAATGACGTGCTTGTGCGCAAGGCCAGGATGGACGGGAAGAACGCCTGCTGGGTCCCTGGAACGGACCATGCTTCCATAGCTACTGAAAGCAAGGTGGTGGCCAAGCTGAAAGCCGAGGGCATCAGCAAGGAGGACATCACCCGTGAGGAGTTCCTCAAGCACGCATGGGAGTGGAAGGAGAAGCATGGCGGCATCATCCTGAGCCAGCTCAGGAAGCTCGGGGCATCATGCGACTGGGACAGGACCAAATTCACCATGGACCCCGACTTGAGCGATGCGGTGATAAACACATTCGTCTATTTCTACAGGAAAGGCTATATCTATAGAGGTGTCAGGATGGTAAACTGGGACCCTGTCGGGCTGACCGCAGTGAGTGACGAGGAGGTGATCCACAGGGACACCGTCAGCAAGTTCTACCACCTCAGGTACTTCATATCTGACGGTAAAGGGAATCCTACAGACAAGTATATCATCATTGCGACCACGCGTCCGGAGACCATCATGGCGGATGCCGCGGTATGTATCAACCCGGAGGATGAAAGATACCATTGGCTGAAAGGCAAGAAGATACTTATTCCTTTGATAAACAAGGAGATTCCTATTATCGAGGACAGCTACGTCGAGATGGGGTTCGGTACCGGGTGCCTGAAGGTCACTCCTGCCCATGACGTGAACGACTACGAGATAGGCATAAGGCACAACCTCCCTGTCCTTGACATAATCGACGACCACGGCCGCCTGAACGAGAAGGCGCAGATCCTGGTGGGGGAAGACCGCTTCGAGGCCAGGAAGAAGATAGAGGGGATGCTCCGCGAAGCCGGGAACCTCGAGAAGGTGGAGGACTATACCTCACCGGTGGGATATTCAGAAAGGACCAACGCGGTCATAGAGCCGAGACTTTCAATGCAGTGGTTTCTGAAGATGGACGCGCTCGCAAAAGACGCCCTCGAGTCTGTGGAAAGCGGAAAAGTGAAGCTGATACCGGACAAGTACAGGAACACATACCGTCACTGGATGGAGAATGTGCGCGACTGGTGCATCTCCCGCCAGCTCTGGTGGGGACAGCGCATTCCGGCATATTATCTTCCTGACGGCCGTTTCGTGGTGGAGGCCGATGCCGGGGCCGCATTGAAGGCCGCAAAGGAACTTGATCCGTCCGTGACAGCCACCGACCTGAGGCAGGACGAGGACGTGCTGGATACATGGTTCTCCTCATGGCTGTGGCCGATATCAGTGTTCGATACGCACAAGGCAGGGCATCCGGAGGCGCAGCCAAACAGGGATCTTGCCTACTATTATCCTACAAACGACCTGGTTACTGGGCCTGATATACTGTTCTTCTGGGTCGCGAGGATGATAATGGCCGGAAACGAGTTCATGCATGACGTGCCATTCAGGAACGTCTATCTGACAGGTATTGTCCGTGACAAGCTCGGAAGGAAAATGTCGAAGACTCTCGGAAACTCTCCTGACCCGCTCGACCTGATAGCGAAATACGGAGCTGACGGAGTACGCCTCGGTATGATGCTGTGCACCTCTGCAGGAAACGATATCCTGTTTGACGAGTCGCAGGTGGAGCAGGGCAGGAACTTCTGCAACAAGGTATGGAACGCTTTCCGCCTGATGAAGGGCTGGAGCATTGACAGCGCCTCGAAACAGCCTGAAGCCGCAGCCATAGCTGTGAGATGGTTCAGGAACAAGCTTGACATGACAGTTGCCGCCGTAGAGGACCACTATTCCAAATTCAGGATTTCGGATGCCATCATGGCGATATACAAGCTGTTCTGGGATGACTTCTGCGCATGGTATCTCGAGCTTGTCAAGCCGGCATACGGCTCAGGGATAGACAGGGCTACATACGAGGCAACGGAAGGCTTCTTCGATGCCCTCCTGAAGATGATACATCCGTTTATGCCGTTCATCACCGAGGAGCTGTGGCAGAACATCTCTCCGAGAAAGGAAGGGGAGACTATCATGCTCCAGAGGAGCCCTGCGGCAGGGGAGTACGATACTGCTGCAGTGAACGACTTCGATATGGCCTGCGAGGCCGTGGTGGCCATAAGGAGCCTGCGCCAGCAGAAAGGGCTTTCTCCTAAGGAGGCGCTGACCCTCATGGTAAAAGACAGCTTCCCAATGGATACAATACCTGCAGTGCAGAAGCTTGCCAACATTTCATCCGTCACAAAGGCCGAATCGTTCGGCAGCGTCTCCGGCGTGTCGTTCATGGTAAGGACAGTGGAGATGTTTGTGCCGCTCGAGGGGCTTGTAGACACGGCTGAGGAGCTTGCAAAGCTTGAGGCAGCCCTCGACTACCAGGAGAAATTCCTCGCATCAGTCCGCAAAAAGCTTTCAAATGAAAGGTTTGTGGCCAATGCTCCGGAGCAGGTAGTGGCAGTGGAGCGTAAAAAGGAATCGGATTCACTCTCAAAGATCGAAAGCCTGAAGGCTGCAATAGCCGCACTCAAGGCCTGACATGGGCATCGGACTGACGTTTAATTTAAAGCTATGCGTTCAGAACTCGAACTTGACATAAGGTATTACGAGACGGACCAGATGGGAATCGTCCACCATTCGAACTACATCAGGTTTTTCGAATGCGGCCGTTCGGACATGATGCAGAAGGCCGGACTTCCGATTGAGGAGATAGAGAAGGCCGGGGTCATGCTGCCGGTAATCTCTGTAGAGTGCCGTTACAGGCACCCTGCATATATGGGGGACAGGATCAGGATAGTCTCCACGATAGACAGGGTACCGATGGCCAAGCTCGTAGTCCACAGCGAGATATACAACCAGCATGGCGACCTTCTCGTGACGGGTGAAGTGGTCCTGGGCTTCATAGATTCGGGCACAAGGCATCCGGTCCGCTGTCCGGAGGCCCTTGCAAAGCTCATAGCAGCCTCAATTGACGCCTGTACTGACGGGGATACGGCTCAGTAAAGACACGGAACAATAACAAACCTTTATAATATTGAACAGTATGTACATACCATTGGTTTTTGGCTTGGGTTTCTGGGAAATCGCCATTATCGTATTCATAATCCTGCTGCTTTTCGGCGCAAAGAAGATTCCTGAGCTGATGGGCGGCCTCGGCAAGGGGATCAAGAGTTTCAAGGAGGGTGTGAAGTCTGATGATGAGAGCAAGAAGAAAATCACATCAGGCTCTGAACAAAAGCCTGAAGACCAATGATCTCCATTAATGGTCTGACAGTAGCTTACGGGGGCTTCACACTTCTGGATGATATAAATTTCCATATCAGTGAAAACGACAAGATCGGCCTGGTAGGGAAAAACGGTGCCGGCAAGTCGACAATTCTGAAGCTGATATGCGGACTTCAGAATCCGACTGCGGGCAAGGTTGCTGTACCCTCCGGAATCAGGATCGGGTATCTCCCCCAGATAATGGAGCACCACAAGGGCAGGAGCGTCATAGACGAAACTATGACCGCTTTTGCCGACATGTATGCCAAAGAGGATGAGTTGGAGAGGATTACGCAGGAGCTTGCGACGCGTGATGACTATGAGTCGAAGGAGTACGGCGATCTGATCGTCAGGCTCAATGAGATCAACGACTCCCTTAACTATATGCACAGCGAATCGCCCCGTGTTCAGGCAGAACGCACCCTGGTGGGCCTGGGGTTCCGGTACGAGGAGATGGACCGGCCTACCGAGACTTTCAGCCAGGGGTGGAACATGCGTATCGAGCTGGCGAAGATACTTCTGTCCAAGCCGGATGTCCTGCTCCTTGACGAGCCGACAAACCATCTGGACATAGAATCGATAGAGTGGCTTGAAGGCTACCTGAAGGATTACAAGGGCTCACTCGTGCTCATTTCCCATGACAGGAAATTCCTGGACAATATCACGAACCGCACGGTGGAGATAATGCTCGGGCATATCCATGACTACAAGGTCCCGTACAGCAAGTACCTGGAACTCAGGAAGGAGCGGATATCGCAGCAGATGGCGGCGTATGAGAACCAGCAGAGGATGATCGAGAAGACGGAGGAGTTTATCGAAAGGTTCCGCTACAAGCCGACCAAGTCAAACCAGGTGCAGTCGAGGATAAAGCAGCTTGAAAAGCTGGAAAGGGTGGAGGTGGACGAGGAGGACGCTTCCGCACTGACCGTGAAATTCCCTCCGGCCCCGCGTTCCGGCGACATAGCCTTCAAGGCTACTGACCTGACTGTGGGGTACGGGAGCAAAGTGGTGTTCTCCGGCGCTGATATCGAAGTCCGAAGGGGGGAGAAGGTTGCCCTTGTAGGGCGTAACGGGGAAGGCAAGACCACCTTGATGAGGGTAATCATGAGGGAGCTTGAACCCATGTCCGGAGAAGCCAGGACAGGGCACAATGTGAATGTGGGATACTATGCCCAGAACCAGGAGGATATACTGAACAAGCAGGATACCGTGTTCGAGACTCTTGACAGGATAGCTGTCGGGGATGTCAGGACGAAATTGAGGGACATCCTGGCCGCTTTCCTGTTCAAGGGGGAGGACATCGACAAGAAGGTGGCCGTGCTGAGCGGGGGAGAACGGGCACGTCTGGCTATGGCGAAGCTGATGCTCAAGCCCTACAACCTCCTTGCCCTCGACGAGCCGACCAACCATATGGATATAAGGTCCAAGGATATACTTAAACAGGCCCTGAAATCGTATGACGGGACCCTGATCATAGTTTCCCATGACAGGGATTTCCTGGACGGGCTTGTCGACAAGCTGTACGAGTTCCGTGACGGGAAGGTGAAAGAACACCTCGGGACAGTGGTGGAATTCCTTGAGAAAAGGCGTATAGAGAGCCTCAATGAGCTTGAAAGGCACTACAGACCGGCGGAACCGAAGCTTGAGGAGGCTCCGCAGAAGAAGTCCGCATCACAGCAGGACTATCAGGCGAGGAAATATGTCTCCAAGGAGGAGAAGCGCCGAAAGAACAGGATTGCCTTCCTCGAGAAGTCCATAGATGAAATAGAAGGGAAGATGAAGGACATAGAGGCAAAACTGCAGAACCCGTCCCCGCAGGATGACATCATGGAGCTGACCCGCGAATATCTCGAGCTGAAAAGGGACCTGGACGCCAAGACGGACGAATGGGTTGAGCTCGGCAGTGAGACGAATTCCGGTCAAGAAAGATAAAATGCTGATTTTTAAGATGATGTAATTAAACATTAATTCGTCGAACTGACGTTAAAATAGATATGGAAGAAAAAAAAGACCAGTACCTTTTCGGGATGCATCCTGTACTCGAGGCAGTCAGGTCCGGAAAGAAGTTCGACAAGGTCCTTTTGAAAAAAGGCCTGGAGGGCGAGCAGTTCAGAGAGCTCCTCAGCCTCCTGACGGAGAAGGACATAAATTTCCAGTTCGTGCCTGTCGAACGGCTCAACAGGACTGTCCGCGGCGCGCATCAGGGGGTGATAGCCTACATCTCGCAGATTGACTACGTATCCATAGAGGATCTGGTAAACAATGCGCTTGCCACCAGCGAAGCCCCTGTATTCATTATTCTTGACGGAGTGAGCGATGTGAGGAATCTGGGGGCGATAGCGCGTACCCTCGAATGCGCCGGAGGCAACGGTATCATTGTCCCGGCAAAGGGAGGGGCGGCAATAAACGCCGATGCCGTCAAGGCATCCGCAGGGGCCCTCATGAGGCTCGACACGTGCAAGGTCCCGAATCTGAGGGTAGCGGCATATTATCTCAAACAGAGCGGCTTCAGGCTCATCGCGGCTACAGAGAAGGTGGACAGGATGATGTATGATACCGATATGACCGGTCCTTGCGCAATCATCATGGGGTCTGAAGACAAGGGGATATCGTCCTCCATGCTTGATCTTGCCGATGACAGGGTATGCATTCCGATGTCGGGACAGATTTCTTCACTCAATGTATCGGTTGCCGCTTCCGTAATGCTCTACGAGTGCGTCAGGCAGCGGCTTGACAGGAAATAGCCATGTTTGTGCTCGACTCTCATTGCGACACCCCGTCCCAGATACTGAGGCTCAGGGATCTGTCCGTTGACAACCCGAGGGGGCATGTGGATTTCCCGAAGCTCCGCAGGGGCGGGGTGGACGCATCTTTTTTCGCCCTGTATACACCATCAACCCTTGGGCCGGACGCCGCCTGCAGGAAGGCTCTCGAGCTGCTGGGGGCTGTATATGACGTCCTTGATGCAAACAGAGATACCGCGGCACTCGCCCTGACACCGTCGCAGGCTCTGGAAAACAAGGGCAAGGGCCTCATTTCCGTGTTTGTCGGGATGGAAAACGGGACGCCTATAGGAAATTCACTGCCGCTGCTGAGGATGTTCTACCGGATGGGAGTCAGATATTTGACCCTTACACATTCCGCAGACAATGCGATATGCGACTCCTGTGCATCAAAGGTTAAGACATGGCACGGATTAAGCCCGTTCGGCAGGGAAGTGGTGGCGGAAATGAACCGCCTCGGTATGATCATAGACGTGTCGCATATCTCTGACGAGTCCTTTTATGATGTGCTGGACTGCAGCAGCCGGCCTGTCGTGGCGACACATTCCTGCTGCAGGGCCCTTGCCGGCCATCCGAGGAACATGACAGACGATATGATCAGAGCCCTTGCCGCTAAAGGCGGTGTGATCCAGATAAATTTCTTTCCGGTGTTCCTCGACAGCGGGTTCGCTGAAATCCTGGGGCAGTCAGGACTCATGGAGAAAGGGGCGCCGGCCGAAGAGGCATTCATAAAGGACCCTTCTGATCCTGGGAAACGTGCCGCCTGGTACCATATCCAGGATGAACTGCAGTCTCTTCCGCGTCCCTCCTACAGGAGGATTGTGGACCATATAGACCATGCCGTTTCTATTGCCGGTATCGACCATGTCGGGATAGGGTCAGACTTTGACGGAATCGAAGTTACCCCTGAAGGAATGGAGGATGTATCATGCATGGGAAAGGTCTTTGCCGAGATGAAAAGAAGGGGATATTCCGATTCGGACATAGAAAAAGTGGCCGGAGGGAATTTTTTGAGAGTTATGGACGAAATAATTGTAAATCAATGACAAAAATTAATGAAACATATTTGTTATAGCATTAAACAAATGTGTTTCATTAATTATAATTCAGATATTTAAATCTTTTTCTATTTCTTTCCTCAATATATCCAGAGCTGAAGCTGCAAAACGCTCGATATTGCGTTTCCTGTCGTTCTTGTAAACAAAACTGAATGTCTCTGTCCTGTCCGGAGTACTGACCCCGATCCATACGAGACCGACGGGTTTTTCCGGAGTGCCGCCTCCAGGACCGGCGATTCCGGACGTTGCCACTGAGTAGTCGCTTCCGGTTATCCGCCTTACTCCTTCTGCCATTTTCGCGACACATTCACTGCTGACAGCGCCGTACTTCTCTATGATGCCGGAGGGTACCCCGAGCACATTTTCCTTTACACTGTTTGCATACGAAGTGACTGAGCCGAGATAATATTCCGAGCTTCCGGGAACGGATGTAATCAAGTGTGAGATCATCCCGCCGGTGCATGATTCGGCACAGCTCATGGTCTTTCCTGATTCTTTCAGCAGGCGTCCCACGGTTTCCTGCAGATTCGTGTCCTCCTCGGCATATATATGGTCTCCCAGGATTTCCCGGAGCTTCACGAGCTGTTCTTCAATCTGCGAGGTTTCCCGTGACTTCTCCCCTCCATATATGGAGAGCCTGAGCCTTACCCCTGTGAGCGGGTTCGGGAGATAGGCGAGATGGATGTTTTCCGGGAGGGAGCTTTCCCACGCCTCGATCTTCTTGGCAAGAAGGGACTCGGGAAGTCCGTATGTCATGATGGTCTTGTGGCAGATGTCATCGGTAGGATAATGCCCCTTTATGTCCTCAATGATGTCAGGTATCGCCCCTGTTGCCTCGAACGGCACGCCAGGCAGTGAATAGAGCGTGCATTCGTGCCCGAAGCGTTCGGCTCCGAACCGGAACACCATAATCGGGGCAGTCCCCAGCCTGTTCGGGATCACTTCGCACGTATCCGGGACCATCGCCTGCGCCTTGTTGACATCGAGCATGTCAAGTCCCCTTGAACTGAGTATGCGGTGGATTATCTCCAGCTGCCCTGAATCAAGCCTGCTTCCCCTGCTTCCGGAGAGTTCCGCAAGCGCCGGTTTGGTGATATCGTCTTTTGTGGGGCCGAGCCCACCGGTGACTATGACTATACTGTTTTCCCTGAGTTCCCGTTCCAGGCTCGAGATTATGACCTGCCTGTCATCCCCGAACGATACCATGCGGGTAACCCTGATTCCGATTCCGTTGAGCGCCCTGGCAAAATGGGAGGAATTCGTGTCGACTATCTGCCCTATCAGTATCTCGTCACCGATAGTGCATATTGAAGAAGTTACCATTTTAGTTGAACGTTAATTTTTTACAGTTTTCTGGAGGTATTTCAGGATGCGTTTCACGAATCCCGGGCCCTCATAGATGAACCCTGTGTATATTTCTATCAGGGAAGCGCCTGCATCGAGCATCTCCTTGGCCTGCTGAGGGCTCATGATGCCCCCGACACCGATTATAGGGAGGTTGCCTTCTGTCTTTTCATGCAAGTATTTCACCAGCTTGAGATTCTTTTCGTAGAGAGGCGCCCCGGAGAGCCCTCCGTTGCCTATCGCCTCGATTTTCTCCTTGCTTATGGTAAGTCCGTCCCGGCCTCTTGTCGTGTTTCCTGCCACTATTCCGTCAACGCCGGACATCAGTACATACTCTATGATCTCGTCCAGCTGCTGTGGCGGTATATCCGGTGAGACTTTCACCAGGATGGGCCTGTATTCGTCGAAATACATCCTGAGGCCAAGAAGCTTGTCCATAATGTCTGACAGGAAGCTCACGTCCTGGAGTTTCGTCAGGCCAGCGACATTCGGGCAGGATATGTTGATAATGAACATGTCTACGAAGTCGTAGAGCATGGCGAATGCGTTCTCATAGTCTTTTGAGGCATCCTCATTCATGCTTGATGCATTCTTGGAGATGTTGGCCGCCACTATCACGCCCGGCCTCTCTTTCTTGAGGTGTTCGATGGCGTTCTTTACGCCTTTGTTGTTTATGCCCATCCTGTTGATGATGGCGCGGTCCTTGACAAGCCTGAAAAGCCTCGGCTTCGGGTTCCCTGCCTGCGGTTCCGGTGTAAGGGAGCCGATCTCCACAAAGCCGAAGCCGAAGTTGGCGAGGTCGTTATAGTGCTCGCCGTTCTTGTCAAGGCCTCCTGCCAGTCCCACCGGGTTCGGGAACGTCCGCCCGAAAAGCTCTCTGGAAAGTTCCGGTGTGTCCTTGCAGAACATGAGCCTTGTAATCTGCTTTGCGAGCGGGATGTGTTTAAGTATCCCGAGCAGGCCCATGGTGACATTGTGGATGGTTTCAGGATTAAACCGGAACAGTACCGGTCGGATCAAATGCTTGTACATCTTCACTTTCTTATTAGCGGCAGCGAAAATACACAAAAAAATTATCTATATAAAATATAAAACAGTTTCTTAGCGCAATTCCTGGAAAGTACCGTCATCGTAGAATATGACAATTTTAACCGCTTTTCTTTGGTTTACAGTAGTTTGGATGGCCTCGACAGGGGAGTCTTTCCCTATTGTGGGTCTAATATTTCCGTCAGCCTGCCGTACAGGCCAGTTTTTTTTGATTCCTGACGGGTCTTCTATGACAGGGGCTGGTGTGAGGTCTTCCTGAAAATCATTTCCGAACAGCGAATCCTGGACATTCGCACCGGACGGATTCTCGGGTAGAGGCGTGGGCGCGGCGACTGTATTGTTCGCTGTCTTGTAGATTTTGCCCTGGCCGGTTATCAGCCACTCTATATTCAGATTGGGAAAGGCCTTCATCGTATTCTGTATGAAGTCGAATCCCGGACGGTTCCTCCCGGCCAGGATATGTGCTATGCTGGCGGGGGAGACGTGTATCATCGCTGCAAACTGTGCCTGGCTGATGTTTTCGGCGTCCAAAAACTGCTGTAATCTCCGGTTCATAAATGTAATCTGATTGTTTACAAATGTAGGTATAATTTTATTAACTTATGTAAACAGGTGGTGCGTTAAATTTTGTAAACGGATTCCAAATGAAGTATAAACAGTTGTAAATATACTTTATATTATTTAATATATTTAGCTGGTTATTATATGATTAAGTTATTGATTTATGCAATTTACAAAAACAAAGGCATGGAATTACTCCAATTTACAGAAAATATATTGATTTTTAATTTATATAGATTTATATAAAACTCTGGTTATTAGTATATTATACTATATTTTAAAAGATGTAAATATTAATAAATCGTAATTTTTGTAAATTATTCATATTATTTACGTTTGGATATGCAAATAAGGGATTTAATTTACATTGATTATGTTTACATTTAGTAATCTAATGTATTGTTGTAAACATGATGCGAAATACTGAATCTGATGGATATTTTTCTGTTTTTAAAACGACTTCTCACCGTAATTGTGTATTTTCGCGCATCTTTTAACCGGAATTACAGACAATGATACCAGAGATTCGAATAGATGACTATGATTACCCCCTTTCTGACGGCAGGATAGCCAAATATCCCCTGGCACAGAGGGACGCATCCAGACTGCTGGAATACAGGGACGGGAAAATCAGCGAGCATGTCTTCAGGGACATTCCGGACCTCATACCGCATGATGCCGTGATGGTCTTCAATGACACGAAAGTTGTACCCGCCAGGCTGCATTTCCAGCGCAGTACAGGTGCGCATATAGAGGTTTTCTGCCTCGAACCGGTCCTGCCGGCCGAGTACAACCTGATTTTCTCACAGACAGCTTCCTGCAGATGGAAGTGCATAGTCGGCAATGTCAAGAAATGGAAATCAGATACCCTGTCCCTGTTCAACCCGGAAAATGATCCGGAGGTGGCTGCGCTGTCACTGTGCGCATCGCTCGTAGAACGCAACGGGGAGACTTCTGTCGTGGAGTTCAGCTGGCAGGGCGGCCTGCCTTTCTCCAGGGTCCTGGAGATATGCGGCTCCATTCCTATCCCACCGTATTTGAACAGGGAGACGGAAACCATCGACCGGGAGCGGTACCAGACGCTGTATGCCAGATTCAGAGGCTCTGTGGCGGCTCCTACGGCTGGCCTGCATTTCACGCGTGATGTCCTGGAACGCATTAAGGGCAATGGCGTGGATATGGAGACCGTATGCCTGCATGTCGGGGCCGGTACATTCCTGCCTGTCAAGAGCCACAAAATATCCGGGCATACGATGCACAGGGAGCCGTTTGTGGTAAAGCGTGCGTTTCTGGAGGACCTCAGGCGGGGCGGGCGTCCCGTAGTGGCTGTAGGGACTACTTCCGTGCGGACCCTCGAGTCGCTGTATTATATAGGTGTGAAATGCATTGAGAACGGGCGTCCGGAGGATATAGGCCAGTGGATGCCGTATGAGAAGGAATACGGGTATTCTCTGGAAGAGGCCATCGATGCCATATTGGAATATCTTGATTCAGAGTCACTTGATGAACTTGTTGCTGGTACGAGGATTATAATAGTACCGGGATACCGGTTCAGGGTGGTGGATATCCTTGTGACCAATTTCCACCAGCCGAAAAGTACACTGCTCCTGCTCATTTCCGCTTTTGTAGACGGGGACTGGAGGAGCATATATGATTATGCACTTTCACATGACTTTCGGTTTTTAAGTTACGGGGACAGTTCTGTTTTATTTCGAAAAAAGCGTTAAGATATTCGTAAATATTTATCACATTAAATTTTAGATTCCCTATATTTGTGATAACAAAATAGCTGATTATGGTTGATTTATCTGAATTTGAGAGTATTAGCCCTTATACCGATGAGGAGGCTGTCGAAGCTCTGGGAAAAGTTGCCGACAACCCTGTAATAACCGAGGTTTCCCAATATTTTTTCCCGGACGAGTCTCCCGATTTCCTGAAGAAGCGTCTCAAGAGCGTCAGGGGAATCGATGATTTCCAGATTATGGTCATGTCAAAGGTAGTGGAATGGGTGCTTGACCATACGGCACATATCTTTTCTTATGACGGTGTTTCCAATATCGACAAGACCAAAGGCAAATTCCTGGCCCTTTCAAATCACAGGGACATAATACTTGACCCGGCCATCACCCAGCTTGTCCTGTACCGGAATGGCATTCCTATGACTGAAATAGCGGTTGGGGACAATCTGATTACCAATAAGTTCATCGAATATCTCATCCGGTCGAACCGAATGATCAAGGTCGTACGTGGGATTTCCGCGCGGGAGCTCTACCTTTCCTCACAGATGCTCTCCAAGTATATCAGGCTGAACATCACGGAACAGAAAAGCTCCATCTGGCTCGCACAGCGCCAGGGAAGGACGAAAGACGGGGCAGACATTACGGAGCAGGGCCTGCTGAAGATGCTGGACATGAGCGGGACAGCCGATTTCAGGAAAAATTTCGAGGACCTCAATATCATACCTATGAGTATCTCATACGAGATCGAGCCATGTGATATCCTCAAGGCGCGCGAGCTGCTGATCTCCAGGACACAGAAATATGTAAAGGCTCCGGGTGAGGATCTGAACAGCATACTTACCGGTATCAAGCAGCAGAAGGGGAATATCCATCTCAATATCGGGAAACCTCTCACTTCTGAAGAGATAGCGGTTGCCTCCCTGTGCGACAAGAATGACCGTTACCAGCTTATCCGTCATGCGGTGGACCTCAGGGTCATAGAGGGGTACAGGCTGTGGAAGACAAACTATCTCGCATACGACATCGTCAACAAGACGACCAAATATTCCGACAAATACACTGTCAGCGACATAGACTGGTTTACGGACTATATGGAGCACCAGCTGGAGTCTGTCGAAAAGGAGCTGGACAGGCCGGCTCTAAAGGACATTTTCCTCCGTATCTATGCAAATCCTGTGGTGTCCAAGGAGATGCTCCGGGAGAAGAACACACTGCCTGGCTGGAAGTAAAACAGATACGCTACAAAAAATCCGGTTCATTGATGAACCGGATTTTTTTCATCCTTCCCGACGTGTCATATAACTCCCGGAGCCTTTATAGTGGCTGGACAATCCCTCGGAATGAGAATACATTATTGCTGCCATTTCCGAACAGACGAAAGACCTCGACATAACATTCCGATGTATTGTTAAACAACGTTATCTTGAGTCTGTATGTACCGAACAACATGGATACTTTCTGGTATCTTATATTCATTTCATACAGGATGTTGCCTTTTCTGGTCTCTTTTATTTTTTTTATATCCGCATTACCTTCGAAATTATAGATATCAGCAGAAAGCCGGTCTCCCTTGTAAAGGTCTTCTGCCATTGATACCTTTGCATTGCCGTCTGTCATTTGCAGATAGCTTTCTTCGACAGATTCCTTCATCCGGCTCTTGTCTGTATTGTAATACGTTGACACATCTATCCTGAAGCGTTTCGAGGCAAGAGCTTCTGCTGCTTCCGTATGAGATACTGTCTCATTTCCGCCAGCAGCTCCAGCCAGATTCCGCGAAGCTCCGCATGAGGAGACCATTATCATTGTCATCAATCCAACGACAATTAATACCGATATGTTACCCGTTGCTTTCATGTCAATAATCCAGAAATGCTTCTACGGCAGCATTAACACCTGCTTTTATTCCTAATTGAAAATCTGTTTTCCAATTTCGCCCTTCTGAAAGCCTAAATCTGTCATATAATCTTTGAACAGAGTTTTTATCATGATATTCGGGATATAAAATTCTACTGACCTTAAACCAACCAATATCAACACCTTCAGCATAACGCTGATTTGTATATAAAATACTATTGGTTTCTTCTTCATAATATCGAAGCGCATCCATAGAGTCAAACCATGGTTCAGGAGAGTGTTCTGCAAATAACATTGTTGGTAATTCGAGTAAGTTGGAATCCCTTTCTATGGCTTCTTTGGCCTGTTCTTCAGTGTACGGGCTGAATGTAAGTTCATTTTCGATTTCTTGTGCAAATCGAACAGTAAGAATACTTAATATTTCATCACAAGTTTTCCCGCAGTTCGCACATTTATCTCTCCATCCTCCATTCCAAAATCCACAATTTTCACAAATCCAGTTATATTCTGCTTCATATGCTTTTGTCGTTGGAGAAGATATTGGATTAATATAACTTTGATTTAATTGTTCATTACATGAACTTAAATAAACAACAAAAAAAAGGAACAAAACAGAGTTTTTCTTAAACGAGTTATTCATATTTAAATAGGTTAAAAGTTTGTATCAAAATTAAAAAAAATAAGACAAAAAAAAATTTTTTGTCTTATTTTTTAAATTATTATACTTTGAAGTTTAAACCATATAGAACAGGGGTTGTCAGGCTTGCGGCTTTCCGTCCGGGAAATGCACATCCATCTGCGGGAACGGGAAGCCGATTCCTTTCTGCGGCAGGATGGTGTAGATTTCTTCATTGAGCTTGTAGAAGACGTCCCAGTAGTCCTCTTTCTTTACCCATACTCTCACCACATATTCCACTGCGCTGTCCTTAAGGGCGTTCACTGCAATGAGAGGATCAGCGGGGGCTCCGGATGAAGCGTACAGCACTCTTTTTTCAGCATCCACTATGGATTTGAGGACTTTTTTCACTTCTTCGGCGCTGCTGCCGTATTCGACACCTACGAGCCATTCCACACGGCGCATGGTGTTCATGGAGTAGTTGTTGATGGTACCGTTGGAGAGGCTTCCGTTCGGGATGATGATTATCCTGTTGTCAGTGGTGGTGAGCTTTGTGCTCACGATATTGACATCGGTTACTGTCCCGGAGAACCCGTCCTGTGTCTCTATGAAGTCACCGGCCTTGAACGGTTTGAACACCAGGAGCATGATGCCGCCGGCAAAGTTCTGTACCGTTCCGCTCAGTGCCATACCGATTGCCATACCTCCGGCAGCCAGCAGGGCGGCAAGCGAAGTAGTGTTGATACCCAGTGTACCTACTGCGATTATCACCAGTATGACCATGAGCGATATGCTCGTGAGGCTTTCCACGAATGAGGCTATGGCCTTTTCTGTCCCGCGCCTTTCGAATATCCTGTGTAGCATCCTGCGGACCTTCTTCACAAGCCAAGCCCCGACAAAATATATGAGCAGTGCGATAAGGACCTTGATACCGAAGTTTATAGCCTGCTTCAGCAGTTCCGGGAGCATTTCGTCAAGCGGTGTTGTCGCGATATATTCTATGGTTTCGCGCGCGGTCTGCTCGATTTTGTTGAGTTCTGCCGTGTCGGCGGGAACGGTGGATTGCAAGAGATTGAACAGCATATTGTTATAGTTTTATGTGGTCTATATTCCAAACAGTCTCTCTACCTTTTCTATGACTTCCTCAGCCGGGAGATAGGTGTCGATGATCAAGTCCGGCTTCGCATACACTACATCGTGATGCTCTTTGGTGAGGGATTCACCGCCGCCTGTGATGTTCAGCATGATGACTTCATCCTTTTTCACCGAGCCGTCCTTTACTGCCTTTTCAAGGCTTGCTACGGCTACGGAAGCGGCGGAGTAGATATCTATTCCCTCCAGTTCGAGGAATTTCCCTTTCCAGAAGTCTATTTCATCGTTTGAGACTTTATAGATGTCCCCTCCGGCATCCGAAATGGCGTCGAAAAGTCCACCCGCGAGAGAATAAGGAGGTTTCCTGTTCGAGAGTACCTTGGCCTTGATTTCTGCGGCCTGGTGCCTGGCCTCTTCTGCTGAAAGCGGGACGAGCTGGCGCGAGCGAGCCTTCCATGAGTCATACATGATGGTGAACGGTGCATTCTGCGACGGGTAAAGGCGCATCTTGTGACTGCCGAACCTGCCGTCTTCGATGAGCCTGAGGTTGTTTTCCCATACAGCAATAGTACCTGTACCGCTGCCTATGGCCTGGAAATAGGCATCAGGAATCCGTCCGATGACTTCTACTGCAGAAAGCAGCGTAGTACCCATACCGTCCCTGCGGGCTATGTTCTTCGCACCACCCTCGGCCATGAACTTCGGAGACTGGCATGCCTTGTCGGCAAGCACTATCGCATCAAAGTAGTCGCATCCTGAAGGGGCGGCGATGATCTTTACGCAGTCATTCAACGGGCGGTGGAACCATAGGGCGCTGATATTGTCCTCGGGGATAGAGAGAAGCAGCGGTATATTGTTGTCCGAGCATACTTTCGCGAAAGCCCTTGCAGTGTTTCCGGCGGATGCCACTACGAGTACCCTGCGGTTGTCCTCAGGCAGCCTTGCACATACTGAATATGCCTCGGTCTCCTTGAAGGAACAGGTCTCCATGCATGCCCCGATTTTCGGGAAATAGCCCGAGAATGTTATGTAGAGGTTCTCGAGGCCGAGATATGATGCCAGAGCAGTGCTTCTGTACGTTACAGGGGCATGTGAGTGTTTCAGTGTCCTCTTTATAGGCAGCCATTCCGCGAATTTGTAGAATCCGTCCAGTTCGTTTCTTACCTGGAATCTCTTGTTCTCATATACAGCCCTTACCATTGCAGGGGTATCGCATTCCGGGTCTGCCAGTGTCCACCCTTCATCTTCGAAAATCCTTCCGGTGGCGCAGTTCATAAGTTTGTACTTGGTTGGAGTAAATATCATGATTTCTGGTTTTAGTTACTTGTATTCCTGTCGATTGTCTCTGCAATATCCTCGACTTTCCTGTCTGCATAGCGGCTTAACGTGTTCAGGCACAGCGGGCAGGCTGTCACTATAATGTCCGGTGACGCTACAGTGAGATTGTTCAATGAGTTTTCTGTCAGGGCCTTGCGCTTGTCAAAACCTAAAGTGAGGCTTCCTACGCTTCCTCCGCAGCAGATGCTTTCTTTCCTGTTCTTTGCCGCTTCCACAAGCGTACCGGCACGCAGGAGCACATTGCGCGGCTGCTCGTATATGCCGCTTCCGCGCCCGAGCTCGCACGGGTCATGGTAGACATATTTGTTCGTGTCCCTCCTGACCTTCAGCCGGCCTTCTGATATGAGAGAGTCGATGAATTCCGTATGGTGTACTACGCGTATCCCGTCAAGCCTGTACCTTTCCTTGAAGATTTTGTAGCAGATAGGGCAGGTGAGCAGCAGGGTGCCGGCCCCTGATCCCTTTATTATTTCAGTGTTCTTCTCTACCATCTGCTTCGCCTGGTCGAACCTCCCGGCCATCCACATCGGCCTTCCGCAGCATATCCCGCCATCCTTGTCCATCAGTTCGTATTCGACTCCGGCCTTCCTGAGGACGGACTCCATCGCCTTCCTGATTGACGGTGTGAGGGCTGTCATGCAGCCTGAATAATAAAGGACCTTCCCCCGGCTGTCACAGGTCAGCGGCCCCGTGCTGATTGACGAGTAGTCAGGGTTGATTCCGTATTTCCTGATGGACCTCTGGGCAATCCTGAGCTTGTCGCCTTCCACTCCTACAGGGCATATGGCCGTACACTTGCCGCACAGGAGGCATTTGTCGCTGATTTCCTCTATGCGGGTCTCGTTGTTGCGCCTGATCTGGCGGTTAAGGTAAACCGTCGTATCCTTTATGTTGGCTTTCTGTACTCCCATAGGGCAGGCATCGATGCACAGTCCGCAGCTCGGGCATGAATATACCTCGGCCTTTGCGAGCCCCTTGCGTGCGTGGCGTATCCTGATGCCTGCGTTCCGGAGCGGGATCAGGAGTATTTCCGAAGGTATGTGCATGTACCTCGTGAAGGGCAGCACGCAGAAGAAGATGCCCAGGGCGCATGAGTATGCCCACCATGACGGGAGCATGTTGGCATGGTCGCTGAGGAATGACGTGAATACATAATTGAGCGACTTAGTCAGGAACGAGCCTCCGCTGATGTCTGCAGTGAACCCCTCGGCCAGCAGTCTCAGCGGGAATATGGACCAGAGGGAATACAGCCCCACGAGGTCGAGGAAGCTCGGGTTTGTAGTCCTCCTCATGCCGAACATCCTCGAGCGGATACGCTTCACGATGGCCAGGACAATGCCGCTGAGCACGACCAGGAGGAAGAAGTCCATCAGGAAGAAAAGGACAGCGCCTTTCATCGTGCTTTCGGTCTCGGCGACGAAATATCTGAAGAATATGGGATAATAGAACAGCTTCGCCCTGTGGGGCGTATAAAGCAGGACCTCAATATGGCCTACGATGATGAGCATGAACCACCCGAATGCAATGCTCGAGTGCATGTACCCCAGGAGCTTGTTCCTTTTCCATATCTTGACGTGCAGGAGGCAGTCGCAGAATATGTCCTTGATGTTCTTGACCAGTGTCTTCGGTGTGACCAGGGAGACGAAAAAGTGCCTGCGGTCTTCCTTCGGGAGCTGGGCTATTATCCTTATGAGTGCTATGATGCAGTACGAGAGGATGAATACCATCCCTATCATGAACGGCAGCACGAAATCATTGTATCCTGTAAGAAACCTCTCTCTCACGTCAGTCCTCTTTATAAAGTTTGCATATCGACAGGATCAGATGCCTGGTGTTTATCCCGCGCGGGCAGACTATGCTGCATTTGCCGCACAGCATGCAGTTCTGCAGCATCTTCACCGCTTCCTTCTCCTTGCCTCTCTGGAGATTGTGGAGCACTTTCCTCAGGCTCATCCCGCTGAAGTTTCCTGCCGGGCAGGTGGCGCCGCAGGAGCCGCATGACATGCATTTCCACGCGTCGGGCTCCAGTTCGTGGAGCCTGTCGAACAGAGTGAAGTCCACATTGTCCAGATTGACGGTGGAGCTTGGCGATATGCTGAATCCGAATATATTGCCCATAGTCTTTCTGTGCTATGCCCTGTTGATGTATGAAAATATCTCGAGTGCGGCCGACCTCGCCTCCGCAAGGGTTTCCGGTACAGTCTTGGGGCCTGTGCAGGCTCCGGCGTAGTAGATGCCCTCACGGGAGGAGCAGATGATGTCAGATATGTTGTCCCTGCTCTTGAAGAAGCCGTCCGAATCGGTCTGCAGGGAAATCATGCCGGCTATGGAGCTGCAGTCGCGGTTGCATACCATGCCGGACATCAGCACGAGCAGGTCCAGCGTCACTTTCACCGGTTTCCCGGCGAGAGTGTCTTCCGCCTTGACTATCACCCTTCCGTCGATGTTCTCGCTGACCTCCGACACGCGACCGCGTATGAACCTGATTCCGTAGTCCCTCTGCGCCGAAATATAGAAGTCCTCGTATTTTTTCCCGAACATCCTGAGGTCCATATAGAAACAGTATACCGCCGCATCCGGGAACTTCTGCTTCATTTCTATCGCCTGCTTGACTGCAGTGATGCAGCATACTTTGGAGCACTGGGAATTGCGGGCCTTCTCGTCCCTGGACCCGACGCAGTGCACAAAGCCTACGGCATTGATTTCAGTCCCGTCGATACGGCTGTCGTTCCCGTTGTTGAACCATTGCTCGAGGTCGCTGTTGGTCATCACCTGGTCGTAGACCCCATATCCGTACTCCTCTTTCTTGCTGGCGTCGAAGACAGAGAATCCGGTGGTGATGAGCACTACCTTGGCTATGACGGACACGCCGTTGGACAGCATTATGTTGTAGCTGTCCTTGAGCCTGTTCATGAATGAAATTTCGGTATTCAGGAAGATGTTGGCCTGTCCGGTGGCTTCAATGAGGCCACCGACGAGCTCGCTTGCCGGGGTCATGTCCGGGAAAAGCCTGTGCCACCTGGCGACATGTCCACCGAGATGGTCCGACTTTTCTACAATGATCGGGTTGAGCCCCATCCTGAGAAGCTGTCTGGCAGCCTCCATTCCGGCTATGCCTCCGCCTACTATGACTATATTGTCTTTCATATTTCCTTTTGTCTGTTGGTCCGTCACCTCCGTCAGCAGCATTTCAGCACGCCCGGCAGTTCAGGTCTCATGAGGTCCTTCTTGTTCAGCCCCTTGTACTTGTCCTCAGGGGAATATTCGATGCCCATCTTGTCCAGAAGGGGTTCCACCGCCACCTGGTGGAGCTGCAGCCCAAGGTCCCACGGGTCGTACCCGAGTACCAGCCCTGCGACCTCCTCGTATGTGAACACCGGTATCCCGTAGCCGTTCTGGCCGTAGGTCTTGCCCTCCATCTCGGCTATGACATACTGCCATCTGTCCATGAAGTAGGGGCAGCCCGGGCAGTTGGTGATGATCATGTCCGGGTGGTACGGCTCCATCGACTCGAATTTCTTGTGTGTGTTGGATATTGAGTAGCCCCTGTTGGCCTTCACATGATACTGGCGGAAGCCGTATCCGCAGCAGTGGCGGCGTTCCGGATAGTCAATCACGCTGCCGCCCCAGGACTCTATCATACCGCAGAGCACATACGGGTATTCAGCCCCGCCGACACCTTTCGACGGGAACATCTTGGAGTAGTGGCAGCCGATGTGCTCGACGACTTTCAGCGGCTCTCCGGTCCGCCTGTTCACCAGACGGAATTTGGCCTTTTCGGCAATCTCGTTCCTGTATTTGTATATAAGGTCGCTTGCATGGGCGATGTATTTGGGCTTTTTGAACTCCCTGCGGCATGCCTTCCACAGCAGTTCTCTGATCCTGGTCTCCAGTTCCGGGAACTCATGCCATGTCTCCAGTATCTCGAGATAGTTCCCGAAAGAAGTGATGCATGATGCGACATAGTTTTCATACCCTGCCTCCGTCATCAGCGCGAACTGGCGTGCGACAATGGTCATTACGGTCTCCTGCGGTATAGTATCGCAGTGGTAGGCTATACCTCCGCACGTGGTATGGTGCTCTGTCTCGTAGAAATCCTTCCCGAGGACATTCCGGCAGATTTCAAGGAACATCCTTTCCGCTCCGGGGAAGAAATTCTGCCTGATGCAGCTTCTAACATAGAACCAGTGGTCGTCAGGAATTTCCTTCTGGTAGTCGGCCCATATTTTCTGTTTGCCCTGGTATATCATGATTGTCCGTTCTCTGATTAATGCTTTTCAAAAATTCAATCCTCGCTGTTGAAATGGCCGGGGGAGATCTTCTCGTAGGCCATCCTGCAGTATTCGTCCATATCCATACCCATCTCTTCGGCCTTTTTCCTGGAGAACTCCTCCACGGCCTCTATCCTTTCGGTCCCTCCGGTGACATCGAATATGCTCTTGAGCTCGTCCAGCGATTCCTGCGGTATCTTCCTCAGTACACCCGGGCCGTCACCCTTGAAATTGGCTCCGAGGCGTTCGAAATTGTCCTTGAGGTGCTCCGTGTGCCATTTCCACACGGGGCCTGACTCTACATGGTCCTCCCATTTGAAGGTATCCGGATAGACGCAGTAGCCGTAATTGAGGATATTCCCGGTGAGCATCCGGGTCAGGGGGAGGAGCTGTCTCCCTTTTTCTGAACATGTGAAATAGCCGAGCTTGGCGGAAAGGTTCCTCAGGGCCATGATTATCACCCCGGGAGCGTTCTTCCTCGGGCAGCGGGTGACGCATGACATGCACTCCCCGCAATACCAGATGACGTCGCTTTTAAGAAGCTTCTCGATTTCAGCTTCATCCTTGCTCTGGACGATGTCGACGATCTTTCTCGGGTCGTACCTGTAAAATTCGGCGGCGGGACAGATGGCTGTGCATGTTCCGCAGTTGATACATGTTTTCAGCCCTTCTTTTACCCTGTAGTCCTTTATGAGTTCCTCGTAAAGTTTACCCATAACGATAGTAGATTGAGGTTTCAGTACAGCTGCGCAAACGCGCAATTTTACAAAAGTAGTAAAATTTTCATTAGATGGTACCGTCAGTCTCTCTTATTGACCCGTCCAGCTCGAGCGCCACGACATTCTCTACATGGTGGGTGTGCGGGAACATGTCCACCGGACGTACTCTTGTTATGCGGTATTTCCGTGAAAGGACAGCGAGATCACGGGCCTGTGAGGCGGGGTTGCAGCTCACATATACTATACGTGAAGGTTCCGCGTTCAGGATTACTTCGGCCACGTCCGGATGGATTCCGGCCCGAGGGGGGTCAAGGATCACTACATCCGGTTTCCCGTGCCCGGCCACAAACTCATCCGTGAGGATGTCCTTCATGTCACCGGCGTAGAAGTCGCAGTTGCCTATGCCGTTGGCGGCAGCGTTTTCCTTCGCGTCCGCAATGGCCTCCGGAACGTATTCTATGCCGATCACCTTCTTCGCCGCCGATGAGACGAACTGCGCTATGGTTCCTGTCCCTGTATACAGGTCATATACGGTCTCTGTCCCGGTAAGGGCTGCGAATTCCCGGGCGACAGTGTAGAGCCTGCAGGCCTGTTTAGTGTTTGTCTGGTAGAAGGATTTCGGGCCTATCTTGAATTTCAGGTTCTCCATACGCTCGTATATGGCCGCGTCACCTTTGTATAATATGCAGTCCTGGTCGGCGATGGAGTCGTTTGCCTTGCCGTTGATCACATAGTAAAGGGAAGTGATCTGGGGGAACTCCTGCGCAACCGCATCCAGCAGGGCTGTCCTGGCGGCTGCGTCCTCGTGGTAGAAACAGATTATGAGCATTACGTCACCCGACTCCGTGGTCCGGATGAACATGTTGCGCAGGAAGCCCGAATGCTCCCTTATGTCGAAGAACTCCATCCCGTGCTTAAGAGCGAAGTCCTTGATGAACAAGCGTATACTGTTTGACGGCTCTTTCTGGAGGTAGCACTGCTTTATATCCAGCACCTTATCGAAGAATTTGCCGACATGGAACCCGAGCCCGCATCTTTCCGCATCCGTCATGGCATCCGGGTCTTCGTCCGGGAAAATCCAGCGTCTGCGGGAGAAGGTGAACTCCAGCTTGTTCCTGTAGTATACCGTATCCTCGGAAGGTACGATAGGGGATATTTCCGGTATAGAGAGGTGCCCGATGCGTACCAGCTGGTCATACACCTGCTGCTGCTTCGCCTGCAGTTGCATGGGATAGGGAAGCGGCTGCCATTTGCAGCCGCCGCATGTCCCGAAATGGCTGCAGAACGCCTCAAGCCTGTCCTTTGACGGGGTGACTATCCTGAGGATACAGCCCTCCATGTAATTCTTTTTCTTCTTCGTGACCCTTACGTCCACGACATCCCCCGGTACGGCAAACGGGACGAACAGCACTGTGCCGTCCACCCTCGCAAGGGCTTTCCCTTCCGCCGCGACGGATTCTATCAGGACGTTTTCGAGTATGATGTTCTGTTTCTTTCTTGACATTTTCCGTGTGTTGCTATTTCAGGCTGTTGCTGTATTTGAGCAGCGACTCTGAAACATTGATCATGAAGTCACCCATCTGTTCGAGATGCGCGATGATATCCATGTACCAGACACTGGTCTGGTAGTTGTCCCCTTTCTGTTCTATGAGGCGGATCTCTTCATCGCGGAGGTTGTTACGCATATTGTTGATGCTGTCTTCCGCGTCGTATGCAGAGGAGATGTTGTCCAGTTTGGTGATGTCCCCTGAAAGGTTGTCTATCATCACCCCGTACGCCCTGTCGACCTGGTCTATCATCCTGTTCAGCTTCGTTATAGACTCCGGCGCGAATGCCTTCCCGTGGGCGTTCTTCTGGGAAAGTATCCTGCTTATGGCCTCTCCGGAGTCCCCGAGGCTTTCCAGCTCTCCGATGATCTTGTACATCATCCTGACCTCCGAGATGGTGTCATCGCTGAGTTCCTGCTTCGACAGGTTGTTCAGGAAACCGGCTATCTCGTATTCTATACGGTCAGCTATCTCCTCGTATTTCACCAGCTTGGCCCTGTATTCCTCGAACTTTTCCGGATTTGTCTCATTGATCGCCGAGCGTACATATCCGAAACCCTTGCGTGATATCTGTGCGAAATGTATGATCTCTTTCAAGGCCTGTTCGCTTGCAAGCTCCGCCGTACGCATTGCGCCGACATTGATGAACTGCAGCTTGAAGTTGTCTTCCTCCTGGTTCGCCGGTGCCTTGACCATCCATGACACGGCTTTTACGATAAGAGGGGTGAACCATATCAGGATGCAGGTATTGATGAGGTTGAACATCGTGTGCATCATGGATATGCCGTACAGTGCGGCCGTTTCCGCGCCTCCAGTGGCCTCTGCCCCGGTATAGGTCAGCGTTGTAGGGTCAGGATAGCCCAGGAGCGTGATGATCTTGCCGATGAATGACAGGAAGGGATGGAAAAATATGAGGGCCCATACCACTCCGAATACATTGAAGAGGGTGTGGGCCCTTGCGGCTCTCTTGGCGGCGGTATTGGCTACAGCTGCTGCTATATTTGCTGTAATGGTTGTTCCTATGTTCTCTCCCAGCACCATGGCAGCGGCCATCTCGAAAGGTATCCACCCCATATTCAGCATGATGAGGGTGAGGGCGACTGTCGCGCTGGAAGACTGGAGCACGAGCGTGAGCAGCGTGCCGAAAACAAGGAAAATAAGCACGGAGCCGAATCCGAAGTCAGTCCATCTGGCAATGAACGAAAGGACCTCAGGGGATGACTGCAGGTCCGGCACCGAGGATTTCATGAATGAAAGCCCGAGGAACAGCAGCGAAAAGCCGATTATTAGTTCTCCTATATTCCTGCTCTTGCTCTTTTTGGACATCGAACATATGAACCCCACTGCCATAAGCGGGATGGACAGCACTGAGATGTCCGCGGTAAAGCCGAGCAGGGAGATGATCCAAGCCGTTACCGTTGTCCCGATATTCGCCCCCATTATCACGCCGACCGCCTGTGTAAGGGTGAGCAGCCCCGCATTCACGAAGCTGACCACCATCACGGTAGTGGCGCTGGAAGACTGGATGATAGCAGTGATGCTGAGACCTGTCAGCACCCTTTTGAAGGGATTCGATGTCATGGCTGCAAGGAAAGACCTGAGTCTCTCCCCAGCTGCTTTCTGAAGCCCTGAACTCATCATGTTCATCCCGTAGAGGAACATTCCCAGAGCTCCGAGCAGAGTAAGAATTTGTAGAACCATAGTATTTTTAAATCAGTTTAGCCATGCATCCGCGCCTTCAGGCGCCACCCGTTATCCTATGAGTTTCCCCGCCTTGGATATGTCGTAGGAATATACCGGCGAGCAGGGCTCATATTTATAAGGTATGTATTCAAACAGCTGCGTATAGACATGTCCTGTCTTCGTGCTGTAGTATGTATCCACTTTCAGTCCGTTACCCTTGTCCTCGCTCTCGAGGTCAATATCCTGCGGGTCAGTGGACAGCGCCTTCAGGATTGCCTCCGATTTGCTGGCAGGGAAGTATTTCTCCGTCTTCTTGAGCTTTTCCCCGGTCTCCGCGTCCTTGTACGCGGTCTTCATCACGAAGAAAAGTATCAGTCCGGTGATAGCAAGGGTGTATCCCAGGATATTCACCGGAACGGAATCCGGTACCATTATAAATGCCACTCCTGCAACGAGGATTACAAGTGAAATTACCATATCTTTTACAGAGCGGACTCTGTTGAATCTGTTTTCCATAATTTATAATTTGATTATCTGATTGATTATTAATTAAATATAATAAGGGGAGGAGGGGAGAGGTCCGTCACCCCCGAATCAGATAATCAGTTTCCCCAGGGAAATCAGTCTGGTCCTGAAATCTCTTGTCCCTGACGGGAAAAGGCCAATAAATGCCGAATATGATATGAATGTGTATTCCGTGATTATTTTGCCGTCCTTGAATGTGGCCGACGCATTGAAGCTCTGGCCTGTGCGCCTTGCATCGGAATGATGCCTCGTCTGGCTGCCGACAGATGGATTCCTCGGGACCGCGACCTGGGGAGTGTCCGCATATATGCTGCCTGTGTCTTTCTTTCCGTCCGGCGGAAGGCTGCTGTCCGGAATGACCGTCCATCCGTGAAAACTGCCTGGCAGAATTTCTTCAGACACCTCGTCACCGCCGTCCAAAAGCGCTGTATCTGACCGCATGATGCCTGTAAAAGCAAGAACGATGGCCAGCGCAAATATCAGCGTATGTATTTTGTGCAGTTTTTTCACAATCGTCAAATTTAGTCTGAAATTGTCTAATTGCAAAGAATATTGCAAAAATGTGAAGATAGAGGAGAATGCAGTAATACATAAGTTAACATAATATAAATTGTATGACATTTAGAAAACTTATAAATTACGCAATTTACTTGAAAGAAAAATTTATATGATATATATTTGCAGCGAAAAGCTATGTCAACAATTCAATAAATTCAAAATTATGTCTTTAGCTAAATCATCCGCTGTGTTGCAGTCGGTTTCGGGTGCAGCATTGATTTTGTTTGCGTGCTCGTGCGTTAACGAAGAGTACGACCTGAACAATGGCATTGACGGTACGGTTGATATTCAGGGGTCCATCAGCCTGCCTATCGGAAATACCGAGTTCATACCCATAGGCGATTTCCTCGAGCTGGACCAGGAGGACCAGGAATCGATATTGGTGGCCGATCCGCAGACCGGCGACTACAAGCTCTATATTGAATCCGAGGAACCGATAGCACCGGACGAGCCGATAGAAGTACCGCAGATAACGATAGACGGTGACAATCTGCTTCCTGACGGAGGGGTCATCTATGAAGGTATACAACTCGGAAGCCGTGTCTCGGACCTTACGGGACAGCTCCCTGACGACTATAAGATTCCGGAATACGTCCGTACAGAACTGAACAGACTCGTATCTGAAATGGACCCGCAAAGTATTGCAGACACACCTATAACTATCAAAGAGGACATCAGTGACGTCACTGATATTGTGAAAGCTATAAAGGACATTGAACTCGATGCCCCGATAGAGCTTTCCATTTCTATTGTGAGAAAAGACAATCTTGATAAGGGTAAAGTCCGTCTTGAAGGCGTAGACGACGCTCCTTTCACGATAACGTTCCCGGATTTCATAACGCTGGTTCCTGACGATGATAAGCTCACTATAGATGATAAGCTCACTATAGAGGACGGGCATATACTTTCTTTTGAAAGCCTTGAGGTAGATGCGGATAATCCACAGAATTCCACATTCTCATTCAATCTTGCATCCATCGACATGTCATCCTTTGAAGAGGACCAGGGCATGGTAGGTAATGAGCTGATTGTCAATGATGAGATAAGCATGTCTGAATTCAAGATAGCTCTTGACCTGGCCGATTTTGCAGAAACGGTAGGCGAGATCCCGGAGGACATCGACATCGATATCAGCCTCAATGTGTCTGATGTCTTTGTGAAGAGCGTATCCGCAGTGCTTGACCCGTCCGTGAATGTGGAACCTCAGAAAATTGAGATCGGCAATCTGCCGGAATTCATAACCGGCGAAGATGTCGTCCTCGACCTGTACAATCCTGTCATCCGCCTCGATGTCAAGGCCAGCGACAATACCGATTTCCCTGACAACTTCCCTGCATTCAACCTTTCAGCCAGTCTGGACGCATTCAGGGAAGACGGGACTTCTACGATGGACTCCCCTATCGAACTCGGTGGTGTGTCCGCCCCTATCGAAATCAAGGAGGGGACCAACCATGTCATCGTATCGAGACGCGGGGTTGAGCATGAGGATGTCGCCCAGCTTGATGAGTATTATGACTATATCGAGATTGAGGAGCTCGGGGATCTGGTCAGGACCATACCTTCTTATATAGAGATAAGCAAGGTGTCTGCATCCGTACCTCATGA
Organism: uncultured Bacteroidales bacterium; assembly: GCA_944326305.1. Taxonomy (GTDB): domain Bacteria; phylum Bacteroidota; class Bacteroidia; order Bacteroidales; family UBA932; genus Cryptobacteroides. Next base: position 57,347 of record CALVDL010000004.1, read on the forward strand.
AGGGAGCGACGGGAATTGGTCCGACGGTGACTATACGACCATAGCGTTCCCTGAATCAAGCTACGGAGAGCCTTCGTCCCTGGTCTATGACATAGAGGTGGACTACAGTATAGAGGTGCCTCTTGCATTCGGGAATGACCTCAGCCTGTCATATTCCACCGACTTTAACGGATGGAACGAGAATTTCAACAGTACCTCTGACACGGATTACACTCTTGACATTAAGGAGGCCCTGATAAAATTCGAATTCATCAACTCAATACCTCTGGCACTCGACCTGTCTGCGGATGCAATCGATGTGGACGGCGAGATCATAGATGATATTAAGGTCACCCTTGAGGGCAGTCTCGATGCCGGCAATATAGGCGCTGAGACATCATCTGACGTGACAGTGAAGATACTTGCCACCCCGGAAGCCCTCGAAAGGTTCGACGGACTGAGGCTTAATATGGAGGCGACATCCGGAGGTACCGTAGGTGTGCCGCTTAACGAGAACCAGGGTGTAAAGTTAGAAAAGATAACTGCCAGCATCCAGGGCGGGATACAGATGGATTTAAATTTCTAAAAAAGGACAGTCTATGAAAAAAATAGTTGCAACCATTATCCTCCTGTCATCATGTCTGGTTTACAGGGCAGGCGCCCAGGAGGCTGTGAATTCAGGATATTTTGTAGAGAACTACAACTACAGGCACAAACTGAACCCTGCTTTCGCAAGCAGCAGGAGCTATTTCGCCCTGCCGGCAATAGGTAATTTCAACATCACCACGCAGAGCAATCTGGGCATAAGCACATTCCTCTATCCGTACAACGGTCAGCTCACAACATTCATGAACGGAGCTGTAAGTTCGCAGGAATTCCTCGGCAGGCTGAGCAAGAACAACAAGTTCGGGACAAATGTATACCTGCCGTCCGTGTCCGTGGGTACATGGGGCAGGAAAGGAGGCTTTACTACGGTGGAGGTCGGCATGAAGGCGGATATGTCCTTCAATCTGCCGTATGACCTTTTCGACTTCATGAAGAATGCCGGTGCTAAACAGAACTATGACATAAGCAACCTCGGTGCGAGGGTCAGGACATACACCGAAATATCCGTAGGCCATGCCCGCAAGATAACCGACAGGCTCAATGTAGGCGCGAAGGTAAAGTTCCTGGTAGGGCTTGGCTATGCGGATGCCAATATCGACAGGATGAATGTCAGGATGTCTGAGGACCAGTGGAGTATCAATGCAGAGGGCTCACTCAGCGCCTCCGTCCCTATGGTCAAATGGCCAACAAAAGGCGAGACCGGTGCGGCTACGGACGCTTCACAGAACAATGAACTGGATTTCAAGGCCATTGGTGACAGTTTCGAGTATAATTCTATAAGTGAGATGATGTCTTCACTGTTCTCGGGACTCGGATACGGTGCCGCCATAGATCTCGGCGCAACGTACGAATTCGACAGCGGCCTGCTCGAGGGCCTTAACCTCTCTGCCTCCATACTCGATCTGGGATTCATATCATGGGGGAATTCCGTCAGGGCGGTCACATCACCGGACCCGTGGACATTCGAGGGCTTCGACAACCTGTCGCTGGACTCTGATTCGGGCAATTCCCTGCAGGACGAGTTCAACTCTCTGACTGATGACTTTAACGATATGCTCAAGTTCGAGAAACAGTCCGAAGGCAAAGGCAAGACCAATATGCTGGCCTGTACACTGAATATCGGGGCTGAATATGAACTGCCTTTCTACAGGAAACTTTCCGTAGGGTTCCTCTCGTCCACAAGGATCCAGGGGCAGTATTCGCACTCTGAAGGACGATTCTCCCTGAACATCGAGCCAACCAAATGGTTCGGGTTCTCCACCAGTTATGGCATATCGACATACGGTTCCACATGGGGCGCCATCGTCAACTTCAGCTTTCCGGGAATCGGCCTGTTCATTGCTTCGGACACCATTCCGACACAGCTTACCGCACCTCTTGACGGATTTGGTATCGGTGTTCCGTGCAATAATTTGAACCTGAACCTCAGCTTAGGCCTTACATTCAACCTCAGCAAGGTGCGCCAGCTTGGAGAAAGGAAATAATAGAGGTACCCGTAGATTATAAAACGAAACAGGAGGCAATTTTGATTTGCCTCCTGTTTCGTTTTATGCTGTCTGCGTACACGCGGACAGGCTTATCTAGCCATCAGCTCTGCCACTGCCGCCATGTCGCATTTTCTGGAAGAGTAGGCCTGCGGGAAGCTGATGCCGTCGCTGATCAGCTCGAATCCCTGCTTTGCAGCCATCTCATTCAGGAGCCTGACGCTTGCCCCGGCCCATGTGAAAGACCCGAAGGCGAAGAACTTCCTGTTCTTTACAAGCCGTGCGCATACCCCGTACATGAAGTTGTATGCCGGTGGGAAAATGTCGTTGTTGTATGTAGGCGCGCCTACGGCAAGAGTGTCGTATTTGAAAAGGTCGCGGTAGGCGAATGACACATTCTCCGTGCAGAGATTGTGGATGGCGTACTTCACTCCCCTTCCGGCCAGTTCGGCGGCCAGGGCCTTGGCTGCCTTTGCAGTATTGCCGTACATGCTGCTGTACACGATACATACGCCTTTCCCGGCCTCGTACCTGCTGAGCCTGTCATAGTATGACACCACATCGGCCACATGATTTTCCCATACAGGGCCGTGGGTGCTGCATATCCTTCCTATCTGCAGTCCGGAGAGCTTTTTCAGCGCGGCCTGCACAGTCTGGCCGTATTTGCCGACAATGTTGGAATAGTACCTGGTCATCTCGTCCCTGAACTCGGCGAAGCAGCTTTCGGACTTGTCAAGCCAGCCGCAGAGGTGTGCTCCACCGTCCAGGACAGCCCCGTCAACAGCCCCGAAAGTGCCGAATGCATCTCCGGAGAAAAGCGTCTTTTCTTCTCCGAGGTATGTCACCATTGTCTCGGGCCAGTGTACCATAGGGGCCATATAGAACGTGAGGGATGATTCCCCGAGGCTTATGCTCTCCCCTTCCTTGACCGCATGGATATTGTCGGTCAGGCCGAAATAGCCTTTGATCATCGGAACGGCCTTCGCGCTGGTGAGTATGCGGATGTCGGGATAATGCTCCCGGATGGTTGCGATAAGTGAAGAATGGTCCGGTTCCATGTGGTTGACGACCAGATAGTCGATCTTCCTGTCACCGATCTCGTTGCGGATGTTGCCGAGATATTCTTTCTCGAAGCCGGCCTCCACGGTATCGATAAGGGCCACTTTTTCATCAACCACCAGGTAGGAGTTGTAGCTGACCCCGAAAGGAAGGGGCCACATGCCTTCAAAGATTACCTTGGTGTGGTCATTCACACCTACATAGCGGATTCTGTCAGAAATCTTCTTTTCCATATTGTATTGTCTTTTTATTGTTATTTTTTTTAGAAACTGTTTTAAACTTTTTCAAAAATTCTTTTAATCGTCTTTCCGGTATAAATTTTCCGGAATTTCTCAGTCAGATAGCTCTGCTATCCTTTTCAAAATTTCTGAAAAATTTCTCCTCGAAAATACTTCTTAAAATTTATATTATAAAATTTCAAAACAGTTTCTTATTGTTTTCAGAACCTGATACCTATCCCGAATGTCATTGCCATATGCAGGGAGCTGTTCTTGCGGAGGTTTTCTTCCGGGATGTATATCGAGGATGACATGGAAGAGCCCATCATTTTCTTGTTGGTGATGACATTCCTGAAGGATACGAGGAAGTCAAGCCTGGTGTATTTCCCTAATGGTATGCTGTACCCGGACCCTATCTTGACAATCCCGGACGCCGACATGTCATCCCCGTAGCCGGACAGCCCGGGACCGGCATCCAGAAAGGCCATCCACCTGCTTTTCGCCGGGTCCTTACCGAAATAGCAGGTACCGCGCAATGTCAGGGGGGTAAGGTATACATTCCTGTTGATACCGCTGCGGCCAGTATAGATGGAGAGGTTGAACCTGTCCGATATGTCCGCCCCTATGTGCATGAGGAATTCTCCGTTGCTGTGGTACCTTGTCTCCCAGAATTTCCGGTCTACCCTGTAGCCGTATGTCGATATGTAGTTGAAATGCCTGTAGGAGGCGACGGTGCTGATATAGCTTCCTTCTATACCGAACGTGAAAGTGCCGAGGAAGCTGGAGGCTTCCCCGTTCCTCGCCTGAGCACTCCCGACAGTCAGGGCAATGACTGCGATAAAAACCGGGATATATCTGTGTTTCCTCTCCATAGCCTAAAAGACATATCTTATTCCGAGCCTCGGGTAGTATGCTTTGATGATACCTTCCTGATATACCTTTAGCAGTGAGCCGCTTCCCTGTCCCTCCAGGTGCATCCCAAGGACCGGAGTAAAGTCCAGAGACAGTATCACCGGAACCTTGAACAGGTATTCTATGCATATTTTCCCGGCAAGTCCGGCCATGGGGCCGAATGACATACCTGTCTGACGGACATAGCCGGCGGAGCATCCGATCCCGGCCAGGACAGAAAAGACACCTGTTCCGAATTCATGTCCCCATATATTGAAATTGTATGTGAATCCGGCCCGGACCCCAGGGGAAGCCACCTGTCCGTCCAGCACCCCGCAAAAGTCTATGCCTGCATTGATTTCGAAGAATGTAGATTCCGAATTGCTGTGCTGGTACGAGACCTCAGCACCGCTGAAAGAAAAAACCCCGCCCACCGATCTCGGCTGGGCGGTGCCGGTGCCCGGAACAAGGGCGGCGGACACAAGCAGCAGTATATAGACATACAGGTATTTCATTCGCCCTCACACGTCTTTCTGCATGTGCTTCATCTGGTGCCCGAAGAAATCCTTCATTCCTGCCACGGTGAATCCCAGACGCAGGTAAAGGGCTTCCGCCTTGGGCTTGTCGATGTCGACTATCAGACCCACTTTCCTGAACCCGAGCCTTCTGGCCCTGTCGAATGCGGCTTCGAAGAGCTTGGACCCGATACCGCGTGACCGCATCTGCGGGTCAACCCCTATGGAATCGAGGTAGAACTCCCCTGCCTCAGTCTCCTTTACGGTGGAAAAATCGTTCGGAGACTCTGTAAAGGCCGACAGGTCTTCTATTATAGGCTTTTTGAGCTCCTCATAAAAGGCCCCGTCATATCCGTTGACCGCCCCGCAGACCCTGTCTCCGTCGACTGCCACAATCGTGTTCCTGTAGCTGTACAATGTATTATCCGCCTCTACGTATCCCGTAATGCGTTCATGCAGGTTCTCCTCCGTCATCGACGGGTCCATGGCAAGAAACTCTTCCACGGGCCATGCCGACATGATTAGCCACGCTACTGCACTCGCATCCCCTTTTCTGCAGTCTCTTACTGTAATTTCCATATAAATGTCTTTAAATCAGATATATTTGAACTCCATGTAGGTAGCTCCAAGCTCATCGTTGAAGCTGCCTCCGATAAACCCTACAAGGTCTCCCTCCTCCAGCATGCCGTCCTCGCGGAGAAGGGCGACGGCGTTGCGGACGAAGTCCTCCTTGCTTTTCTGCACATCGAATTTGTACGGGTAAACATCGTACGAGAGGGCCAGTTCCCTCATGGTGAAATCGTTGTAGCACATGGCGTAGATGGGCACCTTCGGCCTGAACTCAGCCAAATAGCGTCCTGTGCGCCCGGTCCATGTGTCGAATATTATGGCCTTGACAGGCAGGTCCTGCGTTGCCTCCACGAGGTTCTTTGCCAGGACGGCCGCGATAGGTTTCTTCACCATGTCAAGGTTCAGCTCCAGAGAAATGCCCAGCGACTTCTCTGTCTCCCTTGAAATCTTGGTCATGGTGCGGACTGCCTCCACAGGGTATTTTCCGCTTGCCGTCTCGCCGCTGAGCATGATGGCATCGGTGCTCTCGAAGATGGCGTTGGCCACATCCGTCACCTCCGCCCTTGTCGGACGCGGGTTTTCTATCATGCTGTGGAGCATCTGCGTGGCTATAATCACCGGTTTTTTCCTCGAACGGCAGGTCTGTATCATCTGCTTCTGGATGACCGGTATCCTCTCCGCAGGTATCTCCACGCCGAGGTCCCCCCTCGCCACCATTACACCGTAGCAGTAGGAGAGGATGTCGTACAGGTTGTCTATGCCCTGCTGGTTCTCAATTTTGGATATTATCTTGATATGGCTGTTCCTGCTGTCCAGGATCTCCTGTATCTCGAGAATGTCGTCCTTGCTCCTGACGAATGAATGTGCGATGAAATCGATGTCTGCATCTATCGCCCAGTTGACGAATTTCCTGTCTTTCTCCGAAAGGGCCGGCAGGGAAATGTGCACGTTCGGCACATTGACGCTTTTCTTGCCCTTGATCACCCCGCTGTTCTGCACTTCGCACAGCAGCTTGTCATTCTCCTTGCCTGTTACGAACAGGTCCACGGCCCCGTCGTCGATAAGCACATGGGCCCCCACCGGCACATCCTTCACGAACTCCGCGCATGTAGTGTAAATGACCTTCGGTGTGCAGAGCCTGTCAGGCCCGTTGTGGATTTCTATCCAGTCCCCTTCCTTGACGACGAAGCCCACCGAGGACTCCATGGCCGTAAGGCGGATTTCAGGACCTTTGGTATCTATGAGGATGCCTATCTTGTCGGAGACGGCGCGTACATTGTCGACAATCTTCTGCGCCCCCTCTATACTTGCATGCGCGGAATTAATGCGGACGACATTCATCCCGTTCTGGTAAAGCTTGCGGATGAAATATGTATCGCAGTTGATGTCTGAGATAGTACAGATAATCTTGGTTTTCTTGGCAATCATCTTTTTTTCGTTTATCGACCCGCGAATTTAGTAAAAATATTGTATTTTCGCTTCTTCAAAGTCATCCCGATTGCCGCGTCCTTCCTCTCTTTCGTCGTGCAATATGCAGGATTTTCGGGCAAAATTTTATATAACAAAAAAGTTAATAATAGAAACATTATTGTTGTAATAATTAATATTCAATCAATTAATATAATATGGAATTAGACGGGACAATAGGCCGGAGCCGGATGCTCCCTCCCCTTCCGGAAAGGATGAGGCCGCATGATCTGGACGGTTATGTGGGTCAGAAGCACCTGGTCGGGCCGGGCGGGGTGATCAGGAACATGATTGAAAACGGCAACCTTTCATCCTTCATCCTCTGGGGGCCTCCGGGGGTCGGCAAGACCACCCTGGCGAGGATAGTCTCGAAAAGTATGAACAGGGAATTCTTCACCCTTTCGGCAGTCAGTGCAGGGGTGAAGGAGGTGCGCGAAGTGATAGAGAAGGCCCGGGGAGGCTCGATATTCTCTCAGGCAGCGGCACCTGTCCTTTTCATAGACGAGATCCACCGTTTCAGCAAGTCCCAGCAGGACGCTCTGCTCGGAGCGGTGGAGGACGGTACGGTGATCCTTATCGGAGCGACTACGGAGAACCCGTCCTTCGAGGTCAACACCCCGCTCCTGTCCCGCTGCCAGGTGTTCGTGCTGAAAAGCCTGGAGACAGCCGATCTCCAGGACCTGCTCGACAGGGCGCTCAAGACTGACGTGCTTCTCAAGGACATGAATATAAAGGTGGAGGAGACCGAAGCCCTGTTCCGTTACAGCGGAGGCGACGCAAGGAAACTGCTGAACATTCTTGAAATAGTGACTGGGGCCTTCGCCGGGGCGAAACAGATCACGATAGACAACGCCTCTGTGACTTCCTGCATCCAGGAGAATATCGCCCTATATGACAAGGGCGGTGAAATGCACTACGATATCATATCTGCCTTTATCAAGAGCGTCAGGGGCTCAGACCCAAATGCGGCCGTCTATTATCTGGGCAGGATGCTTGTCGGGGGCGAAGACCCGCTGTTCATAGCCCGCAGGCTGTGCATACTGGCGGCGGAGGACATAGGGCTTGCAAACCCCAATGCCATGCTGCTTGCCAACTCATGCTTCCAGATTGTCCACAATATCGGCATGCCGGAGGCACGTATCCCTCTGTCCGAGACTACAATTTATCTCGCTTGCTCCCAGAAGAGCAATTCGGCCTATATGGCAATAAACCAGGCTATGGAAGCCGCCTCCCGGACCCAGACATCGCAGGTCCCCCTGTATCTGAGGAACGCCCCGACAAAACTGATGGAAGACCTCGGTTATGCTGACGGATACAAATATGCCCATGACTATCCGGGGCATTTCGCTGATCTGGAGTTCCTTCCTCCGGATCTTGCCGGCACGAAGTTCTATGAGCCTGCAGACAACAGGAAAGAGGCCGAGATGCGATCCAGGCTCTCGTCCCTGTGGAAAAAATACGGATATTGACAGTGTGGCGTCAGAACGGGTATCCTACACCGAAATGTACTGCATACCCGTCTCTCCGCAGCCAGTCCCGCGGCCCGACCCATGATGTGCCACGTGCGGGGTCATGCAGTTTCATTCCCATATCTATCCTCAGCAGGAGGAAATTCAGGTCGAGACGCAGCCCCACGCCCCAGTTCATGGCTATACCTTTCCTGAAATTGTCCCATGTCAGCAGAGAAAGCCGGCTGTCTTCCGTGCCGGTGCTCCTGAGCGACCAGACGTTGCCGGCGTCGACGAAAACAGCCCCGTCGAATTTCCATCCGAGATGGAACCTGTATTCGATATTGGCCTCAAGTTTCATGTCGCCGGTCTGGTTGGGGATGATGAACGTGCTGTCCATCGGAGATATGCCGGGGCCTACCGTCCTCGCCTGCCACCCTCTGAGGCTGTTTGCCCCTCCAGAATAGAAATGCTTCTCGAACGGGAGGGCGTTGGAGTTCCCGTAGGCCTTTCCAGCCCCTGCGAGGAACCTTGTGGCGAGGGCCTGTCCGTTGTTTTTGCCGAAACGCCAGGTCTTGCCCACCTGGAACTCGGCGCGTACGTATTGCGAAAACGGGGTGTTCCAGATCATTCCGGAACCGTTGTCGTCTTTAGCCATCAGAGGCTTGAAGGCGCTCAGCAGGTTCCCCGCTATATCGAACTGGAACCTCGTGTAGAAGAATGTAGTCTTGGGCACTACCTCGGCATTCGTCGTATAGTAGAGGTTTCCTCCGAGCCCCAGGTCGAAGTGGTTCTGGTATGCGTTCCTCATGAACGGGTCGGACTCGAGGTTCTTGAAAAAGGCGGAATTAAGGTTGAAGAGCCTTACTATATTGAGCTGCAGCGGGTAGAACTGGTAGTAGGTCCTTGGGCCGATCGTCCCGTTGAAAAGGAGTGATGTCGAGATTATGTTCCTGGTGTATTCCGGCCTGTTCTGGTAGTTGTAGGAGACGTTTATTTCAGTCCTCGGGATTGCCCCTTTGAACAGGCGGTACGGGAGAAAGAGGAATTTCGGGAAACTTATTCCGGCCGACACTCCGAACTCTGTGGACCGGACATCATCGTTCAGCCTGAACTGGAAATTCCCCATGAAGCTCAGGTTGAGCCACTCCCCTCCTCTGAAAATATTCTTGTGGTAGTATGAGAGCTGGGGCGATATCCCCAGCAGGCCGGTCGAATTGGTGGAGCCCTCGAGATTGAACTTCAACCCCTGGAGCTTTGACTGTGTGAGGTTGATGTTACAGTCAACGATGTTCGTGTCAGTCTGGTTCATCTCGACATTCACGCTGCTGAACACATTCAGGGAGGAAAGCCTCGAGTATGTGCGGCTGACATTCCTTTCACTGTAAAGGCTGCCTGGGATGATGGTGTTAAGGCTCGTCAGGATGTTCTCCTTGAACTTAAGGCTTTTGGGATGGGATATGGTCACGTCCCCGATATAGAATTTGCGCAGCGGCCGTCCTTCTTTCGGGGTCTCGTTCCTCGTGTAGTTCCTGATGCTCATTTCCAGGACTGCCGAATCCGGGGTTGCAAGCGTATCCGCCTCGAAAAAATAGTAGTTTTTCGAAAAACCGTAGAACCCCATGTCCCTCAGGTACTTGCTGGACCGGTCACTCTCCGCCTCCAGGGCAGCCTCTGAAAGCCATGTTCCCGGCTTTATCGTAACCGAAGCCGTATCCTTCATGAACTCCTCCCTGATCTCCCCTTCCGGAATCACGAAATCTATTCTTTTTATAGGTATCCTGTCGCCGAGGGTAATTAAATAGTTTACCTTTACCCTCCTTTTCTTGACTTCAATCTCGCTTTTCACGTCTGAGTGGTAGTAGCCGAGATGCTCGAGATGGTTGTCGATGTTCTCTATGGAGCTCTCCACCATGTCCGGGTCATACACCACCGGGGCGACTCCGATTTTCTTGACGAAGCGGTCCCAGCCTTTGCCGTTGCCGTTCGACCAGTTGTAAAGGTTCAGGAACGGGTTCCATCCGAAGAATGTGGAGTTCGGCTTCTGCTTGATATAGGGTTCGATGCTCCTGGAGTTGAATTTCCGGTCATTGGTCACCTCTACAGAATTCTTCTGGAGCCTGTATTCGCCGTCCTGCAGAACGCGCGTGGTGCTGCACGAAACCAAGGTAACGGCAGCCGCGAACATATATATCTGGCGTAGCAATTTTCCCATTCAGGACAGGCATATCCTGCAAATTTATCTCAATTAAGTCATATTTCAATATTTTTTGGACCAAATATTAGAAACTATGGATATTAGTAATATATTTGCACCGCGATTCAGGCAATCCGGCACGGTCGGATGCTCCGTTTTTGTTTAATGTAATTAAATTACTTCAGTACTGATGAAGAACAAGTACATTGATTTGATTGACCAGACATTCGAATTCCCGCAGGATGAATTCAGGGTCGAAGACGGTGAGCTCTATTTCCATGACATCAACATGATGGACATAATCAACCAGTATGGCACTCCTCTCAAAATAACTTATCTTCCGAAGATCTCGTCGCAGATACAGCGGGCCAAGAGGATGTTCAATGTAGCCATGGCCAAGGCCGACTACAAGGGCAGGTACCACTACTGCTACTGCACCAAGAGCTCCCACTTTGAGTTCATTCTCAGGGAGGCGCTCAAGAACGACATCCATATCGAGACCTCGTCGGCCTTCGACCTGAACCTGATAGAGGCGCTTGAGGCAGAAGGCGCCGTGAACAAGGAGCTGTACATAGTATGCAACGGCTTCAAGAAGCCGGCTTATGTCGAGAATATCGCCAATTTCGCCAATTCCGGGTGGCACAACATCATACCCGTCCTCGACAACATGAATGAATACAAGGATCTCGACGCCCTCATAAAGGTCCCGACGAACCTCGGCATACGCATCGCCTCGGAGGAGGAACCTAATTTCGAGTTCTACACCTCGCGGCTCGGGATACGCTACAGCGACATCCTCCCGTTCTATGAAAACCTCATAAGCAAGAGCGACAAGTTCCGCCTGAAGATGCTGCATTTCTTCATCAATACGGGTATCCGCGACACGGCATACTACTGGAACGAGCTTGCGAAATGCGTCAGCGTGTACTGCGACCTGAAGATGATATGCCCGGAGCTGGACTCCCTGAATATCGGAGGCGGCTTCCCTATCAAGAATTCACTTGCGATGGATTTCGACTACGAGTATATGGCAGAGGAGATCATTTCGCAGATAAAGACCATGTGCAACTCGCGCGGAGTGGCAGAGCCGAACATCTTCACGGAGTTCGGAAGCTTCACTGTCGGGGAGTCCGGGGCGACGATATTCCAGATTCTCGACATCAAGCAGCAGAACGACCGCGAGCGCTGGTACATGATAGACAATTCCTTCATGACCACCCTGCCTGACACATGGGGTATCAAGCAGCGCTTCATACTTCTCCCTATCAATAAATGGAACGAGAAATACCAGAGGGTCTTCCTCGGCGGACTCACCTGTGACAGCCAGGATTATTACAACGCGGACTCACACGCCAACGCCATCTTCCTCCCTATAATGGAGGAGCGCGAAGACCCGCTCTATATCGGGTTTTTCCACACCGGGGCGTACCAGGAGTCCATTTCCGGCTACGGCGGCATCCAGCACTGCCTGCAGCCTGCGCCTAAGCATATCATCATCGACAAGGACGAGAACGGGGACTACAGTACGAAGCTTTTCAGCAAGGAGCAGACATACAAGTCCATGCTCAAGATCCTGGGCTATTGATTTCCCGGAGAGGATATTCTGATCCGGGCAAGTTGCAGACCAGACACACGAATACACATGCCAGGAATATCGAACAACGAAATCAAACGCATCAGGTCCCTTTCGGTCAAGAAGTTCAGGGACCAGGAGGGGCTGTTCACCGTGGAAGGGGAAAAGATGGTTTCAGAAGCCATGGAATCGGCTTTCCACATAGAGGCAATATACAGGACAGAGGAAATCGGGCAGGAGGCGATGTCACGCATCTCCGCCCTGTCATCCCCCTCCCCTGTGCTGGCTGTGGTCAGAAAGCCCGAGGGGCTGACGCTCGGGGACAGGGGGCAGATACTGTCCGCCCTTGTCCCGGCGGCGAAGGGAAAGTCTGTGCATGAAGTGTTCCCGGAAAGAGGACATACTGAAAGGCACAGTGGCCTTTTCCTTGCCCTTGACACTATCCGTGACCCGGGAAACCTCGGCACCATCCTCCGTATTGCAGACTGGTTCGGCATAGATGCAGTGTTCGCGTCCCCGGAAACTGTGGACATATTCAATCCCAAAGTCGTCCAGGCGACAATGGGCGCCATATTCCGGGTGCGCTTCCACTACGCTGGCATCGCGGACCTTGCGCATGCGGCCATTGACTGTGGCGGACATGTCTACGGGACATTCCTGGACGGTGGCGACATCTACGGGAAGCAACTTGACTGCGGGGCGGACTCCCCTTCGGTCATTGTCATAGGAAACGAGTCCAACGGCATATCGCCGGAAGTCGCCGCAGCCGTGTCCGACCGTCTTTTCATACCTCCCTATCCTGCCGGAGAACCCGGTTCGGAGTCGCTGAATGCAGCCATTGCCACAGCCGTAACGGTGGCGGAATTCCGCAGAAGGGGCATGGAGATAAACCGATAATAACCGCATCATGAATACCATAGAACCAGTAAACCTGAAGGAGCTGCACGAGAGGGACTACCACTCCCTCATATCCCACAGGATCAGGCGCATCCTGATGATATGCAGCAACTATGACGCATTTATCCTGGAGGAGGACGGGCAGATAGAGTCCCGCATCTACGAAGAATACATCGAGCTGAACCTGAGCAACCCGCCGAAGTTCATCTGGGCCCAGTCATCAGAGAAGGCGTATAATATTATATTGAATGACAATGATATAGATATGATTATCTGCATGTATAATGCAGGTGATGCAGGTGTATTCTCCCTTGCTTCAAAACTGAAGGAGGAAGGCAGGAAAATACCGTTTGTGCTTCTTACGCATTTCTCGAAAGAGATCTACCGGAGGCTGATGCACCAGGACATGTCGGTGATAGATTCGGTGTTCAGCTGGCACGGGAACGCCGACCTGATTGTGGCCATTGTCAAATTGTTCGAGGACAAGCTCAATGCGGAGAACGACATACTCAAAGTCGGTGTGCAGGCCATCCTCCTGGTGGAGGATTCGGTCCGTTATTATTCTACATATCTCCCTGAACTTTACAGGCTTATACTGAAACAGAGTGCTGAATTCCTGAAAGAGACCCTGAACGAGCAGCAGAAGAAATACAGGAAGCGCTCCCGCCCTAAAATCCTGCTCGCCACCAATTACGAGGACGCCGTCAGGTATTATGAAAAATACAAGGAGAACCTTCTGGGTGTGATCTCGGACATCGGTTTCGTGCTGCGCAAGAACGACAGCCCGCAGGACGAGAAGCTTGATGCCGGGCTGGACCTCGCGAAGATGATCAAGGCCGACGACCCTACCATGCCGGTGCTTCTCCAGTCATCCCAGGAGAGTTTCGCCGAGGAGGCCTCGCGGATCGGGGCCGGATTCCTCCGCAAATATTCCAAGACGCTGATAATCCAGCTGACAGAATACATCAAGGATGAATTCTGTTTCGGTGATTTTGTCTTCCGTGACCACAACAGGGAGGAGTACGGCCGGGCCGGCAACCTGAAGGACCTTGAAAAATGCATAAAGACAATCCCTGACGATGTGCTTCTCTACAATACTTCGCGTAACATGCTCTCCAAGTGGTTCTATGCCAGGGGGCTTTTCACCCTCGCGGGCCGCTTCAAGAGCGTGAGGGACAGCCACTTCAGCAATACGGAGCAGCTGAGGCAGTACGTCTCCCAGGAGATCCATGATTACCATGCGCTTACCGGGCGCGGCATCATAGCGCATTTCGACAAGGATTCATACGAGAAATACATCTGGTTCGCACGGGCCGGAGAGGGTTCCCTCGGAGGGAAGGCCAGGGGGCTTGCGTTTCTCAACAGCCTGATACTCAAACATAAGCTGAATGACAAGTACCCTTCCATCAAAGTATCCATACCGAGGACAATGGTGATAGCCACGGACTATTTCGAGGAGTTCATCATCGAGAACGGTCTGCAGTATGTAATCGATTCGGAGGTGTCCGATGATGACATCCTGTCCGAATTCGTGGCGTCCAGGCTTCCTGAACGCCTGGTGGAGGAGCTGCGTGTTTTTGTCTCCACAGTATCTTCCCCTCTGGCGGTCAGGTCCAGCTCGAAGCTCGAGGACAGCAACTACCAGCCTTTCGCCGGAGTCTACACCACATATATGATACCGCTCACGGACAACAGGGACCAGATGCTCAGGCTCCTGGGGAAAGCCGTCAAGAGTGTGTACGCATCTGTGTACTTCAGCGGCAGCAGGGCATATATCCAGACTACAGGCAATCTGCTGAGCGAGGAGAAGATGGGCGTAATCATCCAGAGCATCTGCGGCACGCAGCACGACGGCTACTATTATCCGATGCTGTCCGGTGTGGCCAGGTCCGTCAACTACTACCCTATCGGCAGCGAAAAGAAGGAGGACGGGATAGTCAACCTCGCCTTCGGGCTGGGCAAGACAGTGGTGGACGGCGGACAGACGCTGCGCTTCGACCCGAAATACCCGAAAAAGATACTCCAGCTTTCCGACACTTCGCTTGCCCTGCGGGACACCCAGAAGGAGATGTATGTACTGGATTTGCGCCCCGGGTCGTTCAAGACCTCGAGGGACGACGGGATCAACCTCGTAAAGCTGCCTGTCTCCGATGCCCTGAAGAGTTTCGGCTACCCGGAGCTGGTGGCCTCCACGTTCAGCGTGGACGACCGCAGGATAGTGCCTGGGGTGACGGCCCGCGGGGCGAGGATAATCTCGTTTGACGCCATCCTGAAATACGGTAAATTCCCTCTGGCGAAACTCATTGAGGAGCTGATGGAAATCTGCAGGAAGGAGCTCATGTGCGACATCGAGCTGGAGTTCGCCGCGGATGTAATTCCCGAATACGGTGGCAATGCGATAGTGCTGAAGCTCCTTCAGGTCCGCCCTGCCGGGGTCTACGACGAAGACGCGGACATGACATACGGACAGGTGAGCGGCATGCTCTCGGAAGTGCTGCTTACATCGGAAAATGCACTGGGGTCCGGAAGCATATCCGGCATGGACTATATCCTATATGTCGACCCTGCCGGCTTCGACAGCTCATATACGCGGCAGATGGCCACGGAAATCGCTGAAATGAACGCCTTCGTTAAGAATGAGGGAGGCAATTACCTCCTCATCGGGCCTGGAAGATGGGGCTCCTCTGACCCGTGGCTCGGGATACCTGTCGTATGGAGCGACATTTCGGAGGCGAAGATGATAGTGGAATGCGGTATCCCGGGATACCAGATAGAGCCGAGCCAGGGGACACATTTTTTCCAGAATATCACTTCATTGGGCGTCGGATACCTGACAGTGAACACTGTGACCGGGAAGGGCATGGTCGACACAGGGAGGATATGTTCGATGGAATGCATAAAGGAAAGCAAGTTCGTAAAGCTCTTCAGGGCGCCTTCCGAACTTGCCGCATTTATCGACAGGGAGACCTCCAGGGCCATTGTCGGTCTGGTCTGACATCAGGTGAACACAGCCGCCGCCCCCGTCTTCATCCCTAAAGCAGCCTTATCATCACCCCGTCCATGGCGGGGACTGTCACCCTTATGTGCTTCTGCGGATTGAGGTCGTCCGACATCGGCATACCGAGCCATTCGAATGCATGCTCAGGAATCATCAGTTCCATGGTAGCCTCACGGGAAGAAAAGTTGGCCACGAACAGCAGGGTCTCGTCCTCGTGGTCCCGGAGCCATGCGAAGTGCCTGTTCTTGTCGAAGCCGTCTGACGAGAAATTGCAGTAGCACAGGTCATACACAGTGCCTTTTCTCACGGCAGGGTCTTCGGCTGCAAACCTCAGCGCCCTGCTGTACCTCCTGAACACTTCCAGCTGCCCGTCTTCCACCGGTACATCCGACTCTGACACGGCCCTGTAGCTCCCGTCTGCTATCATCCCGCGCAGACGCCGTATCGAGGCCACGCTCCACCAGTCGAAAATTGTGGTCCGGCCGTCGGCCCCGCTGAATCCTTCCGCATCCATGCCCCTCTCACCCATCTCCTCGCCGTAGTATAGCATGAACGGCGCCCTGTTCAGGAACAGAGAAACGTACAGCGCGGCAAAGGAATTCTTTGCGTCCTTGCCGAAAAAGTCAGAGGCAAAACGCTGCTCGTCATGGTTTTCCAGAAAATTCAGCATATATGGCTGGAGGTCGCCCAGGAACTGCCAGTTCCTGGTGATGCCGGTGGCTGACTGCCACAGTTCGACAGGCATCCCGTTGTCACTGACATTCTTCTCCACCACAGTCCTCAGTGTGTCATAAAGCCCTGATTTGTCATACAGGTAGTCGAACCCGACTTCCCTGATATATTTCCTGTAAAGGTCTTTCTTATATACTTCCGCGATGAAGATGACATCCGGAAACTCGCTCTTTATCTGACGGATAAGCCATGTAAAAAATGAAGCCGGCACCAGCTCTACCATATCGCAGCGGAACCCGTCGACACCTTTTTCCGCCCAGTACCTTACTATGTCCCTCATCCTGTCCCAGGTGCCGGTATGCATGTCCGTATAGTTCAGTTTGATGGTCTCATACCAGTCATTGATGCCGGGAGATGCGGTGAAGCAGTTGTTACCGGTGGCCATCGCAGGAGTTTCATCATACTGGGAAAGCAGGCTGACATACTCTTTCAGCAAGGTGTCATACCCTTGCCTGTCATCCGGAAAATCTGCCGCAAAGCACCTGCACTTCTCTATAAGCCAAGCCGGAAGTATCCTGTACCGGACAGAAAAATCCATGTTTCCCAATGCGGCACATTCCCTTTCAAACTCTTCTGCATCAGGCATTCCGAGTGACTGACCAGGATAGTAGAAAAAGTCGTTTTCCTCTTTCCAGTGCACCGTCCTGTCATCGGTTTCCCCGAGGTATGCCATATGCGCTCCTTCCGGGCCGGAAAGATGCGGGGAGACTTTTCCGTAATCCCTTGCCACATGGTTCGGCACGAAATCCATTATCACTTTCAGACCTGCGTCATGTGTCCTTTTGATGAGGTCCTCGAATTCTTCCATCCTCCGCTCCGGCTCCACTGCCAGATAAGGATTCACATCATAGTAGTTTTCTATCGCGTAAGGAGACCCGGCCTCTCCTTTTACAATCTCCGGATGTGAAGGGATACATCCTTCTTCCGTGCTTTTGGTCGAATGCCGCAGGACCCCGGTGTACCATACATGAGTACAGCCCAACCATTTGAGATAGTCAAGGGTCGGGCTGTCTATATCCCGGAACTTGCCGGTTCCATTATGTCCGAGCGAGCCTCTTTCCACGGGCTCCTCCGTGCTGTTGCCCCATATTCTCGGGAGCATCTGGTATATGACTGGCTTCTCCATCTGTTTTTGTTATTGAAAAACTATCCTGAAGGATATTGTAAAAATAATCGAGGGCAAATATTGCATTTTTCACGCCACAATTTCATAAATTCAAAATAAAGATACAATTTTGCACAAAATAATCACCGGATTTTAACATTGACTGCAATGAACACCAAATCATTTTTTATATCGGCCGTTTTTTTGGCCGCGGTATGTATCCCTGGTGCGGCACAGCAGAAAGACTGGGCCCAGTTCGGGCGGTATGCGGATGAAAACACCGGGGTCAAAGGCACTCCGAAGGCGGTATTCATGGGAGACTCTATCACTGACGGATGGGATGACAGCGATTCAGGGTTCTTCACATCCAACGGCTTTGTGTGCAGGGGGATTTCCGGCCAGACAAGTTCAGAGATGCTTGTCCGTTTCCGCCAGGATGTCATCGGGCTCCACCCGAAGTATGTTGTCATCCTTGCCGGGACGAATGACGTAGCCATGAACAACGGCTATATCGAACTGGATAATGTCCTGGGCAACCTCATTTCCATGTGCGAGCTTGCCAAAGTGAACGGGATCCGGCCTGTGCTATGTTCGGTCCTTCCTTCTACAGGATTCGGATGGAGGCCGGAAGTCAAGGACGCGGCATCCAAAATCGAGAAGCTGAACACAATGATCAGGTCATACGCCGAATCGGAGAAGATCCCGTATGTGGACTACCATTCCGCCCTGAAGAACGATGAGGGAGGACTTCCTGCGGCGTATTCCGGCGACGGGGTTCACCCGAACCGGGACTGCTATGAAGTCATGGAAAAGATAGTCCTCAAATATCTTTAGTACAGAGCTGATATAAATCCTTCATAATCATGGATAATTTTGTTGTCGGAATCGGAGAAGTCCTTTGGGATGTGCTGCCGGATGGCAGGAAGGCAGGCGGTGCCCCGTCGAATTTCGCCTACCATGTCTCGCAGTTCGGCCTGCCTGGCAGGGTTGTGAGCGCTGTCGGAGAGGACAGCCTCGGGGAGGAACTGCTGTCGACGCTCAAGGACAAGGGGCTCGAATCTGTGATAAGTACCGTACCCTACCCTACAGGCACAGTCCAGGTAACTCTTGACAAGGACGGTATACCTCGCTATGACATCAAAGAGGGCTCTGCATGGGACAATATTCCATATACCCCTGAACTTGAAGATCTTGCGAAACATACAGGGGCTGTCTGTTTCGGTTCGCTCGCACAGCGGAGCACTGTATCGGCCAATACTATCGGACGGTTCATAGACCATGTTCCGGCAAACTGCCTTAAGATATTCGACATCAACCTCCGCCAGAACTACTATTCGGAAAAGGTGGTGTCGGCTTCGCTTCAAAAATGCAATATTCTGAAAATCAACGATGAAGAATTAGAGGTGGTGAGCAGGATGTACTCCCTCTCCGGGACTTCCATGCAGGAAAAGTGCGCCGGCCTCATGTCATCGTTCGGGCTCAGGGCCCTTATACTCACATGCGGGGCTTCCGGAAGCTATGTGTTCTCGTCCGGCTGTACATCATATATAAAGACACCTGAGGTCGATGTCGCTGACACTGTGGGTGCCGGGGATTCTTTTACCGCAGCCTTCACGGCCGGTATGCTTTCCGGTCTGGATCTGGGGCAGGCCCATCAGCTCGCCGTCGAGACATCGGCATTCGTGTGCACACAGGAAGGGGCAATGCCGGAACTTCCTGAAAGGCTCATACGTATGTGCCGCAAGTAGACCCCCAGTCACCTGGCGGTGACAGCCCCGGTGGGGCATGCGGCTCCGCTGCGCTACGCCGGCACCTGCGCTGCTTCGGTTTCCTCCAGGAAACCTCACTGACGCTCCGGTGCGGCCCTGACGGGCCTTACATGTCATGCATGGCTTTTCAGCCGGTCATTCATTATGGCCGGCATATTTTCTTTTGCCCAGAGGATGAGACTGTCGATATGCGGCAGAAGGGTGCCTGCCCTTCCGGTCAGGGTATATTCCACTCTCGGCGGCACTTCCGCATATATTTTCCTTGAAACCAGGCCATCCTCCTCCAGTGTCCGAAGGGTAATCGTGAGCATTTTCTGCGATACGTCCGGAATCTGTTTCTGCAACAGGCTGAAGCGCATCGGGCCCCTATGGTTTTCAAGTGTATAGAGTACCAGCAGTGACCATTTGTCGGCTATGCGGGCAAGGACGTTCCTTATAGGGCACTCCGGAGCTACTTCACTGATAATTTCGTTCCTTTTCATCGCTTCCTGTGAATTTATCTATTAGGCTACAAAAGTAACTTTATTTAGATTATTTCGCAAGTAAGAAAATAACAATTTTACAGTTACTTTTCGTATTCATTGAATCCGGGCTTCAGGAGTATTTTCTTGAAACAAGGTATTTGTAATCGCGCCTTTGTCATACGACATGTCACTGCCGGAGAGCAGACCTTCGGTGTCTGTGACGGTACTGCGGTTCCCTCCGGCGATGATATTGATCCCTATCCTGCCCATGTCATCCGTATTCCACACAGCGACATCGCCGAGAGAGTGGAACATGAACTGCGGCATATCCCCTATGTACTCCGGACCGGAGGTGGAAAGATCCTCCAATTTGACCCTGCCGAAACCGTTGGCATCATAGAAATACCACCAGCTTTCAGTCCGCGGGCATCCAGGGTTGTACTGTCCATCAACGTCACCAGGGGAATAGAAATACTCATGCTCAGTGACATTAAGCGTATTGTCCACTGTATAATACTTGTCAGGACACATGATATAGGCTTTTTCTCCGTATACGACGGCAGAGTTGCCCAGCATCGGTTCGTCCAGTTCTTTGAATTTATGCCAATATCCGGACCTGTCCCCGACGGATGCACTGTACAGTTCCGTTTTCCACGTCGCTTTTACCGCTACTATATTGTTCCCTATGGCCAATACACAGTCCGGCTGCTGCAATTGCCGATATGGCCGTCAGGATAGGCATTTTCATATTATCAGGGATTTTGAGAAACTGTTTTCCAATTATGCGCCAAAAGTAAGGTATTTATTCGGCATGACCAAAAAAAGGAGAACCGTCTCCCGGTCCTCCCTTTCCTGAATTATATTCATAAAAGTGAATTACCACTCAAGGATCTTCTTGAAGTCGTATGCCTCAGGGTTGCTTACGTAAGCCTTTGCTGCCTCGTAGTCAGCCTCTGTGATGTAGTGGGCGATATACTTGTAGTAGTTCTGTGCGGTACCTGCATTGATATCCACGACGCGAGGAGGAATCTTTCCTGTCTCAGGATCCTGGAGGTCTGACAGATACAGAGGAGAGACGTTTCCGTATGCATCCACATATACCATGCAGCCTGTCTTGCCCTCGCTGAAAAGCTGGTAAACGCCCATCGCGAGCTCCGTGCAGTATGTAAGGTCGTATGCCACAGGGTCCTGGCAACGAACGTCATATCCGATCTCCACAGGACGGCTCTTTACCTTGATCCCGAGTTTCTTGAACTCTTTCTCGAGGAGGTCGTTGAAAAGCACGGCCTTTGAGATTTTTCCGAGCTCCGGATGACCGTGCTCGTCGTATGTGAAGTGTATGCCTGCATCGGCAGCCTCCTTGGCGACCTCATCATTGTGGAACAGGCCTTCGGCAGCCACGATCGTGCCGTAGTTCACTCCCATGATCTTCCTCTTGAGGATTGCTGAAACTGAAAGCCTGATGATCTTGTCCAGGGTCATCTGGGTCTTGTTGAACATCTCGGGTATGATGGTCATCGGGCAGTGGGTCGCCTCTCCGATACCGAGGGCAAGGCTACCGCATGTACGGCCCATGGCGGAGATTATCAGCCAGTTGCCTGAAGTGCGTGCATCCTCATAGATTGTCCTTGCCAGATGTGCGCCCTCGTTCTTGGCGGAATTGTAGCCGAATGTAGGGGTATTGTTCGGGAGAGGAAGGTCGTTGTCGATTGTCTTAGGGCAATGGATGTTGGCGATAGGATAGTTCTTCGCTGCCAGGAACTTGGAGATCCTGTTGGCCGTGGAGGCCGTGTCATCGCCGCCGATTGTGACAAGGAGCTTGATATTGTTGTCCTTGAAAAGGTCAAGGTTGAAGTTTTCCTCGAAATCCTTGTCGGTAGGTTTGAAACGGCTCATCTCGAGATAGGAGCCTCCCCTGTTGAAATAACGGTCGGCCTTGAAGAAATCCAGGTCCTCGGTGCGGGCGTTCTTGCTGAAAAGTCCTGAATAACCGCCGTGGAGGCCGATTACCCTGTAACCTTTTGAAAGGAAAGTTTTTGCTACGCTCATTGAGACAGAGTTCATTCCCGGGGCAGGACCGCCGCCGCAAAGGATAATTACTGCATCTTTCATACTAAAAGACAATTATAAAAGTTAATGTTAAACGTCATGATATTACTTGAAACGCACCCGCGGGTGCATTCGGCGATGCAAAATTATCTAATTTCAGGGAAAATCCGCGAAATTTTCCGTAAATTTGCAGACTTGTGATGATTTTACCCGTGCGGGATTTGTACTAATCAGTATATATGCATAGTAAGGAAGAGGCCATCAAAAGGATCAGTCAGCTCAGACAGACGCTCTCTGAGAGCAACAGGCTGTATTATGTGGAGAATGCCCCGGTGCTGAGCGACTTTGAATTCGACACCCTGATGAAGGAGCTGTCGGACCTTGAGAAGCAGTATCCGGACCTTGTCACCCCCGACTCCCCCACCCGCAAGGTGGGCAGTGACCTGTCCGTGCAGAAGCCGGGCGGCAAGGAGTTCGCCCAGTATCCGCACCGCTATCCGATGCTTTCCCTCGGCAATACATACGACATCGCGGAAGTCGAAGCCTTCGTGGACCGTGCGGCAAAGAGCCTCGGGCACTCTTTCACCTTTTCCTGCGAACTGAAGTTCGACGGCACAGCCATCTGTCTCACATACCGTAACGGGCTACTCTACAGGGCGTTGACACGTGGGGACGGAACTATAGGAGACGATGTTACAGAGAATGTCAGGCATATAGGGAACATCCCGCAGAAGCTTTCCGGGGCAGGTATACCCGACGAGTTTGAGATCCGCGGTGAGATATACATGCCTTACGCTGCCTTCGACAGGCTGAATGAAGAAAGGGAGCGGGACGAGGACCCTCCTTTCGCAAATCCGCGCAATGCCGCCTCCGGCTCCCTGAAGCTCATTGACCCGGAAGAGGTCGGGCACCGCGGCCTCGAATGTACATTATACCATGTCCTCGGGGAAAACCTGCCGTTCGTGACACACGGGCAGGCGCTGGATGCAGCGGAAAGCTGGGGGCTTCCCATATCGGACAAGAGGCGTATCTGCCGGGACATATCAGAAATAGAGGAATATATAAACTATTGGGACACAGAGCGTAAGTTCCTGCCGTTCGCCACTGACGGCATCGTCATCAAGGTAAACGAGCTCCCTTACCAGAGGGAACTGGGCTATACGGCGAAGTTCCCGCGCTGGGCTGTGGCCTACAAGTTCAAGGCTGAACAGGCCCTGACCAGGCTCCTGTCGATTGACTACCAGGTCGGAAGGACCGGGGCGGTGACTCCTGTCGCAAACCTGGAGCCTGTACAGCTGTCCGGAACGGTCGTGAAGCGGGCCTCCCTGCACAATTCCGACCAGATGGCGATGCTTGACATCCATATCGGAGACTATGTATATGTAGAGAAGGGCGGAGAGATCATTCCGAAAATCACCGGCGTAGAGCTTTCGAAGCGCGGGAATGACGTTTCCCTTCCGCATTTCCCGGAGGTCTGCCCTGACTGCGGCACCCCCCTGGTGCGCGATGAAGGAGAAGCCAAGTTTTTCTGTCCGAACACTGACGGCTGTCCTACCCAGATAAAGGGCAAGCTGCTGCACTTCATCGGCCGCAAGGCGATGAATGTCATAGCAGGGGACGCCACCATAGACCAGCTTTACAGCCTCAATCTGGTGAAGGACCCGGCTGACCTGTATTCACTCACAAAAGATGACCTGCTCAGGCTGGAAGGATGGAAAGAGCGCTCGGCACAGCGGTTCCTCGAAAGCCTGGAAGCATCGAAAAAAGCCCCATTCGACCATGTGCTGTTTGCCCTGGGCATCAGGTATGTAGGTGAATCCACCGCCAGGGAGCTCGCAGCAAGTTTCAAGGACATTGACTCCATAGCTGCCGCCACACGGGAGGAGCTTCTGCAGGTGGAGGACATCGGGGAGGTCATCGCCGACAGCATTACAGAATATTTCAAGGATGAAAGGCACCTCGAAATGATTTCGCGCCTCAAGGCGGCAGGACTGCGTTTTGAGGCAGAACAGGAAGCTGGCCCCGTATCCGGGATTCTTAAAGGAAAAACCGTCGTCATTTCAGGCAATTTCTCCATTTCCCGTGAGGAGATGAAACAGCTGATAAAATCCCATGGCGGGAAGAACAGCGGATCATTGAGCGGCAGGACATCATTCCTCCTTGCCGGGGAGAAACCGGGGCCGGAGAAGATGAAAAAGGCCGGGGCATCGGGGATACCTGTCATTTCGGAGGGGCAGTTCATGGAGATGCTGTCCGCCGGGGAAGGCAGCGCATCCGCTGAAGCACAGGGGCAGGCAGCGGATGACGGCGGGAAACAGCTGACATTGTTCTGAAATCAGGAGGTGGACGATGAACAAGGTACGGCATACGCTTGACAGGTCGAAGAAATTCTTCGCGGAAGATATTTGGCTCATCAATCTGGAGGAGCTCTCCAGGTTCAAGGCGAGCATCATCAAATACACCAAGATACTTATCCTCACACTGAAGACCTTCTCCGCACAGAAAATCGGTTTCCAGGCTGTTGCGCTCAGTTTTTTCGGGACTATGGCAGTGGTGCCGTTCATTGCCGTGACATTCGTCCTGACGGGTGGGCTCGGCCTTGCCGACAAGCTCAAGGCTCTGCTGTACGCCAATTTCAGCGACAGCCAGGAGGTCATCGACATGGTGCTCGGCTTCGCAGACAATATCATCACCACGGCCAGCTCAAGCACGATGGGGCTTGTCAGCGCCCTGCTTTTCACCTGGCTGATATTCTGGATGATGTTCTCCGTAGAAAGGGTGTTCAACAACGTATGGAAAGTCCACAAGTCAAGGAACATCTTCAAGAGGTTCTTTTTCTACATCCTCATACTTGTCATATCCCCTTTCATCATAATGCTGTTCTTCTCCGGCTCTATAGTGTACACCAACCTTCTGGAAAACATCGGCCTGGACCTGAAGTCGATGGAAGCGTTCTCGTCATTCCTCGGATGGGTGATATTCTATATAGTGGCGACGTTCACATTTTCGGCCATGTACAAGTTCATACCTAACGCGGACGTGAAGTACAGCAATGCATTGCGCTCGGCTGCGATTGCCGCCTTCGCGTTCACTGTGCTGCAGTACCTGTATCTGGGGACGCAGATATTCGTCACAAGGCTCAACATGGTGTACGGTGCCGTCGCGGCGATACCCCTGTTCATGTTCTGGATGAATTTCGGATGGTTCATCATCCTTTTCGGAGCTGAACTGTCCTATGCATATCAGCACGTGGACAACTATAACATAGATAATTGATAACTGTGATATGGGCATTTCAGAATTTACACAACAGGACTACGCCGTCATAGCGCGGGACTATGCCGACCTCAAGGAAGCTGCGGCGAAACGGTGCGCCAACCAGAACGAACTGGATATGGTGCAGAAGGCTTTCGAATTCGCAAATGAAGCGCACAAAGGGGTCCGCCGCCGCTCCGGCGAGCCGTATATCCTGCATCCCATAGCTGTCGCCCAGATAGTCGTGAGCAACATCGGCCTGGGGTACAAGTCCATCTGCGCCGCGCTCCTGCATGATGTCGTGGAGGATACTGACTACACGGTGGATGACATCAGGAACATCTTCGGGGACAAGATCGCTTCCCTGGTGGACGGGCTCACCAAGATCAAGACCGTGCTTGACAACGAGGACAAGGCCAAGCAGAACAGCATCCAGGCAGAAAACTTCAAACGGATACTGCTGACCCTCAATGACGATGTTCGCGTGGTGCTGATAAAGCTCGCCGACAGGCTGCACAACTGCAGGACCATCGAGTTCATGCCGGAATACAAGAGGGACAAGATCCTGAGCGAGACCATGTTCATCTTCATCCCTCTGGCCCACCGCCTCGGCCTGTACGAAGTGAAGTCCGAGATGGAGGATATATGGCTCAGGTACAAGGAGCCGCAGGCCTTCAACGAGATTTCGGAGAAGATCAACCGCAACATCAACGACAAGGAGAAGGAGATTGACGAGTTCATCAAGCCTATCAATGAAGCCCTTACAGCCGCAGGTTTCGATTTCGAGATCAAGAAGCGCGTCAAGACGCCTTATTCGATATGGCACAAGATGATTACGAAAGGCATCACTTTCGAGCAGGTATATGACCTGTATGCAGTGCGTATAATATTCAGCCCGAATGCAGGCTCCACAGAAAGCGAAAGAGACCAGTGCTACCACGTATTTTCAATCATAACAGGCATCTACAGATACAAGAGCGACCGTATCCGCGACTGGGTAAAGCACCCGAAAAACAACGGCTATGAGGCCCTGCACTGTACCCTGATGAGCCATTCCGGCATATGGATAGAGGTGCAGATCCGCACCACCAGGATGAACGACATAGCCGAAAGGGGCATCGCCGCCCACTGGACATACAAGAAGGACGGCTTCGTCGACGAGAGCGCAAACGAGATGGACAGCTGGATAAGCAAGGTCAAGGAAATCCTTGTGAACCCTGACGTGAATGCCCTCGAACTGCTCGACATCATACACAACGACCTCACCACCACCGATATATTCGTATTCACCCCCAAAGGGGAGCAGAAACGTATCCCGAAAGGCGCCACCGCCCTGGACTTCGCCTACTCCATCCATTCGGAAATAGGCAACAAGGCCATCGCCGCCAAGGTGAACATGAAACTTGAACCGCTTTCATACGAGCTCAAGACGGGCGACCAGGTGGAGATAATCACGGCGGAGACAGAAAAGCCGAAACGAGAATGGCTCCATTTCCTCAAGACGAGGAAGGCCAAGAACATTGTCCTCGACTACCTCAAGGGGGAACGCCAGGAAAGCATAAACATAGGCAGGAAAATGGTAGAGGAGCAGCTCGCGGCCATCGGCAGCAAGCTCAATGACACTACGATAAAGGCTATGCTCAACGGCTATGAAATCTTCGAGGAGAATGCCGACGAGCTGTACTTCAGGGTGGGCATAGGCCTCCTGAAGCTGAACAACCTTGATGAAATCATCAGGAAAAGCGACGAGAAACAGGGCCGGCAGTGGTCCTTCCCGTGGTTCAAGAACAAGGAAAAGAAAAACAGCTATGTCATAAACGACGAGTCCGACACCAGGCACAAATACGTCATCGCCTCCTGCTGCAACCCGATTCCGGGGGACAGCGTCGTAGGCTTCCTCGCCTCGGACGGGACTGTGACCGTCCACAAGAAGACCTGCAGTGTCGCCAACAGCATAGCCGCCAAGCACGGGGACCGGATAGTGATGCCGGTGTGGGAGCAGGCGGCAGAGCAGTCATTCCTGGTGCGCCTATCCCTGAAAGGTGTGGACCGCATAGGCATCATCAACGAGATCTCACGGTACATATCACTTGTCATGAGCGTGAATATCAGGAAGTTCTGCCTCGGTACAGACGAAGGCATATTCGAGGGGTACATAGACCTGTATGTGCATGACAAGGATGACCTTGAAAAACTTATAAGAAAACTGAACAAGATTGAAGGTATAACAAGCGTTGTCCGCAGTGACATCTAATATTGAAGCAGACATTCATTATAATGAGAAAGTTCCTGAAGAACCTGATTCCGGCTGTCCCGATAGGCATGGTGCTTGGCTCGGTGATGTTCTCCCATTCGTGCGCAAATACCACCACTCCGCCTACAGGAGGTCCGAAAGATACAATACCGCCGGTAATTGTCAAGCTGTACCCGTATCCCGGGACCAAGGGCGTGCCGGTACACAAGACCAATATCGAATTCACTTTCAACGAATATGTCGTTGTCAAGGACCAGCAGAGCATATTCCTCTCCCCTCCTATGGAGAAGCCCCCGAAGTACAGGATGAGGGGGAAGACCCTTGTGGTGTATTTCGAGAATGACCTGGATTCGAACAGGACCTATACACTGGACCTGACAAATGCCGTAGCGGACAACAATGAGGGCAACATGTTCCCGGGTTACAACATCGCCTTCTCAACCGGAGGAGACATCGACTCAATGTATATCACAGGAGTGGTGCAGGACTGCAACACACTCATGCCAATAAAGGGGGCGACAGTGATGCTGTACAAGGACCAGGCGGACTCGGCCATCTTCCTTCAGCGCCCGGTGGCGGCCGGAAGGACAGACGACTGGGGGTATTTCTGTTTGAGGAACATTCAGGATACAGTCTACAGGCTGTTCGCTGTAATGGATGTGAATTATGACAATAAATATGACGCCAACTCCGAACAGGTCGCCTTCTGGGACACCCTGATAAGGCCGGTAAACCGTGTCAGGGATTCTGTCCCGGAACTTATGAAATACCTTATGACAGACACCCTTGCCTGCAAGGCCCGCAAGACGGAATATTCCCTTAACATGTTCAAGGAGATCCCGTCCACACAGATGATAGACAATTCCGAGCGTGTCGGGGAGCGCACCGCCTACATTACATTCTCGGCACCGTATGCGCAGATAGACTCAATCTGGATAAAAGGCGTCGCCCCAAACAAGATAATAACACAGTTCAACATCAAGCAGGACAGTCTGGAAATATGGGTCAACGACCCGGCCCCGCAGCCGGATACGTTATATCTCAATGTCGACTACATGAAGACAGACACCCTTGGAAACCTGACACCGTTCGTGGAGCAGATCAAGCTTGTAAAGCCTAAGGAACTGATGGTGAGGAAGAGCAGCAGGAAAGACATAAAGAAAGAAGACACCATCGCTGTCTTCACCGTGGACGCAAAGCCTGAAAATGTAGAGCAGAACGGGTTCGTGGTCGAGTTCAAGTACCCTCTCGTGGAATCCGCTTTCGACTCCGTGTCATTCCGTTACCTCAATCCGAGGCAGCAGGAGACCAAAGGGAAGTTCACAGTCACACGCGACAGCCTGAACCTCCGCAGATATGTCATACGCCCGACGGAGAAATTCCTCCCGGGTTACGAGTACTTCCTGAACATTCCGGGAAGGAAATTCAAGGATATCAACGGGCTGTACAATGACAGCCTTGAAGTCAAGGTCATGCTTCCGAATGACGAGACCCTGAGCCTGCTGTCCATCGAGATGCAGAACGTAAAGAACAAATATATCGTGGACCTTCTGGACGAAAAACGCTCCAAGGTGCTACGGTCGTATATCATAGACACCGACCAGACTCTCCTGTTCCCGTACCTCAAGGCAGGTAAATATTCCCTCCGCCTTACGGAAGATGTAAACCGTAACGGTATAGTGGATACGGGCAGCCTTTTAGAGAAGAAACAGCCGGAAAAAGTCCTTTTCTATAAGCTTGAGGACGGTACGGACCTGATTGACATTCCGGAAAAGACGGAGCTCATGCAGACGATAGATGTTGAAGCAATGTTCAGATGACCATGATGAGGACTTTTTATATAAAGGCTGCTGCAGCAGCTTTCTCCGCCCTTGTGCCGGTCCTTTCCTCCGGGCAGGATAATGTGCAGCGCGATACCGTAAGGACAACTACGGAGTTCCGGCTGCCGTCGGACTCCGACAGCCTCGCCCTGTATCTTGATTCCGTGGAGGTGAAAAAGAAGATTGTCATCAATGACTACTCCATGCTGGGCATACAGTATGGGATGAGCCTGAGCCAGGTGATGTGGAACCCGAGCATGAGGCAGAAGTCAATGTTTATGCCGTATAATTTCGGGATATTCTACACCAGATACGGAAAGATGTTCGGCTATATGCCATATTTCGGCTTTCAGGCCGGTATAGTCTACGCCAAGGAGGGATACAGTTTCGAGGCAGACGAGGAGACAGGGGTATGGCCTGACCTCGGAGGTCCTTATACTGGTGTGAGACAGGCTGTTATGGATGTTCTTGAAGTCCCTGTCCTTGCACACATGCATGTGGACTTCTGGAAAATGAAGCTGATTGCAAATATAGGTTTCTTTGTCGGCTACAGGTTCAACATACAGCGTACCGGTGAAGGTCTCAGCCCTGAAGTGGCAAACGGCTTTATCGACACAGACAAGCGCTTAGACTATGGAATCAAGGGCGGGGCCGGTTTCGCATTCATATTCGACCCGGTGGAAATACATTTCACTGCAATGTACAAATATTCCATGGGGACGCTTCATCAGCCTGACTATTACAGCAATTATTATTACAGATATTCATATCCGTCCAACATAATATTTTCAGTCGGGCTTCATTTCCAGCTTACAAAGAGAATGGGCTCGACAAGGCATCAGCTCAGACGTGAGGCGAAAGAG
Source organism: uncultured Bacteroidales bacterium (assembly GCA_944326305.1). Taxonomy (GTDB): domain Bacteria; phylum Bacteroidota; class Bacteroidia; order Bacteroidales; family UBA932; genus Cryptobacteroides. The sequence continues at coordinate 87,560 of CALVDL010000004.1, forward strand.
CAGGCTGGGCTCATAAGGTCGCTTGACGAAAACATGCCGGGGATGGAAGGGACAAAAACAGAACAGCAATGAGGATCATTACGGCAAAGGCAGGTAACGTGATGATAGGGCCCGGCTCCCCTATCGTCGTACAGACGATGTGCAACACCCACACAGCGGACATTGAAGCGAGCGTGGCCCAGTGCCGGCGCATGTACGAAGCCGGAGCGCAGCTTATAAGGCTGACTGTCCCGGGACACAGGGAAATACTTGCACTCAAGGAGATAAAGGCCAGGCTCAGGGCAGAGGGCATCACGACCCCTCTTGTGGCCGATGTACATTTCTCGTCGGAAATAGCCATCGAGGCTGCGGAGATTGTGGAGAAGGTACGCATCAACCCAGGCAACTTCCACAGGGACCATGAGCAGGCAAGAATCCAGTTCGCACGCCTTGTCCAGGTCGCAAAAAGGACAGGGGCGGCAATCAGGATAGGTCTTAACCACGGCTCTTTGGGAAGCCGGATCACGGAAATGTACGGGAATACGCCTCTGGCCATGAAAGAGGCCGCCATGGAATGGATAGGGATGTGCATCGAGAACGATTTCTACAATGTAGTCGTATCCCTCAAGGCCAGCAACACCGTCGTAATGGTTGAAGCCTACAGGCTCCTGCGGCAGGCAATGGAGGACAATGGGGTCATCTTCCCTCTGCATCTGGGCGTAACGGAGGCCGGAAACGGTGATTCCGGACGCATAAAGTCCGCTGTAGGCATTTCCTCCCTCCTTTCGGACGGAATAGGCAACACTATAAGGGTTTCCCTCACAGAAGATCCGGTAGAAGAAATTCCTGTGGCAAGATATATTGCGGACAGGTATGACGGCATACTGCATTCATCGATGGTGTCCCTGAACCTTGACGGTAAGAAAGCCACCGCCACATACAACGCCCCTTCACGTGAGCGCCTGATGCTCGACATGTCCTGCGATTTCGGGAAGATGCTGCTCGACAGGAAAATAGACGAAGTGGAAATCAGGGGTACATATAAAGGGGAAAACGGTGACAGTATCACCCTTGACGGTACCGGGACAGCCAAATACCTTAGCGACGAGCTCATGCAGGCAGCAAGACGCAGGTTCTACCGCCCTGAATACATCGCATGTCCTGGCTGCGGGAGGACGATGTACAACCTCGAGGCCGCCTTTGAGGAGGTCAAGCGTCGCACATCACACCTGAAAGGTATGGTGATCGCCGTCATGGGCTGCATAGTGAACGGTCCGGGTGAAATGGCCGATGCAGACTGGGGATATGTGGGAGAGGGCGACCATAAAGTGTCAATCTATAAAGGTAAGGTGCCCGTAATGAGGCATGTCCCTGAAACTGAGGCCATCGACCGCCTTCTTGAACTCATAGAACAAGAACAAAAGGACTGACGTCTTTCTCCGAAAGTCCGCCAGTCCGCTGACTGTTAGTCCTGCACACTGTCCGTCCCGGCTTCTCCGGTGCCGGACGCGCCATTGTTCTTCATCCTTATGTCCTTGACAATTACCTTGTCGATTCTCGCGCCGTCCATATCCACGACCTCGAACTCGAAGTTGCCCCAGACAGCTTTCTCCCCTGCTATCGGGACATGGTCGAGGACATCCAGTATCAGGCCGGCTACGGTAGTATATTCATATTCCTGCACTTCATCATCGAGGTCGAAGTGCATGATGAAATCATACATAGAGCACTGCCCGTCCACAATCCATCCGTCATTGTTCAGCCTTGCCACTATGTCCGGCTCCTTCTGGTGGTCATCGTTGACTGTCCCGACCAGGGCTTCCATGATGTCCTTGAGTGTGATGATGCCGCAGCATGAGCCGAATTCGTCGCATACAAGCGCACGGCTTATCTTCTTCCTCTTCATGTCCTCAAGGACAGTATAGACATTCATGTTCTCATGGAAATATACCGGTTCATGGGTCATCTTGCTGAGCTCGAAGCCCTCTTTCCCGACATTCAGTACAAAATCCTTCAAGGAAAGCACCCCCACCACATGGTCGAGATCTCCGTCGACAACAGGATAGGCCTCAAAGATATTTTCCTCTATGGTATGCCTAATCTCCGCCTCGGACATCTCCAGGTCAAGGAACACTATGTCGTTGCGCAGAGTCATGATGGTGCTTACCTTCAGGTCCCCAAGCGCAAAGACACGGTCAACGATATCCTGCTCCACGGGAGAGACCTCGCCTTCATCCGTACCCTCCTGGATTATGGATTTGATTTCCTCTTCCGTCACCTTCGATTCCTGGGCCTTGACCCCGAGCAGCTTCAGCACTCCCGCCGTGCTCTTTGCAAGCAGCCAGACAAACGGAGAGGTCAGGACTGAAATGGCCCTCATAGGCCCTGCAACGACCTTGGCGACCTTTTCTGAGGAGCTCATTGCTATCCTCTTCGGGACAAGTTCCCCGAGAAGGATCGTAAAATATGTGACCACAATCACGATTATGGTCTGCGCCACGGCAGAAGCGGCTCCGGATGCCATACCCGCATTGGAAAGCACCCTGGTGAACTCGGCTGCGACCTTGTTGCCGGAAAAAATACCGGTAAGGATTCCGATCAAAGTTATGCCTATCTGGACAGCTGACAGGAACTTGTCAGGGTCTGAAGCAAGCTTCAAGGCTTTTTTCGCTGACTTCTGGCCTTTGTCAGCATCCGTCTGCAGACTGGATTTACGCGCCGATATAAGCGCTATTTCTGACATTGAGAAAATTCCGTTCAGGAGAATAAGGGCAAAAATGATTATTAGCTCTTCCATATCCCCTCCTCCTCACTGATTGTATTGTAACTGCACGACAAGGGGACGGAATCGTCCGGCTCGCCGCAAATTTCAAACGTTGCCGGTTGGCTGTTCTGTGCTGTAATCTCGTTCATCTTATAATTATAATTCAGCTATAATCGTTTCACAGGCCCTGACCTCATCTCCGATATTCACCTTGATGTCTGCAGTCAGGGGCAGATACATGTCTATCCTGGACCCGAACTTTATTATACCGCACTGGGAACCCTTTTCACTGATGTTCCCAACCTTTGCATAACACACTATCCTTCTAGCGAATGTGCCTGCAAGCTGCTTGAAGAAGACTTCCCCGTACATGTTCTTTACGGCCACGGAAGTATGTTCGTTCAGCTCCGAAGCCTTGGGCAGGAAAGCCAGCAGATATTTCCCGGGATGGTATTTGTAATAGGTAACTTCTCCCGAAATGGGCCAGAAGTTGACATGCACATTAAAAAAATCCATATACACAGATACCTGGATGCACTCTCCCTTGATGTATTCGCTCTCATAGACCTTGTCTATAATGACAACCTCCCCGTCTGCGACGGATGTCACAGCCCTTTCCCCTGCCGAGGTCTCCCTGTCGGGCACCCTGAAAAAGTAGAGGACAAAACCCATAAAGAAAATGAAGGCCCCGGCAAGCGGATATGAGACGAACACACAGCTTATATAATGGAGCACGACATAAATCATCAGGGCGCAGAACGCCCAGATAGCCAATATCGTACCTCTGCCCGCCTTATGGATAGTCATGCTTCTACGTATTTTGTATATGAAAAATCCGGTACAAATTTAGAAACTGTTTTGATTTTTTTCAAAAATTCTTTTATTCCTCTTTCAGGGACAAATTATAGCTTCCTCACCATAGAATATTATGTACCATCAGGTAGATGACGCCGACCGGTATTGCGAAAAGGGCACTGTCGAACCTGTCGAGCATGCCCCCGTGCCCCGGGATAAGGTTGCCGGAATCCTTGAGGGCATAGTGCCTTTTCCACTGTGATTCCACCAGGTCTCCGTACACTCCTGAAATATTCATCAGGACAGCCAGTACGATACAGTTCACCAGGCGGTACGATTCCGGAAGGAAACCTGTACGGTGCAGTACTATGGCAGTGGCTATAGCCATCAGGAATCCGCCCCAGAAGCCTATCCATGATTTCTTCGGTGATATTTCAGGGAAGAGCTTCTTCCCGAATCTCTGGCCGAGTGCCATCCCGAACATGTACGCCCCGACATCGGAAGCCCATATTATGATGAAGAAACCGAGCAGGAGATGTCCGGAAAATTCCCCTCCCAGAGAAAACACAGCGAAATTCGTAAGCGTCATAGGGACCGCAATATAAAGTATCGCGGTATACAGGTTCGCGAATTTGCCGAAATCCGTCTTGTCCTTCACATAAAGCGAATTGATCATGACGATGAAAATAGGGATCATAGCAAGTATCACCAGCCTGCCGGGAAAATTCCAGACATGCCCCCTGTAAAGGAAAGTCAGGGCGAACAGTGTCACTGCCGCGAATATAGCCAGAGCCCTGGAAAACTTGTACTCGTCCCCCATCGTCATCTTGAAGAACTCGTGCATCATGGTCGCCATGATAAAGATCATGACAGCCGCAAACAGATACTTGTTCAGGAGCAGGGCCACCACCATGACGGCGACGAATCCTGCCCCTGAAAGAGCCCTTATGATTAAATTCTTAAATTTCATCTGTCAAAGTTTCAGTTGCTTCCGGCTCAGGACCAGCCGGTTTGCTCTCCTGCTGAAGTTCCTCCTCCCGCCTGTCCTTCCATGGTCTCGGCCCGAATATCCTTTCAAGATCCTCGGCAAAGATAACTTCTTTTTCAAGAAGCAGGGCGGCAAGGCGCTCAAATCCCTCCTTGTGCTCCATCAGCAGCTTGTATGTCCTGTCATGGACAAACCCTATAAGGTCCTTGACCTCCTTGTCTATAGTTTCCGCCGTCCTTTCGCTGTAAGGCTTCGTAAGGTCATAGCCGCGTGAGCCTGAAGAATCATAGAAAGAAAGCGTGCCTACATTCTCGCTCATGCCGTAGTATGTAACCATCGCATATGCGGTCTTGGTAAGGCGTTCAAGGTCATTCAGGGCACCTGTAGACGGCTGTCCGTTGACAATCTCCTCGGCCACACGGCCTCCGAGAAGGGCGCACATCTCATCCATAAGCTGTTCCCTTGTCTCCAGTTTCCTCTCTTCCGGGAGATACCATGCCGCCCCGAGCGCCTGTCCCCTCGGGACAATGGTCACTTTAAACAGCGGGTTAGCGTATTTGAGGAACCAGCTGACAGTGGCATGTCCGGCCTCGTGATGTGCAATGGAGCGTTTCTCCTCCGGAGTGATGATCATGGTCTTCCTCTCCAGTCCGCCGACAATCCTGTCTACCGCATCCAGGAAATCCTGCTTGTCGATTACCTTCTTGTTCCTGCGGGCAGCCGTAAGGGCAGCCTCATTGCAGACATTGGCTATGTCTGCGCCGGAGAATCCCGGAGTATGCTTCGCCAGGAACTCCACATCGAAATCAGGCTCCAGCTTGAGGTTCTTGAGATGCACCTTGAAAATCTCGACCCTCTCGTTAAGGTCTGGAAGGTCCACATGGATCTGCCTGTCGAAACGGCCTGCGCGGAGAAGCGCCTTGTCAAGGATGTCGGCCCTGTTCGTGGCAGCAAGGATGATGACACCGGAATTCGAGTCGAACCCGTCCATCTCCGTAAGCAACTGGTTTAGAGTATTTTCCCTCTCATCATTTGATGAAAAGCCGACATTCTTGCCTCTTGCACGGCCGACAGCATCTATTTCGTCTATGAATACGATACACGGAGACTTTTCCTTCGCCTGGCGGAACAGGTCCCTTACCCTTGAGGCACCCACCCCGACGAACATCTCGACAAAATCAGAGCCTGATATGGAAAAGAACGGCACATTGGCTTCTCCTGCCACTGCTTTGGCGAGAAGGGTCTTTCCTGTGCCCGGAGGGCCGACCAGAAGGGCTCCTTTCGGAATTTTTCCTCCGAGGGCCGTATATTTCTTCGGATTCTTGAGGAAGTCGACAATCTCCATCACCTCCTCCTTCGCACCCTCGAGTCCTGCCACATCCTTGAAAGACACCTTGATGCTTTCCTTTTCGGCCAGTTTCCCCGTGGATTTACCCACATTGAAAATACCTCCAGGACCGCCTCCGCCGTTCATTCCCCTGTTCATCCCCCTGAACATGAACACCCACATAAGTATCAGCAGCAGAGGGAACAGTATCCATTCGAGCAGGCTGCTCCAGAATTTGCTGTCATTCTCGACCACCACCCTGAACCTGTCGCTTTCAGGAAGGGTGCTGTTCAGCTCCTCGAACGTCTCTTCGGGATTGAAGCTCCCGGATACAAGAAATATGAAATGAGGGGATTTTTTAGGCACGACTCCGCCGAATTTGTCGGCATATTTGGCCAGTCTTTCAGGCTTGATCGTCACACGTCCCTCGAAATCGTTCCTTATGAAGACTATCTCCTTCACGTCTCCGGCCTGGATCTGCTCCTTGACATCTGTCCACTCGATTTTCTGCGGATTGGCCCCGTCCTGATTGAAGAACATCCATATTATGCCGATGATGAGGATTATATAGAACCATGAAAAATTAAAAGACATCCGCACAGGTCTCCTCCTCTGCGGATTGCTGCCTCCATTTGAAGGCCTGTTGTTTCCGGCTGTATTCATTCTTGATATAAAAAGGTTTGGGTCATGCAGAAGCCTACATGTTGTCGGAATATTCCGTCCTGCCGGCATCCGCCCACAGATCCTCGAGCCTGTAGAAATCCCTGTACTGGGTCTGGAAGACATGCACCACTATGTCGCCGTAATCAATGATTATCCAGAAGGCATTCTCCTTTCCCTGGGATCTCAGAGGTTTCCTGCCACAGCCGGAAATCATCTTGTCCTCCACGTTATCGGCTATGGCAGAAACATTTGTTGTAGATTCTGCACTGCATACGATAAAATAGTCAGAGATGGCTGTACCGATTTTTTTCAGGTCAAGGGAAACGATGTTCTGCCCCTTCTTCTCGAGCATTGCGTCTGCTATGACATCAAGTTCGTTCTTATGATTCATCTTTTTTGAATATTCTGATATTAAATTTGCAGACGCAAATATAAACAAAATCTGCACCAATGAAAAATATGACAGATATTATATGGTATGAAACCATTGATTCTACAAACAACCAGGCAAAAAGACTCCTGCCTGACATATCCGGCACCACCATCATTGCAGCCAGGAACCAGACGGCAGGACGCGGCCAGAGGGGGAACACGTGGAACAGCGAACCGGGCAGCAACCTTACCTTCAGCATGATATTCAAATCAGACCACGGGCCGGCCGGCAGCATACCGGCAGACTGCCAGTTTGTCATAAGCGAGGCGGCGGCCTTGGGCGTTAAGGATTTTCTGTCATCCGAAGGAGTGGAGTCAAGGATCAAATGGCCCAATGACATCTACGTATCCGACAGCAAAATATGCGGAATTCTCATAGAAAACACCATAAACAGCGGAAAACTGACCGGAAGCATAGTGGGTATCGGACTGAATCTCAACCAGAAGACATTCCCTCCTGAAATCCCGAATCCCGTTTCCCTTTCCCTTGTCACCGGCAGGGCATATGCCCCGGAAGAGGTGCTGCCGGAACTTGCCGCTGCAATACTCGCACGCATGGATGAAGCGGTATCGTATCCGGACCGCCTCCGCGCCGGATATTTAGGTTCCATGTACAGGAAAGACATCCCTGCCCGCTATACAGACTGCAGGAGCGGGAAAGAATTCACCGGCATAATACGCGGAATATCAGACGCCTCCCTCCTTCAGGTTGAACAGGAGGACGGGAAAATTGAAGAGTTTTCTTTCAAGGAGATAGCCTATATCATCTCATAGCTGCAACAGCAGCGGCAGGGTCGGAGGCCTTGAAAACAGCGCTTCCGGCCACAAGTATGTCTGCCCCGGCCTCCGCCAGAGCGGCCGCATTGACCGGTGACACACCTCCGTCCACCTCTATCTTCACGTCCAGTCCCCTGCGCAGGATCTCCATCTTGAGTGTCCTTACCCTTTCATAGGTGGTCTCTATGAATTTCTGGCCCCCGAATCCGGCAAATACAGACATCACCAGGACAAAGTCACAGCTTTCCAGATACGGGAACACTCTTTCTACCGGGACATCCGGATTGAATGCGATTCCCGCCTTCATGCCGCAGGAATGTATCAGGCCCATTACCGAAAGCGGTGCCTCCATGGCTTCCAGATGTGCGCTGAGCATGGCAATACCAGTCTTTGCGAACCGCTCCACATACTTTTCGGGATGCACGATCATAAGATGCGCGTCCATCGGCCTGGCCGCCTTCGAGGCTATGGCCTCCACAACAGGGAAACCATATGAGATGTTCGGGACAAACACCCCGTCCATTATATCAAGGTGGAAAAGGTCTGCGTGGGAGTTGACTGTCTCTACGTCATGCTCCAGATGCAGGAAATCCGCTGAAAGCATCGAAGGAGCTATCTGTACCATATCATGGAATTTATCTTGTTGATTCACTGTAGGTCATGATGACATCATCCAGCAGCAAGACGAATTTGTCAAGGGATTTCAGGTCAAGCCTTTCCCCCGGGGCATGCACTCCCCTGAGCGTCGGGCCGAATGAAATCATGTCAAGGTCCGGGTATTTGTTCAGGAAAAGCCCGCATTCGAGCCCGGCGTGGATTGCCTTTACGGCCGGCTCTGTAGAGAAGAGCTTCTCGTATGACCTCCTGCAGACTTCAAGTAGAGCGGAATTCATGTCAGGTTTCCATCCCGGGTATTCGGAAGCGTGTGTGACCTCCGCGCCGGCAAGACTGAAACATGCCTCCACCTTCGCCGCAGCGCATCTGCATTTTGATACGACAGACGACCTCTGGCTTGTACCTACGCGTATCACGCCAGGTTCTGTCATCTTGACCGATGCAAGGTTTGAGGAGGTCTCGACAAGCCCCGGAATATCAAGGCTCATCTCCAGAACACCGTGCGGGGCTGCAAACAGAGATCTGACAAGTCCCTGTGACACCACCGGATCAATTGCAGCGGCGGATACATCCTCAATGCAGGTAATTTCCGCACAAACGTCAGGATCCGAGGCAGCAAATTCGGCTTTCAGGTCTTTTATGAAATCACCGAACCTGCCTACGGTCTCCTCCGGAGCCTTGACAGCAATGACTGCTTCTGCCTCACGTGCAATCGCGTTGCGCTTGTTGCCACCGCCTATGCTGCAGAGATCAAAACCATGCTCAGATTCCATGTAGAGGAACCTTGCAAGCTGCTGGAGGGCATTACAGCGTCCTTTATTTATGTCATCACCGCTGTGGCCACCTAAACAATTGAATATCTTCATTTTTAACAAAAAAGTATTTGACTGTAACTTTTTTGTTTTGTATCGGAATTGCGCCGTTGTATCGATTCCGCCGGCACATCCTACGAAAAGTTCGCCCTCATCTTCAGAGTCGAGGTTGATAAGTATCTTTCCGGAGAAAAAACCCGGTTCAATAGCGTTCGCCCCGTCGAGGCCGGTCTCCTCGGACACAGTGAAAAGGCTTTCAATCCGGCCAGTCGGTGCAGGATCTTCAACGGCTGCAAGAGCTGCCGCCATGCCGATACCGCAGTCAGCCCCGAGGGTAGTGTCCCTGGCAATCATCCACCCGTCTTCAATCACATACTTTATCGGATCCCTGGAGAAATCATGCTCCACACCTGAATTCTTCTCGCATACCATATCGGAATGGCTCTGGAGCACCAGGACGGGAACATTTTCCTTTCCCTCTGCGGCTTCCTTGATAATCAGGACATTGCCTGTCTTGTCTGTTTTACACTGGAGTGAACGGGCTGCAGCGAACTGCTGCAGATAAGCAATGATCTGCTCCTCATGCCCGGACTCACGTGGAACCCGGGTGATTTCCTTGAAGATTTCAAGAACCCTGTCTGAATTCATATAATGGTATAATTATGCGGCAGCCATCTACCTCACAGGCACGAGCATCTTCTCGATATCGGTGACGTACTGCTTGAAATTCTTGTCAATAGTCATCAGATCGGATACCGTAGTGCATGCATGCAGTACGGTAGCATGGTCCTTCCCTCCGAGTTCGGCACCGATAGTTGCCAAAGAGCAGTTGATCAGGCTCCTGCTCATATACATGGCAATCTGTCTCGCCTGCACTATCTGACGCTTCCTCGACTTGGAGAGCAAGGTGTCGCGGGTAATGTTGAAATAGTCGCAGACAGCTTTCTGGACCTTGTCGATGGTAATGTCAACCTCCTTCTCCCCTACAATATTCTCTGTGATATGCTCCGCCATCCCCACTGTCACCTCCTTGTGCGCCAGCGTAGCGTTGGCTATAAGGGAAATCAGCGTCCCCTCAAGTTCGCGGAAATTGGAAGTGATCCTTGTCGCAAGATAGATAAGCACATCATCGTTTATGGACACTCCCTCCCTGAAGCTCCTTGCCTTCAGCATGGCAAGACGCGTGGAGAAATCCGGTTTTGTAAGCTCCACGGAAAGTCCCCATTTGAGGCGGGAAAGAAGCCTTTCCTCGAAGTTCTGCAGATCCACGGGAGGCCTGTCAGACGTAAATATCAGCTGCTTTCCGGACTGATGCAGATGGTTGAATATGTGGAAGAACGCATTCTGGGTCCCCGGAGATACGAGCTCCTGGATGTCATCGACTATCAGTACATCCATCTTCATGTAGAATGCGAGGAAATCGACCAGCTTGTTCTTCACGCTGACCGCATCCATGTACTGTGTCTTGAACCTGTTTGCGGGCACATACAGTACAACAAGCTCCGGATGCTTCTCCTTTATCGCGATACCGATAGCCTGAGCCAGGTGTGTCTTGCCGAGCCCCGGGCCTCCGAAAAGGAACAGCGGGTTGAACGGCGTCTTGCCTGGGGCATCGGAAATGCTTTCCCCGGCAGTAATGCCCATCTTGTTGCATTCACCCTCAATGAGGTTGCCGAAACAGTATATGGGATTGAGCTGCGGATTTACCTGCACCCTGTGTGTCGCTGTGCCGGGAAAGACTAGTGGACCCGGATTGGCTGCCTGGGCACAGGAACTCGAGATGTTTATCGCTTTATTGACCGGAGCATGGCCATGGGCCGCAGGGTATGTCATCGGAGGCTGCACAGTCACAGGCTTCACCATGTACTGGAGCTTCGCCCCGGTCCCGAGCTCCCTTTTGAGGGTCTTTTTCAGGACATCGAGAAAGCACTCCTCCAGATACTCGCGGAAAAACTCCGTCGGCACTTCGACTGTAAGAGTGGAGTCAACCAGAGAAACGGGTCTTATGGGTTTGAACCAGACAGCGAACTGCTGAGGTTCCACTATCTGCTCGATAATCCGAAGACAGTTGTTCCATGCGACAATGTGTTTCTCTGAAAGCATTTGATTTTGATGTCCGGTTAAATTTGATTACTACAAGTTTGTCTCAAAACGGTTACAAAGGTGGTGAAAAAAATTTTTATAATTTTATCAATTATCTATTGCTTATTATCTTTTTTTTACATCAACCGTTTTTTGTTTCTGTAGCTAATCTGTTTTTATAAGATATTGATTTACAATACTTTAAAAAATATAAAAATACCCAAACATCAAATAATCACGTTATAGCAATTTAGAATAATTATAAATTAATAAAATCGTCCGGAAACCTTTGGCATTCCGGTCAGAATATAGAAATTCTAATGTATTTTTTGGGGTTTTCTTCTATTTTTTTCAAGAGTCTGTCGGCATCCGAAATCAGCGCCTCGAAAGAATCATATACCTTTCCGTCATAGAGAAGCTTCCCGAGAGTGCCGTCCGGATCCTGGAGACTTTCCATAAAACCCTTGAACGAAAGTACGAGCCCTTCTATGTCCGCCCTGCCGAGGGATGCCGCCACGGAATCCACCCCCGATATTGCGCTGTCCGCCTTAACGGCCACCGAATCCAGCCTGGCGCTGAAGGATACCATATTGTCGATGAAAAGTTCAAGCTCGTCCGACCTGTTCCCCAGGACGGAGGAAATCTTCCTCGCTTCATACATGGTCCCGTCAAGTTTCTGCAGTATGCCACGCAGAGCGTCCCTGTTCTCCTTGCCGAGCACTTCATTCAGGGAAACTGCCACGGAATCCAGGTTCTCCACAGCACTCGCCGCCTTTGCCAGCAGCGGTGCCATCTGCTCCGAGATAGAAGCGAGCATGTCAGGCTGTGAAGAAGGGGCCAGGACAGCACCGTCCTTCGCATTGACCTCCGACACGCCATGGTCTATGCGGATAGCCTTCCCGCCCATGATGTCACGGCTGTATATTGTCATTTTCGAATCTTCCGGGATACGGAATTTCTTCAGGACCGAGCATGTGACATCAAAACGGTCGGTCCCAGGATTGTATTCGACCGAAGCAACCGTACCGGCCTTGTACCCTTTGATATATACCGGATCCGACTGCACAAGCCCTTCTATATTGTCATAGGATGACACTACGTACATCTCTCTGTTGAATATATCCTTCCCCCGCAGGAAGTTGATTACGAAAAAAGAAATCAGCAGCACTGCCAGCACGAAGCAACCGATCTTGAATTCTCTGGTGATTTTTTTCATAGCAGTATGATTTTTCTCCCAAATGTAAGGCTAATTTAGTTTGTTTTCCAATAAAAAGGGGCATCCACTACCTGCGGGAGACCTTGCCGTCATCTATTTTTACGACAAAGGCCCCCGGGAATTTCTTTGACACGGACTTCAGCTCCGACCTCACATCCTGCTCCGAGGCGGATACACATATAATATATTTATACAGCTCCCCGTCATGGACAATGACAGGGGTATATCCCTTGAAAGACTTGTCCGATGCCGGAATCTCCCTGCTTCCGGCCATTATCTGGATACCGTATCTGATGTCCATGGCGGACATTCCGGCTATCGTAGCCTTGTTCTGCGCCGTAGCACTCCCCTGGACAAGGCCGGCAGTGGAGTAGTCTATGCTGTTGTCATATTTTGTCTTGAATTTACGGAAGGCGTTGAACAGGCGGTCGGCTATCTGCGAACGGCCCTTCTCGGAGGTCAGCACTTTCAGGTCAGCACTGTTCGATATGAAGCCAAGCTCAAGCAGTACCGCCGGCATGGCTGTCTTCCAGAGCACATAGAAAGAATCCTGTGAAATCCCCCGGTTCCTGGTGATCGGCCCTCCCTCCAGAGCCTGGACCACCTCCCCCGCAAACAGCAGGCTCTGTTCATAGTATGCATTCTGCATCAGGCTGAAAAAAATAAAGGACTCAGGGTCGTTGGGGTCGAAGCCCTGGTATTTGGTCGTGTAGTCATCCTCGAGAAGTATCACGGAGTTCTCCCGCCGGCACAGGTCCATATTGCCCTTGAAAAGGTCGCTGTCCTTTCCGCTGGAGCGGCCGAAAATATGTGAGGAGAAACCTCCCGGGGAGGAACTTTGATTTGAATTTATATGGACCGATATGAAAAGGTCGGCGTTGTTCCTGTTGGCGATGTCGGCCCTTTCATTGAGGGTCAGGTACCTGTCTGTCAGACGCGTGTAATACACCTTGACTTCGGGGTATTCGGCCTTGATCTTCTGGCCCAGCAGCTTGGCAATGGAAAGGGTCAGGTTCTTCTCGTATGTCCGTCCGTCCTTGCTCACGCATCCGGCGTCCTTGCCCCCGTGCCCGGCGTCGATGACCACTGTCCCGAGTCTGGGCCTGGCAGAACTCCCGGTCTGCGCATCGGAATCAGAGATACCGGCAGAAACAAGCAGTGCAGCCGCACAAAATGCGGCACGGATATATTTTAAAAGCATAATTGACAGTCCCTGTTTTGCAATTTTTGAAATATGTATTACTTTTGCATCTTGCAAAAATATGAAAAATTTGCGTAATAAGCATATATCGATAGGTAAGCTGATATTCGGGACGATTCTGTTCTTGACTATCAGCTCATTCAGTGTCTCTCCACAGGACGAGAGGCGGTCCAGGCGCAACAGGATGAGAAACAACGCCCGGATCGAGCAGACCGTCAAGGACACCGTGCAGCTGTCTGATTCTGCCATTGCCGTCAGGGATTCCATAGCATTCGCCGATTCCGTCTCACGTGCCGACTCGATAGAGCTGCAGAGCAAGAGCTCGATTGAAAGGCCAGTGTTCTCCACGGCAAAGGATTCCATCATCGAGGATTTCACCGACGGGAAAAGGATGATCTACTACTACGGAGACGTTTCCGTTACCTACGGAAACATGAAGCTATCGGCAGACTACATGGAATATGACGTGCAGACCAGGACAGTGTTTGCAAGGGGTACCAAGGACACCACGGGCACGGTAAAGGGGCTGCCTAAAATGGAGGACAACGGCAAGACTTATGAAATGGAGGAGGTCCGGTACAATTTCGACACGCGCAAAGCCCGGATAACCAATATGATAACCCAGGAGCAGGAAGGTATCCTGCACGGGAAGAACATCAAGATGATGCCCGACCAGTCCATCAACATCACCAACGGGAAATATACCGTCTGCGACTGCGAGCATCCCCACTACTACCTGCACCTGTCCGCGGCGAAAGTGATGACCAAGCCGTCGCAGAAGACCGTGTTCGGTCCTGCCTGGCCGGTGGTCGAGGATGTCCCGATGTTCCCCATCGTACTGCCGTTCGGCTTCATCCCCAAGCGTCCCGACAGGGCGACAGGCCTCCTGATGCCTACTTTCGGAGAGGAAAGCGCCCGAGGGTTCTACCTGAGGGACCTGGGAATGTATTTCGTACTGGGCGACTATTTCGATGTTTCTGTCACCGGGGACATCTATACGCTGGGGTCGTGGGCCGTGGACCTGAACTCCCGGTACAAAGTCAACTACAAGTTCAACGGTAACCTCTCCATTACATATTCGAATGACCAGACAGGAGAAAAAGGGAGTACGGACTTTTTCCAGACAAGGAACTTCGGTGTACGGTGGAGCCACTCCCAGGACTCCAAGGCACGTCCGGGAACTACATTCAGCGCATCAGTGAACTTTTCCAGCCCGTCGAACAGCAGGTACAACTCCACATCAGTCGAAGAGGCCCTACAGAACCAGATATCATCTTCAATATCATACTCCAAGAACTGGAACGGGAAGATGAACCTCTCCATAAACGCCCTGCACAGCCAGAACTCCAGGGACAGTTCGTATTCATTCACCCTGCCTAACCTTACATTCTCCGTGAGCCGTTTCTATCCTTTCAAGAGGAAGAACCGTGTAGGGAAAGAAAAATTCTACGAGGAATTCTCACTCGGCTACAGCACTACGCTGCAGAACAAGATAAACTTCAAGGCATCCGAATTCAACCAGCCGGGATTCTGGGACAAGTTCCAGAACGGTATGACGCATTCGTTCCAGATCGGGCTCCCGAACTTCTCTCTGTTGAAATACATTACCGTGACCCCGAGCATATCCTACGGAATGAACTGGTTCTTCAACAAGACCGAACGCTACTACAATGAGGAGACGGACAGTGTCGAAGAAAAGGAGGCCGGGCAGTTCGGCACATTCGGCACCACCCACAACTATTCCGGAAGCGTCTCCATGAGTACCAGGCTGTACGGTATGTTCAATTTCGGCCGGCACCGGAAGATACAGGCGATCAGGCATGTGGTCTCCCCGAGCCTTTCCTTCTCCTTCAGTCCGGAGAAGGGTACGTACTTCAACGGATGGAGGACACTGACATATACCGACAAGGACGGGGTGCAGCACAGCGAGGACTACAACATATATTCCGGCCAGATCTATTCACCTCCGAGCAAGGGAAAGACCGCCAGCATGAGCATCTCTATCGGCAACAACCTTGAAGCGAAAGTCAGGGATTTGCGCGACACCACCGGAACAGGGACAAAAAAAGTGAAGCTCATTGACCAGCTCAACCTGTCAACAGGTTATAACTTCCTTGCAGACTCACTGAATCTCAGCAATATAGGCCTTACCATGTCTACATCTGTATTCGGCAAGGTCGGTATCAGTGCAAATGCCAATTTCGACCCGTACGCAATTGATGAAAGAGGCCGGAAGATCAACAAGTTCAATGTACAGACGGAGGGATGGGCCAAACCTCTCCGCCTTACCAACGCAAGTGCCTCCCTCTCCTATTCATTTTCGGGAGAAGGAAAGATCAACGGGAATGACGGCTCCGGTTCAAGCTCGGGCGGGAGCTC
The DNA here is from genome assembly GCA_944326305.1 of uncultured Bacteroidales bacterium. Lineage (GTDB taxonomy): Bacteria > Bacteroidota > Bacteroidia > Bacteroidales > UBA932 > Cryptobacteroides. Next base: position 103,590 of record CALVDL010000004.1, read on the forward strand.
TCCGGCCAGCAACTACACAAGGGTCTACTACCATCCCGTAACCGGGGAATATATCCCTGGAGGATGGCTGTACTATATGAACCCCAATGCACCGTGGTCGGTGAATATCAACTATTCATACAATTACAGCAGGAGCTACCAGTACTCAAACGACCACCTTATCACGAACCACCGCCATACGCAGACGCTCGGGCTCTCCGGAAACGTAAAGATCACCCCGTCTCTGTCGATTAACCTGACGACAGGTTTCGACCTCATGGCCATGAAAATGACCACCACACAGCTCAGTGCACAATATGACCTGCACTGTTTCAACATATACGTGTCATGGGTGCCTAACGGACAATGGGAATCCTGGAGTTTCCGTATCTCGGCCAATGCGGCTGCACTTGCAGACCTGCTCAGATTCAAGAAAAGCAGCAGTTACTGGGACAATAATTACTAAAGAACATTGTTTTTCAGATATTTTTGCATATCTTTGCCTTGTCTGAGCGTTTTTTACGCAGTGTTCAGGTCATCACTACTGACCAAATTCCCATTTTACAGATTCAGATATTATTTATACACTAATTAAATATGCACAAGATTTTTGAGCTGAAAGAGATGGATGAAGAGACGCTCCGCAGCATAGCGGATGAACTCGGCATCAAAGGGGCGAAAAAGAAGGACAAGGAGACTCTGATCTATGACATCATGGATAAGGAGGCTGTCATCGACTCGCAGAAGGCACCGGAAAAGGCGGTGAAGAAACGCGGCAGGCCGCGCAAGGCGGCAGCCGATGCTGAACAGCCGCAACAGGATACAATACAGAAAAACCAGCCGGCATCACAGCCTCAGGCCGCCGACGAGGACAAGCTCCCCAAGAAACGCGGACGCAAGCCGAAATCGGCTCAGCAGGAGACTCCGGCCCCGGCGGAGAGCAAAGAGCCGCTCCAGCCGCAGCAGGAGCAGAGCCAGGGGGAGGCAAGACGCCAGATGAAACCGAAAGGCCGCAAGAAGGATGCGCAGAACAAGCCGGAGACACAGCAGGCCCCGGAAATACAGCTGAATACGGAAAACCAGCAGAAACCTGCATCAGCGCCTAAAAACACCGAAACCCAGTCTGAAGATCACCAGACAGAAAACCAGCCGGCCGGTCAGGCCATCCAGGCAAGCCAGCCAGTACAGAACATTCAGAACAATCAAGGCGGACAGAACAACGGACAGCCGGGATACCAGCAGCAGGGCATGAGGCAGCAGCCTACGCTCCGTGACAGGAAAGAAAGGCTGCAGTATATGCAGAGGTCCGCACAGCAGTACCAGCCACAGAGGCAGCCAGTACAGCAGCCGCAGCAGCCGAAAATCGAATTCGACGGAGTGGTAGAGGCCACGGGGGTGCTCGAAATCATGCCGGACGGATACGGCTTCCTCAGGTCCTCCGACTACAATTACCTCAATTCTCCGGACGACATATACGTTTCCCAGGGCCAGATCAAGTCAAATGCCCTCAAGACCGGTGATACGGTGACCGGGGAGATAAGGCCGCCTAAGGAAGGGGACAAATATTTCCCTCTCGTAAGGATAAAATACATCAACGGACGCACTCCAGAATTCATAAGGGACAGAGTGCCGTTCGATTTCCTGACACCGCTTTTCCCTAATGAGAAATTCACACTGCTCGGGAACGGACACAACGACCTCTCCTGCCGTGTAGTAGACATGTTCACCCCTATAGGCAAAGGGCAGAGGGGACTGATCGTGGCACAGCCGAAAACTGGTAAGACCATGCTCCTCAAATCCATAGCGAACGCCATAGCGGACAACCATCCTGAAGCCTACATGATCGTCCTCCTCATAGACGAGAGGCCGGAGGAGGTGACGGACATGGCCCGCAGTGTAAAGGCGGAAGTTGTGGCATCCACATTCGACGAGCCTGCGGAAAGACATGTCAAAGTGGCGAACATGGTGCTTGAAAAAGCAAAGAGGATGGTGGAGTGCGGCCATGACGTAGTGATTTTCCTTGACTCCATTACCAGGCTTGCAAGGGCATACAACACAGTACAGCCGGCTTCCGGGAAAGTACTCTCCGGAGGTGTGGATGCAAATGCGCTCCATAAGCCGAAACGTTTCTTCGGCGCTGCCAGGAATATTGAAAATGGAGGCTCGCTCACAATCCTCGCCACAGCCCTCACCGACACAGGCTCCAAGATGGACGATGTGATCTTCGAGGAGTTCAAGGGAACGGGCAACATGGAGCTGCAGCTTGACAGGAAACTTGCCAACAAGCGCATATTCCCTGCTGTGGACGTGACACTGAGCAGCACGCGCCGCGATGACCTGCTCTACACCCAGGAGCAGAGCAACAGGATATGGATACTGCGCAACTATCTCGCCGACATGACCTCCGTAGAAGCAATGGAATTCCTTAAGGACCGTATGGAAAAGACATCCTCCAACGAAGAATTCCTCATAACGATGAACGGCGACAAATTGAAATGATGTCTGAAAAACATCCTTTGGAACCTTTTCTCCCGGGCAATGCAGTGATCCTGATGCTCGGGAGTTTTCCGCCTAAAAAGGAGAAGTGGTCAATGGATTTCTTCTATCCCAACTTCATGAACGACATGTGGAGAATCATCGGGATAGTGTTCTTCGGGGACCGGGACCATTTCATCGTACCGGGAATGAAACGGTTTGACAAGGACAGGATAGCTGCATTCTGCCGTGAATCCGGCATTGCCCTGTATGATACCGCCACGGAAGTCATACGCCGGAAGGACAATGCATCCGACAAATATCTGGAGATAGTCTCCCCTACCGACATCGGCGCGCTGCTGGAAGTGCTGCCTGAATGCCGTACAATAGTGACTACAGGAGAAAAGGCCACAGACACGATATGCAGCATGTTCGGCTGCGAAAAGCCGAAAACAGGAAGCTCTGCAGGATTCAATACAGCCACAGGCATCAGTATGACTTTCTACAGAATGCCTTCATCATCGAGGGCATATCCTCTCCCGCTGGATAAAAAAGCTGAAATATACAGAAGGATGTTTGAGGAGACCGGTCTGGTATAGACATAAAAAAAATGAGCTGTCGCCGCTCACGCGGGGACCACTCATACTAACCACATAATTAATAACACTAAAACTAATAACCAATAAGTGAGGTGCCAAGCAGAATCGAACTGCTGTGCATGGTTTTGCAGACCATTGCCTAACCACTCGGCCATAGCACCTTTCTGTGTGAAAGAACTGTTCTGTGTTTTGGGACTGCAAAGATAATACCTTTTTATAAAAATCCAAAATTTTATTGCAGTCCCACTATCGAATTTACTCTACATACAGCAGAAGCCCTTTCAGATACTCCCCTTCCGGATGGTAGATGTTCACGGAATGGTCCGCAGGCTGGTTCAGCCTGTCAAGAATCCTGACACTCCTGCCTGTCTGTGCCGCCGCAGAAAATACCGCAAGGGCAAAAGCCTCCTTGTCCACCACCTGCGAGCAGCTGTAGGTAAAGACGAACCCTCCAGGAGCAACCTTTGATATAGCCTGCGCATTAAGCCTCTGATAGGCCCTGAGCGCATTCTTCAGTGCCCCCCTGTGCTTGGCGAAGGCCGGAGGGTCCACTATCATCAGGTCATATTTTCCTTCAGGGACCCCTTTCAGGAAATCTATCGCATCGCAGCAGTAGCCGGTATGCATCTGCGGGTCAAAACCGTTCAGCTCGACATTCCTCGCCACCATCTCCATCGCCTTGGCTGAACTGTCCACTGAATCCACATGCACCGCCCCGCCTGCAAGGGCATAGACAGAGAATCCGCCCGTATAGCAGAACAGGTTGAGTACCCTGCGCCCGGAAGAATACCTTTCAACCAAAGCCCTGTTCTCCCTCTGGTCAAGGAAAAACCCGGTCTTCTGCCCGGAGTTCCAGTCGACTATGAAACTGTGTCCGTTCTCCATGACGACGGTCTCGTCAGATACGAACCCGTCCTTCCGGTAGAGATACCCGTCCACAAGGTCAAGCCCCGCCTTGAAAGGCGCTGTTCCGGAACTCTTGTCATACACTGCCTTCAAGGTGCCGCCGTAGACTTCCTGCAGGGCATCGCAAATCTGTTTCCTGCTCCTGAACATGCCGGCGGAATGTGCCTGCATCACACAAACTCCGTCATAGTAGTCTACAATCAGCCCGGGAAGGTTGTCCCCCTCCCCGTGCACCAGCCGGTAGCAGTCTGTATTCCTGCCGGGCACATTACCTTCTGAAGGCCTGGCAGCAAGACCTGCCGCAATCCGCACATCCAGTGCCCTGCGGATCATGGTCTTCCAGAAATCCGGGCTGTTCACATCCTCGTCGAAGCTCAGTACCCTCACGGCGATAGAGCCTATCTGATAATGCCCGGCCGCCATGAAAGTCCCGTCCGAAGCATAGACCCCTACCATGTCACCCTCCGCCGGATTCCCGGCAATCTGGGCAATGGCACCTGAGAAAACCCACGGGTGGAAACGCCTCAGCGACTCTTCCCTTCCTTTTTTCAATATTACCTTGACCATAACGGATTCTTACTGTCTGTTCTGCGCAGACTGCATTAGCCTCAGGTACATCTCCCGGCATACCCACGCATCGGTGGCTGCATATTTCGCCTGCGCCTCCGACAGCGTATCGGCCTCCCAGTTGGAAAGCTGCTGGGATTTGGAGATCTTGAAACCGAGGATGATGGCAGTCATCTTCTTGACACTCTTGTCCCTGATTCCGAAATCCGGGACAATCTTCTGCAGGTCCACAAAGGCCCTCGGGGTGAATTCCGCGTACCTCTGCAGGCCGCGTATATCATCGTTTATGGCAGCCCCCACCTTGACTACCTTCTCGTTTGCAAGCAGGTTGCACAGCCTGCGGTGCATTCCCGTATGCTTGATACGGAAAAGATAGGCCTTTTCAGGGCCGGAAAGCTGCAGCAGGGCCACGCCGTATCGCGGCTGGTCCGGTGAGAAGCAGGGCCGCGTCTCCGTATCAAAGCCTATGATCTTCTGGCTTCTCAGATAATTGACAGCCCTGTTGAACTCCGCACCTACAGTATCTATGACATATATACGACCCGGGAAACTGGCAAGTTCCAGTTTCTCCAGGTCTTCAGCATTTATACTCTCTTTAAAATAATCCATCCAGCAATTTAAAAGAACAACAGTTCACGGTACTTCGGCAAAGGCCACATCTCGTCGTCAACCACCATCTCCAGATGGTCGGCACTATATCTAACCTTATCCATAAGGTCCTTGACCTCATGGGAGTAGACCTTCGCCCTTTCGGCTATGTCCTCTATCCGGTTGGCCTTCTTGCGGGCTTCCACAAGGGCCTCTACATCACGTGAGATGGCATTGGTCAGGCAGGAGATGTTCTTGAGAGTGGCGAACTCGGAAGAGCAGAGGCTCTTGTACTCCTCTCCGAAAATCTCCTTGACACCGCGGACATTCTCGATGAGGATGTTCTGGTACCTCACCGCAGCCGGAAGCACGTGGTTAAGGCAGATGTCACCTATGACACGGGCCTCGATCTGGAGCTTCTTCACGTATGTCTCGTTAAGCACCTCGAATCGTGCCTCCACCTCGTTAGGGGCGAGGATCCCGAGCTCGGAAAAGAGGTCAATGGTCTTTTTCTCATGATATACCTCGTATGCCTCCGGGACATTCCTTACGGCACGGAGTCCGCGGCGCCCGGCCTCCTCCTCCCATTCCTTGCTGTATCCGTTCCCCTCGAACATGATGTCCTTGGATTCGTGGATGAATTTGCGCACGGTGTTCATCACGGCGGTAGACACGTCCTCTCCTTTGGCGGTCAGAGCATCTACCTCCTTCCTGAACTGCCTGAGGCTCTGGGCCACGATGGCGTTCAGTATGTAAGTAGCTGAAGCTACGTTCATTGATGAACCGAGGGCACGGAACTCGAACCTGTTGCCGGTGAATGCGAACGGGGATGTCCTGTTGCGGTCCGTATTGTCCGGGAATATTTCAGGGATTGAGTTGACTATCTTTATAGACTCCAGTCCGGCTTCGGATTCAGGCATGGTCTCCATATTCTCTATTGCCTTGAAGATGCCGTACAGTGTAGAGCCGGAGAATATCGACATCACTGCAGGAGGGGCCTCATGGCCGCCGAGACGGTATGAATTGCTCAGGGACGCCACACTGGTCATCAGGAGGAAGTGGTGCTCATAGACGGCATGCACGACTGCCGCATAGAAAGAAAGGAACTGGAGGTTCTTGTTCGGGGTCTTGCCCGGTGAAAGGAGGTTCACCCCGGTATCGGTCACCATGGACCAGTTGCAGTGCTTGCCGGAGCCGTTCACCCCGTCGAAAGGCTTCTCGTGGAAGATGACTTTCAGGTGGTGCTTCTCCGCCACTTTCTGCATGATGATCATCAGCATCATGTTCTGGTCGATGGCCTTGGTGGCGCTGCAGAATACGGGGGCACATTCGAACTGGTTGGGAGCCACCTCGTTGTGCCTTGTCTGAAGAAGGATGCCGAGCTTGTACGCCTCGGTCTCGAAGTCCTTCATGAAAGCGCTGACCCTTGAAGGGATGGCACCGAAATAATGGTCCTCAAGCTGCTGGTCCTTGGCCGAAGTGTGGCCGATGACGGTGCGGTTGCACAGGACGAGGTCAGGCCTTGCGTTGTAGAGAGACTCGTCCACAAGGAAATACTCCTGCTCGAGCCCGAGATTGACCTCCACGCTCTTTACAGACTCGTCGAAAAGGTTCGCCACGGAGGTGGCGGCATCGCTGAGCGCCTGCAGCGATTTCAGATTAGGCACCTTCGTATCCAGCGCCTCTCCGGTATATGAAACGAAAACCGACGGAATGCACAGAGTCCCGTCGAGCAGAAAAACAGGGGATGACGGATCCCAGGCTGAATAGCCACGTGCCTCGAAAGTGTTCCTCAGTCCTCCGTTAGGAAAACTGGATGCATCCGGCTCCTGCTGGACAAGCGCGCTTCCGTTGAATTTTTCAAATGGTTTTCCGTCTTTTACCGCAATGAAAGCCTCATGCTTTTCGGCGGTAGCATCAGTAAGCGGCTGGAAAAGGTGCGTGTAATGCGTCGCACCGTTCTCTATCGCCCAGGCCTTCATGCCGGAAGCGATCTCGTTTGCGACTTCCCTGTCGATTTTGCCGCCGAACTTAACTGCAGACAGAACAGCCTCATAAGCCTGCTGGGACATGTACCCTCTCATCTTGTCGAGGTCAAACACATTCCGGCCGAAATAATGTGAAACCGGCCCGTCTTCAACATAAAAACGCTCCGTCTTGTGCGAAGCAGCTTCATTCAAAGCTCGTTGTCTAAATGCAGCCATAAAACAAAAGAAATTAATTTATAAGAACGACCGCAAAGGTAAGTAAAAAATGTTAACTTTGTCGGCGTTTAAAAAATTTATAAAAACAATTCGCCATGGTCAATATTTCCCAGAAAGCCCAGCTCATGCCGGCATCTGCAATCCGGAAGCTGATTCCGCTGTCGGACGCCGCAAAGAAACAAGGAGTCAAAGTCTACCACCTGAATATGGGGCAGCCGGATTCAAAGATAAATTCACCGGAATGCGCTCTCGACGCTGTAAGGAACTACAAGGGCGTGAACATCCCGTACTCAAACTCCGCCGGTCTGATCGAGCTCCGGGAAGGACTTGTGAACAAATATTACAAAAAGATAGGCATTAACATAGAGGTGCCTGAGCTCCTGGTGACTGTCGCAGGCAGCGAGTCTGTGCTCATGTCGCTGGAAATCACCTGCAACGCAGGCGATGAAGTGATAGTCCTCGAGCCTTTCTATACCAATTACAATACTTTCGCCTTCATGAACGAAATCACCCTGAAGGCAGTCCCTACCGACATCCGTAACGGGTTCCAGCTCCCTCCTGTCGAGGAATTCGAAAAGGCCATCACCGACAGGACAAAGGCCATCCTCATCTGCAATCCGGGCAACCCTACGGGCACCCTCTATTCAAAAGAAAGCATGCTCGCCCTCGGCGAAATAGTCAAGAAGCACGACCTTTTCCTGATATCTGACGAGGTGTACAGGGAATTCTGCTACACGGACGAGCCGCATTTCTCTGCAATGAACATCCCTGGTGCGGAACAGAATGTAATACTCATCGATTCAGTTTCAAAAAGATACAATATGTGCGGAGCCCGCGTAGGCTGCATCGTCTCCCACAACAAGGACGTCATGACCGCCGCCATGAAATACGCCCAGGCCCGCCTCTGCCCTCCTGTCCTCGGCCAGATCGCTTCAATCGGGGCCCTCGACACAACGGACGAATATCTTCAGGAGGTAAGGGCCGAATATATCCGCAGGCGTGACTACATGATCGAGAACCTCAATAAGATTCCAGGGGTGTTCACCCCTATGCCGATGGGTGCATTCTACACTGTAGCCGAACTTCCTGTGGATGACACGGAGAAGTTCGCACGCTGGATGCTTGAGGAATTCAGGTACAACGGAGAGACCACAATGGTGACCCCTGCCGCATCCTTCTTCAAGACCCCGGGCAAAGGGAAAAACTGCGCGAGAATCGCCTATGTCCTGGAAATTCCGGAGCTCGAGAAGGCCATCAAATGCCTTGCGGAAGGTCTCAAGGCCTATCCGGGAAGGACGAACTGAAACATTCCAATAGTACAAAAAAGAAGGATGGGGTGCACTGCAAAGGCCCCATCCTTCTTTTTTGTAAGTCTGATACAGATTTCTCCACTCGCTTCGCTCGGTCGAAATGACAGGAAAAGCTTTGCTCGGCCAGAATGACAGAAAGCATCGTCCAGCCAGAATGACAGAAAGCTCGGTCGGAATGACAGAAGACTTCATTCCCGGAGGCAAATATAGAGCAAAAGAAAACCTGCAGACAAGGCCCTGACGGCTCCTGAATGCAGGTTTTTCTCTTTTTTTATGTTTTTTACGAATCTTTATACGCATTCCATATCAGGACACTGCGAACCGGCAAACTCTATCTCGAGAGTTGAATGGCTGATGCCGGCAGAGGAAAGCCTTTGCTTGAGGCTGCTTTTTATTTCCTCCATACGGGAAGGCTCGGAAATCACTACATGCGCGGTAAGTGCCACCTCCACCGTGCTTATCGCCCAGATATGGACATGGTGCACTCCGGCCACGCCCGGCTCCCCGGACATCATTGAAACTATTTCCTCGGGATTGATGTTTTCAGGTACTGCATCAATACTCATCCTCAGGCTCTCAGCCAGAAGCTTCCAGGAAGAAACCAGAATCACGGCGGCTACCACCAGACCTATCAGCGGGTCCACAGCCGTAAAGCCTGTAACGGAAATGATTATCCCCGAGATGACAACCCCGACGGAAACAAGTGTATCGGCTGCCATGTGCAGGAACGCCCCCCTGGTGTTGATGTCATGCTTCTGCTGTTTCATCAGCATGAGGGTGGTGATCCCGTTTACCAGTATTCCTGCCGCCGCAGTCCAGGTCATGGCCGCCCCGTCAACAGGCACCGGTTCCCTGAACTTGCGGATACTTTCCAGGATGATGGCCCCGACAGCTGCAAGGAGGATAACGGCATTGAGCAGGGAGATCAGCACGGACGTCTTGCGGAACCCGTATGTGAATTTGCCGGTAGCATGCGAACGTGACAGCCTGAAGGCGAGCATCGCCAGAAGGAGGCTGAAGACATCGCTCAGATTGTGCCCTGCATCGGAAAGGAGCCCTACCGAATCAGACAGGAAGCCTACCGCAGCCTCCACCGCAACAAATGAAAGATTCAGTACAATGGCTATGATATAAATCCCGTTCAGGGATGTAACCGTATGTACGTGATGATGGTCATGATGATTCGTCTCCATTCCGTTCTCCTTTTGTCATTCTTCTGCTTTTCGCGGCCTGTCAGAGGCGCAGCTTCTTCCAGGACCGGGACAAAAATACGCAGGCGGCTTTACAACCAGGTTGCATTTTTCCTCTCCCCGGGCCTCTGGCGAACCCGGATTTGGATACAGCCTTTTTATATGCACGGGGAAAAGAAGGAGATATCAGTTGGACACATTATATCATCTTTGTTTACCTCTTATCCAGAGATAAAGCAGTCTCGGAGGCAGTATCCTGACAGCCAGATGATTAAATGGGCCGTCATGGAAGGCGGAGGCCAGCTCGCGGGCGAATGAAAGCCGTTTCCGGCACTGTGAAAATGTATGGTCTGCCGTGTAGCGGCCCAGTGCCACCTTGTACCAATAGACTATCATCGGAAGCCTTACCCGCCTTGTCTCCCACAATCCGACACGGCATCCGCGCCCTTCAGCTGCGACCATGGAACATATTCCGTCCACCACCTTCTCGAAAGCGTCTATGCTGAAATCATACTTCTCATAGAACCCGTCAGGTAAAAAATAGTCATAGGCACACTCCGGCGTGCACACCACTTTCTGTACCGCGGAAAGGTACCCGAGCACGAAGTATTCATCCTCGAATATCTTCATGGACTCGTCGAAGCGCAGCTGTGCCGTCTCTATTTCCGAGCGTACGAACAGCTTGTTCCATACGAACTGCAGAAGCCTGGCCCTGAAAAGCGTCTCCAGTATCTGCACCATGTCATCCGAGCTGAAGGGTTCCCCTGTCGTCATTTTCTCCGTTGCCTGGCCCTGCCTGTGGATACTGTATCCGCAGACTGTAAGGCCGGTCCCTGCCGAAGCACTGTACAGCGACATCAGCCAGTCTTTACCGGGCATGTCATCGCTGTCGCAGAAGGCGACATATTTTCCGCGGGCATTCTCCAGGCCGAAGTTCCTCGCCGAGGATACCCCTCCGTTGTCCTTGCTGAATACCCTGATACGGCTGTCCCTGCCGACATAAGACCGGCAGATTCCGGCGGAACCGTCAGTGCTGCCGTCATCCACTATCACGAGCTCGAAATCGCAGAAAGACTGTTCAAGTATGCCGGAAATGCATCTGTCAAGTGTTGCCGAGGCATTGTATACCGGCAGGATTACCGAAATGCTCGGCTGTGTAGAAGAGTTAAAATCAGAGGATGATGTCATATATGTTTTTTTACAGGTTCTCCTGTTCAATATATCCGTAGTCTTCAGGGAGCGCCACCCCTTTTGCGGCATTCCCCGCTCCTGCAGCCACTGCCAGCGCATCGCACCTCTCGTTTTCCGGATGGCCCGCATGGCCCTTTATCCAGTGGAGCGACACCCTGTGCGAACGGTACAGGGGCAGGAACCTCTGCCACAGGTCAGGGTTCTTGGCTTTGGCAAACCCCTTTTTTTCCCAATTGAAAAGCCAGCCTTTGTTGACAGCGTTCACCACATATGAAGAGTCGCTGACAACATGCACCTCGGCATTTTCCCACCTGATGGCCTCAAGGCCCTTGATCACGGCGAGCAGCTCCATCCTGTTGTTGGTAGTACGGGCGAATCCGCCAGAAAGCTCCATCTCCCGGCCTCCGCATTTCAGCACGGCCCCATAGCCTCCAGGTCCCGGATTCCCGCTTGAAGCGCCGTCCGTATACAGGTATATAGGCGGTTTTTCCATTTCTGCCGAGATTGTCTGTTACTCGATTACACTGCCGTTCCTGCCCGGCCTGACCTCTGAAGACGGAGTCTGGGTCTTCATCCTGCCAGCCTGGAGCTCATCGAATTCGGCCCTGCGGGTACAGATATCCACGGCGGCATAGATTGATGAAATCATGGAACGGGGGTCGGCCATGTCCCTTCCGGCCATTTCATAGGCCGTACCGTGGTCCGGAGAGGTCCGGACTATAGGGAGGCCGGCGGTGTAGTTCACACCGAACTCGAATGCGAGTGCCTTGAACGGGGTAAGCCCCTGGTCATGGTACATTGCCAGCACCGCATCGAATTTCCTGTAGTTGCCCAGTCCGAAAAACCCGTCAGGAGAATACGGACCAAAGGCCATTATCCCTTCTTCATTGGCCGCCTGGACCGCAGGAAGAATTATGGACTGTTCCTCGTCGCCGAGCAGTCCGCCGTCGCCGCAATGCGGGTTCAGCCCGAGTACGGCAATCTTCGGGGAGTAAATCCCGAAATCCCTTTCGAGAGAGGCTTTCATCAGCCTTAATTTCGTAAGGATCAGTTCCTTTGATATTTTTCCGGGAACATCTTTCAACGGTATATGTCCTGTCACGACCCCGACTTTCAGCTGGTCGCATACCATTATCATCAGGACGTCACTGACACCGAATTCCTGCTGCAGGTATTCCGTGTGTCCTGTATATCCAAAGCCCTCATTGACCATCGCCCTTTTATTTATAGGAGCAGTCACCAGCGCGTCAATATTCCCCTCCTTAAGGTCGACGACGGCACGCTCAAGGGCTGTCATTGCTGATTTGGCGGACTCCGGAGTAGGCTGGCCCGGCTCGACGAAGACATTGTCCGGCAGGCAGTTTATGATATTGACCCTTTTCTGGTGGGCGTCCCTGGCCGATGAGATTACATTGGTATTTATCTGTTCAAGATAATGGATCTGTTTCCTGTAAAATCCGAATATCTTTGATGAGCCATATATTACGGGAGTACATATATCAAGCATGCGCTCATCTGCCAATGCTTTGATTATCACTTCATAACCGATTCCGTTCCCATCGCCCTGGGTAATGCCTACTGTAAGTTTCCTAGCCATATTTCTTCATCATTTATAACAATCTCATGGTCCGGTCTCCATACTGGGACCGAACCAACTTACAAAAGTACTAAAGTGTTTCGAATTTTTCAATATGAGGGCTGCCCCAGGCTGTGCGCAGGCCGTCATTTTTTTCCGAGGAATTTCGACGTGAGCCACTTGCGGAGCGGGATGTCATAGAACCGCAGGCAGATGTAGGCAAGGGCTATGCAGACCAGGATTACCGCTGTCGCCACAGGCCACGCCTGCGAAAAAGGAATGTTCTCTTCCCCTCGCCACAGCCACCAGTAGAAAAGGTACATTACAGGATAGTGCACTATATACAGCGGGTAGGAAATATCGCCGAGGAACTTGCATATCCTTGATGTCAATCGGTCGGAGGTCTTTCCGGATGCCCCGAGATAGACGAGTGCCGGGAATATGACTATGACGCACACCGATTCGTAAAGGCCGTTCATCCAGAGGTGTTCCTCCCCGCCGATATGCGGGATGCAGAAAAGCACGGCAAGCACGGCACTGCAGATCCAGAATGCCCCCTTTACCTTCACCGGACGGAATATCCTTGACATGAGCAGTCCCATAGAGAAGGAGAACATCAGGCGGAGGAATCCTCCCGGAAAGTTGTAGTCAATCAACGACCATCCGACACCCAGGTGGCCGAAACCAGAGAGGTTGCATATCGCAAACGAAGCGAGCCCGGCTCCGGCAAGCGCCACCAGGACGGCAAGTGCGGCAGTCGGCAGTTTCCGTATTATCAGCGCGTAAAGTATGTTGCCGATATACTCGAAAAACAGGGACCAGCTCGGGCCGTTCAGGGGGAACATCTCGTTGTTGCCGCGGACATCGGCTCCCGACCCCGGAAGGACGGGTATAAGGAACATGCTGAGAAGCAGGGCGATGAGCACGAAAGTGAAGGACACGTGCGTCCCGTCCCAGCGAACACAGCCCTGGATGCAGTATGAAACGGCGCCCAGCACCGCACCCATTATCACCATCGGATGGAGCCTTATGAGCCTGCGCTTGAAGAATCCCTTGAGTGTAAGTGTGGTTTTCCACCTGTCATCGTATGCATACCCTATCACAAAACCCGAAAGGATGAAGAAGAAGTCCACGGCCATGTAGCCATGGTTGAAATGCTGGTCGATGGGGCTTGTGGCGAATCCTTCGAAAATATGGTAGCATATCACCAGGAGGGCAGCCACTCCCCTGAGGCCGTCCAGGAGGTCATAATGGGGTTTTGTATCCGAGAATGCCGCGGAAGAGATGTTTTGCATCGCCGTTTTAATTTGTGTAATCTTTTAGAAACTCGGCAAAGGTACTAAAGATTATCTGTCCGGTATTTGTCCTGCGACAAATTTTTCATCTCCGCACTGCTCGTCTCCCTCCTGCCTGTTCATGCCGGAGGCCGTCCCTTTCGATCTCAGCCGGCTCAAAGTAAGAAGGGTTGTCCCGAGATATGAGGCGATGTAGCCGAGCTGGACCCTCTGGCACACCTGGGGGAACTGCTTCCTGAACTCCACGTACCTTTCTCCGGCGGAAAGAGTGAGCCTGTCACGGTGGGAACGGTGAAGGCGCCTGTACTCGTTCTGGTGGATGATCCTGCCCCAGTTGGCAATCTCGATATTGGTCCTGAAAAGTTCCAGAAGATCACCGATGCATATCCTGTATGCCACCAAGTCCTCGAGAGCCTCCACGTATTCCTCGCTTACCTTATTATAATAAAGCTCGTCCATGCTGAATACTATATCTCCTTCTCCAGAGAACGATGTGGTGATTTCGTTCCCGTCCACCAGCCAGTAGGATCTTGTCATCCCCTTTTCAATGAAATATGCGGAACGGCAGTACTCCCCCGCCTTGACCAGAAGATGCTTTCTCGGAAAGCGGCAGACAGTGACCGAATCCACCAGCATACGCTCCGTCGCGGATGAAATAGGATAAAGCGATTTTATCTTGTCGATGAAGACCATCCCTTGTGACTTCTATGGAAATGCAGACAAATTTAGAAACTTTCTCCGGAAACATGAATTTTGATTTCATCCCCGTACCGACTTGAAGCACACCTGCAATAGGGGATTTTCAGGACTGCATTAACTGTCAACACATTACAAAGATACCATAACTGCAGGTGTAACACTTTATGACACACCTGCAGTGAATAATCGGCCTTCTGCTGCCCTACAAAGCCTCTATGGCACTGCAGGTGTGCACTGAAATGTACTACCTGGAAATGGCCTATCTTCATAACACATTAAAAATAAACTATTTCCATAAAGTCACTGACTGCAGGTGTACACACCTGGCCCGTCCGCCGGAACGGATATGGAAGCAGACCCGGCTGCAGCTTCATGGAAAAGGGAGCCATGTGGTTGCGGAAGAGACGGCAGGAGCGCCACAGGACTGCTACCTGCGGATGTATCCGTTATCAATAAGGTCTTCCCTGCTCTTTATCGGGAATGTATATCCGTCACGCAGGAGGTACAGGTCATCGGAAATCCCGATTATCTGCTCATACATATGGTCAGAGACGATTATGCCCTTGCGGGACTTCTGCTCCAGGATCAGGGCCTGAATTTTATCGATACAGTTCGGGGCGACATTCGAAAAGGGTTCGTCAAGGATGCAGAATTCTGCATCAGACATCAGCACCAGGTACATCCCGGCTATCCTTGCCTCTCCTCCCGAGAGTTCCCGTAAAGTCATGCCGCGATAACCGGAAAACTTTGCATCAAATGCCACGATACCATCATAATCAACCCCATAGAGAGAGAATGCTTCCCCGAGCGTCATTGACCCAGGCATGAAGTTTCTTTGGGGAAGGTACTTCACCCTCCTGCCGATATGCCCGTAATCCACAGAAAGCTCATCATTGAAGCGGATGAACATATTCTGAGGTCTGATTCCGCCCATGATACATTTGAACAGGCTTGATTTTCCGGAGCCGTTCCTTCCCAGGACCCCTGTCACCCGTCCGGTGCGGGAAGTGATATATGCACTTTGGAGGACCGTGTTACGTCCGAACTCAAGATGCACGCTGTCAACGAGCAGTGTATTTTCCTTATGTGAGCGCATAGCCTGCTATACCTGATGCTGTCATCAGCAAGACAAATATGCCAAAGTCCACCGCGGCCGGGATCAGGCAGTATTCTTTCTTGCTGATTCCAAGGTTAATATAGAAATACATGACTAGTCCTTCCGACAGATTCGTGACCAAATATTGAATCACCGGGATGCTGAGCAACTTTATGATGATACATAAAGGAATAACCTGCGGGGACAAGACCGCGAAGACAGTCATGACCAGTGAAAGGACAGACGACACCACATAAGTTACCCTGCCGAAACGCATTGACAGCTTGATTTTAGAAAGAAGCATTTTTCCGGTAAAATGTGTTAACAGGTCAAATATACGCAGAAGCCGAGAGTAGAACAAATTTTATTTGTTATGCCGAGGCGCTACAGTATAAATGACTGAAGGCCAGGCGGGCATCCTTGACCGACAGATTTAAACACAGTCTAATTTATGGATTATCAACATATTAGTATCAATATCATTCTCCCGGTCCCAATATCAGAAAGGGGACCGGGAGAACAACATCAAAGACAAGTAACTGAAAACTAAACGGTTACACAAAACCAAACTCCGCCAGACAAAGGATGTGATATCATTCAGCAATGCCACGGCAGGGAAACATCAGGGCCGCACCGGAGCGTCAGCGAGGTTTCCGGCATGGGAACCGAAGCAGCGCAGGTGCCGGCGGAGCTAAGCAGAGCCGCATGCCCCGATGGGGCTGTCACCTCCAGGTGACTGGGGTGGACAGAAATGAATTGTCATTTCGACCGAACGGGACCTTCTCTGTCATTCCGACCGGACAGGACTTTTTCTGTCATTTCGACCGGACAAAGTGAGTGGAGAAATCTGTAGAAGGAATTAACAGATCCCTCGGCTCCGCTCGGGATGACAAAAAAATGCTCGGGATGAAAAAAAGGATGCTCGGAATGACGAAGGGACACCCGGGATGACAGGGATTCCGGTCATAAATGATAAAATATTGATTTTTAGGATAATATTGTTAAACATAAACTCGTCGAACTGACGTTAACATACCGGAGTCATGGCGGATTCACCTGGATTTTTATTAAATTTGCTCGGTAAAGCCGCAAATGGCATTCCGGCTTGCGTGAATATCGGACTGTATACAGGTTTAAAGGACGAGAAATGGAGAGAAATGAATTGGATAGCGGTATCCAGTATCTGCCAGGTGTGGGGCCCAAGCGGGCCGAACTGCTGCAGAAAGAATTGGGTATCAGTACATTCGGAGACCTGATACGTCTTTATCCATTCAGGTATATCGACAGAAGCAGCATTGTCCCTATAAGGGAGATAAGGCCGGACATGGCATTCATACAGGTCAGGGCGAGGGTCATCGCAAGGGAGCTTTACAGTGCGTCAGGCATGGTGCGCAGTGACATTCCGGGGGCGGTCGCGGGAGGGCCCGGCAAGGGCGTGGCAGAGGGAGGGCATGTGCAGGAAACAGGTTCCGGGGAGACCGTTCAGGGAAAAAATCCGAAATCCGGCAATGAAATCAGGTTCAACACCGTAAAACGGATGCGCGTGATAGTGGAGGACAGTAGCGGCCGGCTTGAAATAGTGTTCTTCAAAGGAATAAAGTGGATGTACGGTAAGCTGGAGCCTGGCAGGGAGTTCATCTTTTTCGGCAAGCCGACAATATTCAACGGCATGGTGAACATGGTCCATCCCGAGGTGGACAACCTGCCCGAGTCAGGCGGCCCCCGCACGGGAAAAGGACACGGCGCAGGGACTGACTCCGGCAACCGTCCGCAGGACAAAGTGCTGACCATGACTGGCGTATATCCGAGCACGGAGAAACTGAAAAACGGAGGCATAACAGGCAGGGTCATGAACAGGATGATGGAACATGCCCTGAACGCATGCCTGCCGGATATCGAAGAGACCCTGCCCGTATGGTTCCTGAAGGAGAACGGTCTTGTCCCTCTCCACTTCGCACTCAAGAACATACATTTCCCAAAAGACCAGGAATCGCTGGAAAAGGCGAAATACAGGCTGAAATTCGAGGAGCTGTTTTTCCTGCAGCTCTCCCTCCTGAAGCAGAAATACATACACAGCCGTGAAGAGCACGGGATTCCCATGCCGCGCGTGGGCGAGGCTTTCAACAGCTGCTACAGGGCGCTCCCCTTCCCGCTTACAGGTGCACAGAAACGCGTGATAACCGAAATCCGCAATGACATGAAAAGCGGCCGCCAGATGAACCGGCTCCTCCAGGGGGATGTGGGCAGCGGAAAGACTATGGTGGCTGTGCTTACTGCACTTATCGCCGTAGGGAACGGATACCAGGCCTGCATAATGGCCCCGACCGAGGTGCTTGCGCAGCAGCATTTCAAGAACATATCCAGATACCTTGAGCCGACAGGTGTCAGGACGGCATTGCTCACAGGGAGCAGCAGGACAGCGGAAAGGCGGGAAATCCATGCCGGGCTTGAAGACGGCTCGATAGGGATAATAGTAGGGACGCATGCCCTGATAGAAGACGATGTCCTGTTCCGCAACCTCGGGCTTGCCATCGTGGACGAGCAGCACCGCTTCGGTGTGGAGCAGAGGGCCAAGCTGTGGAGGAAATCCTCATGCGGGATGCCTCCGCATGTACTGGTGATGACGGCAACGCCCATACCGAGGACACTGGCCATGACACTGTACGGGGATCTCGATGTCTCCGTCATTGACGAGCTGCCTCCAGGCAGGAAGCCTGTGCAGACCATACACGCATACGAAAGCCGCAGGGCGGCCCTGTTCAAGTTCATGAAGGACCAGATTGCGCTCGGAAGGCAGATTTTTGTGGTGTACCCTCTGATATTCGAGAGCGAGAAAATGGACTACAAGAACCTCGAGAACGGTTATGAGCAGATTGTCCAGGCATTCCCCTTCCCCCCGTACAAGACCGCCATAGTGCACGGGAAGCAGTCCAACGAGGACAAGAAATTCAATATGGACGCTTTCGCTTCCGGCAGGGCCAATATCCTGGTAGCCACTTCGGTAATAGAAGTGGGTGTCGATGTGCCAAACGCCTCTGTGATGGTCATAGAAAGTGCGGAAAGATTCGGCCTGAGCCAGTTGCACCAGCTCCGCGGACGTGTCGGAAGGGGGTCCGAAAAATCCTATTGCGTACTGATGACAGGCAGCCGGCTCAGCAAAGAATCCAAGCACCGAATTGAACTAATGTGCAGCACGGAAAACGGTTTTGAACTCGCAGAGGAGGACATGAAGATGCGCGGCCCCGGGGACCTGGAGGGCACACAGCAGAGCGGACTCCCCATATCGCTCAACATAGCATCCCTGGCCAGGGACGGTCTCATACTTAACGAGGCTCGCAGCAGTGCGGAAAAGATACTCCAGTCTGACCCGGGCCTGTCCGACCCCAGGAACAGCCTCCTGGCGAAAGAGCTCCGGAAAGACAAATACAATATACGTGACTACAGCAAAATAAGTTAATCCGACATATAAAAACATGGTACCGGAACTTCTTGAAAAATACATCTGGCTGGTGAACACCTTGACCCGGGCCGGGGAAAAAGGGCTGTCGCTTGCCCAGATGCAGGACGTGTGGGAAAGGAGGTTCGACTCTGAATACCCCCGCAGCACATTCAACCGCCACAGGGAGGCCGTGGCAGGAATATTCGGCATAGAAATCGAGTGCGACAGGAGCTCCAGCAGGTATTTCATCAGATACAGCGAGGACGTGAAGGATTCCACGGCCGCATCCTCATGGCTCATCAACACGTTCACTGTCAACAGCCTGCTGTCATTGGGCCGGGAACGTCTCTCCGGGAGGGTATCCGTGGAGGAAATCCCCTCCGGGCAGAGGTACCTGACCGCCGTCATGGATGCGATGATGGACAACCTCGAAATCCGCATCCGCCACAGGAAATACACAGGGAACGAGATATCCACATATACTTTAAGGCCCTACGCCGTCAAGGAAAGCGCAAGGAGATGGTATATTGTGGCATATTGTATCGAAAGGGAAGGAATGAGAGTGTACGGGATGGACAGGATTGTGGACATGGAGATCACCGGAAGGCATTTCGACATGCCAGAGGATTTCGACGTGGACGTACTTTTCAGGAACAGCTTCGGAGTGTACCTCCCTGACAGGAAACCGGAAGAAATCACCTTCAGGGCTTCGGAGAAAGAGGCGAGGTATCTGGAAGACCTGCCGCTGCACCACAGCCAGAAAGTCATATCAAGGGATGATGGTACCGTAACATTTTCTATATTTGCATGCCCGGACACCAGCCTGGTGATGGAGCTGCTGAGGCTGGGGCCGGGGATAGAAGTGACAGGGCCGGAAAGCTTGCGGGAACAGATTGTCCTGCAGCTTCGCAAGGCCCTGGAAAAATACGGGGATACACCGGAAGACAGAAATCAAATCGGCAACAGATAATGAAAAGAAACCGCAGTCTGGTCAAGAAGTCATGTTCGGCACTGCTTCTTGCCATAATTGTCCTGGCGTTCATCGACGTCCGGACAGGGACATCTGAAAAATGGATTGACAACATGAAAGAAAAAAAGACAGCCCGGGCCCGCATAGAGGCTGGAGGAAAGATAGAAATCAAGGACGGGGTCTTCTCCCCGGAGGTGATGCTGGCGATGGGACGGATATCCGACCCGCAGGTATCACCTGACGGAAGCATGGTCATCTACGGTACGGGGTATATATCAGTGGAGGAGAACAATTCACTGACCAACCTGTACATCTGCGGCACTGACGGGAGCGGGGCATACAGGCTCACCACCGAGGGCAAGAGCATATCCAACGCCAGGTGGAGCGCCGACGGGAAGAGCCTTGCTTTCATCCAGGAAGGCCAGATTTTCACGGCAAAGCTCAAGAAAGGACGGGACGGGAGGCTCTCCCTCGGAAAGAAGGTGCAGGTCAGCGATGTCCCTGCAGGCATAAGCCAGTTCACCCTGTCTGATGACCAGAGCAGGATAATGTATGTCAGCACGGTACAGAGCGCGCTCAAGAAGCCGTCGGACCTGTACGGCGACCTGGACAAGGCGGATGCCATATCGGCAGATGACCTGATGTACAGGCACTGGGACCACTGGGTGAAGGAAGTGCCGCACACGTTCGTGGCTGGCTTCGTCTTCGGCAAGGAGGGAGAAAAGAGCATCACACCAGGGACATCAAAAGACATACTTGCTTCAGAGAAAGAGATTTACGAGCTTCCTACAGAGCCGTTCAGCGGCATAGAGCAGCTCGCATGGAGCCCCGACGGGAAGACCATCGCATATTCATGCCGCAAGCTCACCGGGAAGAAATACGCATTCTCCACAAATACGGAAATCTATTTCTATGATGTAGAATCCGGGGAATGCACGCAGCTGACCATGGGAGGAGGATACGACACCAACCCTGTCTGGTCCCCGGACGGAAAGAAAATCTGCTGGATAAGCATGGAGAGGGACGGATACGAGGCTGACAAACAGAGGCTTATGGTAGCGGATATCGAATGGGGCGTCCCGGCAAAGGATTCAGGCTCATCGGCTTCGCGGCTGCCTGTCATTTCCGGTGTGAAGGACATCACCTGCGCGTTCAAATACAACGCTTCCGCACCTGTATGGGGAACAGGGTCTGACGAGATATACTTCTCCGCCCTTGCAGAAGGGATACAGGGCATCTTCCGGGCCCGCTGCGCAGTCTCTGACGGGCAGGCGGACGGAGAAGTGCCAGGACAGGGCGCGGAAAGCGCATCCTGGGACATAAAGAGAATCACCGACGAAGACCTGTGGTATGACTTCAATTCGCCTTTCCATATATCTGAAAATGACGGAGTAACTACCCTGCTGGCCGACTACAGCAGCATGGACTTCCCTACCGAGCTGGTAAACATCAGGATCGGGGACAAGGCCGGGACTCCAGACGGAGGCACTATAGCTGCCGCCCCGCTTGAGGTCTCGCACAGCACCCCGCTTCCTGCAGAATGCAAGGTGACTCCGGAGCCGGTGCACATCTGCCAGATAACACATGTGAATGACGCCATACTCGCGCAGCTCGACCCCGTGAAGACAGAAGCGAGGTACATAAAGACAGTGGACGGGAAGGACATGCTCACATGGGTGGTCTATCCTCCGCATTTCGACAGCAGCAAGGAATATCCGTCCATTCTCATCTGCCTGGGAGGACCGCAGGGCACGCTCAGCCAGGGCTGGTCCTACAGGTGGAACTACCGTCTGATGGCGGCGCAGGGATATGTGACCGTACTGCCCAACAGACGCGGCACCACAGCGTTCGGGCAGGAATGGACAGAGCAGATATCGGGCGACTACCCTGGCCTGAACATGCAGGACTACCTCGTGGCGGCACGTACGCTCAAGGCCGAGCCGTACATCGGGAAGATGGCCGCATGCGGGGCCAGCTACGGCGGCTACTCCGTGTACAACCTCTGCGGGATTCACGGTGATGTCTTCGATGCTTTCGTAGCGCATGCCGGGATATTCAACGAAGAGCACATGTACATGACTACCGAGGAGATGTGGTTCCCTAACTGGGACAACGGAGGTCTCCACGAATACCGGGCAGACCCGCGTACGGGCACTCCTGATGGCCCTGTGGGACCTGCCGGCGACGGGGAGACATTCGGAGGCATCCGCCAGGGCGGGTCGCCGTGGAGCACGGCACCGAAGGCAGTGCGGCACTACAGGATGTCCCCTCATACCATGGTTACAAAATGGCACACGCCCATCCTCGTGACACACGGCGGCATGGACTTCCGCGTCCCGCTGGACGAAGGTATGGCGGCATACAACGCAGCACAGCTCATGGGCGTACCGTCCAGGCTGATAGTGTTCCCTGACGAGAACCACTGGATACTGAAGCCCCAGAACGCCCTCTACTGGCACAGGGAGTACTTCCGCTGGCTGGACAGATGGCTCAAGGCCGACGACCTTTCAAGACTGTCGCCTGAAGGCGCACTGAGGCTCAATGCCTTCATCAAGACGGAGAATGACCCTGAACAGACAATCGGCACAGCAAGGGAGCTCACTTATGCTTCCAGAGGAGACAAGGGATGCATTTCATACGATATATTCAGAAGCCTGACAGACAGGAATTCGATGATGATATGCGAGACATGGGCCGACGGGGAATTGCTTGAGCTGCACAAGAAGGCCCCGCATTTCACCAGCCTGGTCCCTGAACTGAAAGCGTCAGCGGAAATGCATACCGACAGCTTCACCATCCCTTCCGGGACAGGCTCTCCGGACAATGGGACACCGGTGAGGGTCAACCAGTTCTTCCGCACGGCGGCACAAGGAGACAATAGTATCGTGAATGAGGTCCGGGATATGGCCGGGAAAGCGACCGGGAGCGATGGATGCATATCCTTCGACATTTTCAGAAGTTCAACGGACGCCGGCCTGTATCTGCTCTGCAGCACATGGAAAGATATGGAAAGCTGCCGGGCTTTCACCGGGTCAATAGGGACAGAAGGCATTGTCGCCCGGGCCCTGGCCGCAGACAGCACAGCCCGCATATTCCCCATGAAGGATGACAACTGACAACATTCCGCCATCAGACAACCGCCATGAAACACTACACTGTAACCCTTATAACTATACTACTGGTATCCTGCGCCTCAGCCATGGGACAGGAAGACACACTTTCCATGACTGTGGACGTTGCCTCCGCAGATCTTGATCCGGCTGGCCAGGAAACGGTGTCCGCCTCTACCGGGGAAGCCCGGGACGAAAACGGAAAAGCGTTTTTCCCTGTGAGGAATGTGGACATGGACTTCCAGATGAGGGGCTCGCTCCGAGGTGATTTCCCGCACGGGGGCAAGGCATCCGCCAAATTCAGGATGGATGACATAAGGCTGAACATCGAAGGGCGGGCAGGGAAAAAGGTGTACTACAGGTTCAGGCAGTCATTCACTAAAGACTTCAATACCCTGGATTTCGAGAACATAGTCTCCGCGGTGAACTATGCTTTCGTGAAATGGCACGCCACCCCCAAGACCACCTTCACATTCGGGAAGCATGTCCTTGCGCTCGGGGGGCACGAATTCGATGCCGTACCGGTGTATGTCATCCAGTTCAGCGACTTCGGGAGCAGCCTCTCGTCCTACCAGATGGGCGTGAGCGGTGAGTGGCACATAACCCCTACGCAGGACCTTGTATTCCAGGTGAGCAACTTCAGGGGAGTCACCGATGACGAATTCTATTACGGCGGACTTCCGGAAGGGGTAAGCCCGACGAATTTCCCGTTCATCGCCACGGCCAACTGGAACGGCACCTTCCTTGAAAAGACGCTCAACCTGAGGTATTCGGCCTCATACGGGCACCAGGCCACAGGGAAAGGGGTATGGCTCATGTCCCTTGGACACTCCTACCGGCTGAAGAAATGGGGTGCATATCTTGATTTCATGTGGTCCAGGCAGGGACTGGACGTGAGCAGCATCCTCAGTGAATCCATAGCGAGCAGCGACGGGAGGCTCAGGACCATGCAGAACACGGAATATTTCACCACAGTCGGCTACCTGCATTTCTTCATAAGCCCGAGCTTCATGACCTTCTTCAAAGGGGCATGGGAGTGCGGCGGGGTGTACAGCCCCTACGACAGCATATCACAGGGGCTGTACAGGACCAACTGGAACGCGCAGCTCTGCCTCCAGTACATGCCGACAAAAGACAGGGACTTCAGGCTTTTCGCACATTACAACTTCTACAGCCGGCACGCCACATCAAGAGGGCGCACTCTCGGGATGCAGGACCTGTCCGAGCACCTGGTGTCGCTGGGTATAATATATATAATGAACGTTTTGTGATGCTTAAACTCCAGACACCCGTAGATGCGGGCAGAAGCCGCATCGGGATTTCATATTCAGACCGTATTATGGTGCTTGGCAGCTGTTTTGCCGACAACGTAGGCAAGAAGATGGCCGAATGTAGCTTCAATGTATGCGTCAACCCTTTCGGCACTCTGTACAATCCTGTATCGGTATGCAGCGCCGTGGCCAGGCTCGAAAGCGGGGAACCCTTTACAGGGGAGGAATGTGAGCAGATGGGAAGCGGCTCGTCTCTCATCTGCTCATTCAGTCACCACACGTCCTTCGCGAGGGAGACCGCCGGGGAGTTCCTGCGGCATGCAAACGGCAGGCTTGCGGAAGCCTCAGAGTTCTACCGCTCCTGCGGCAAGGTGATTGTCACCCTGGGGACGAGCTGGTGCTTCAGGCACACGGGGCGGGACATGATAGTGTCCAACTGCCTCAAACGCGATGCGAAAGAGTTCACCAGGCAGCGCCTGGACCTGCAGAGCGAGGTGGATATCCTCGCCGGCATGGTACGCAAGGCTTCATCAGGAGGCACTTCCAGACAGTTCATATTCACGGTCAGCCCCATACGCCATCTGAAGGACGGGGCACACGGAAATCTTATAAGCAAGGCCACGCTGCTTCTGGCGGAGGAGGAAATCTGCGGGATGTTCCCCGGACAATGCGAATATTTCCCTGCATACGAAATAATGATGGACGAACTGCGCGACTACCGTTTCTATGCCGAAGACATGGTCCATCCGTCTACGCAGGCTGTCAATTATATATGGGAAAGGTTCTGCGACTTCGCTCTTGCTGATTCCGAAAGGCCGGTGCTGGCTGAAAAGGAAAGGGAGTTCCGCCGCTCGCAGCACGTCGAAGGACGCCGGTGGTCATCGCTCTGAGCCGTCACCACAGGAGCTGGCGGCCCCTACTTCCCTGCCCATGTATCCCCTCCCCGGAAAATTCGCATAAAAAAAATTTGCGGATTTGTTTTTTGTTTCTATATTTGCTGTGTATTATTAAACTAATACAGTAACCAAGATAAACCCAAAATCCAAACCGCTATGATAGACATAGACAATATCACCTTCAGCTACGGCACCAATGTCGTGCTGAAAAACATCACAATGCATCTCGAAGAGGGCAAGATCTACGGTCTTCTCGGAGAAAACGGTGTAGGAAAGACCACCCTTCTCACGCTCCTGTGCGGACTTAAGAAAGTAAAGTCCGGCCGCATTGAAATAGACGGGCACATCCCCTTCAACAGGGAGCCTTCATTCCTCTCTCTGGAGTATTTCCTGAGCGACGAAGTCGCACCGATGCCTGCGGAAGCGGAAAAGTTCGCTTCGTCATACGGAAGGTTCTGGGAAAAATTCGACATGGCCAAATTCTTGGAACTCATGCAGATATTCGAGACCGACCCGAAACAGAAAATGAACAGGATGTCCTTCGGGCAGCTCAAGAAGACCTACATATCATTCGCCCTGGCGTGCAACTGCAAATACCTTTTCATGGACGAGCCGACAAACGGGCTGGACATCCCTTCCAAGGCGCAGTTCAGGAAAGCCGTCACGAAATACACTTCGGAAGACTCCACACTGCTCATCTCCACCCACCAGGTGCGTGACCTGGAGAACATCATCGACCCGATAATCATCCTCGACCGCCAGGACGTCCTGCTGAACGCGACCGTCGCAGAGATTGCGGACAAGCTCACCTTCGACTACAGCAACGAGAAGAACCCTCACGCCCTCTACAGCGAGATGACCCCTGGAGGAAGCGTACAGGTTTATCTCAACACCGGGGACGAAGAAAGCAAGGTCAACATCGAGGCCCTGTTCAACACAGTGCATCTCCACAAAGAGCTGATAAAAGGACTGTTCAGAAAATGACACGGACATGGCACGCAAAGATTCATTTGACATTGGACGGTTCGGGAGGTTCCTCTCCTTTGAACTGAAGGAGACGGTCCGAGAAAACGGGCTGTTCATCCTGCTTGCCGGGCTTGTGCCGCTGATGCTCCTTATAGTGACATTTCTGTTCTCCCTCACATACAACCCTGAAAAGATAGGTGAGGTCTGGAGCGGATATGCCGGTCTCAAGGCTTTTGTGGCTACCGTGGCCATCGTGCTTTTCCTGCTGATATTCCCTATCCTGAAATACGGGGACATCACCGACAGGAGAAAAGGGCAGATGCCGCTGATGCTTCCCTCATCCCATGCGGAGAAGGCCTGCAGCGCATTCCTTGTCTCGGTAATAATCGTACCTGCCGTGTTCATGCTCCTGTATTTCGGCACCGACGCCCTGCTTTGCGCGGTATTCCCGGAATGCGGGAAATCGCTGGCAGGTTACTATGCCAGGACCGGACTGATAGATTACAGTGACGGCTCTTTCAATATCAACTGCTCTTTCGCCTTCTTCCTTCCGCCGATGGTTTCCCTTGCCGGGCTTGCCGGAGGGGCGCTGTTCAAAAAGCACAAGATCACCAAGACCTTCTTCAGCTGTTCCGTAGCCTTCATATTGTTCATGATGACAATGGTCAGCATAATAGATTCTTCTGAGACAAGCATAGAACAGATAAGGAACAACTTCGAATGGTTCTGGTACACAGTGCAGACAGTCACGGCGGCCGGATTCGGGTTTTATTATTGGAAACGTACTGCATCAATAGAACTTTAGGAAAAATGAAAAACGACATATTCTCATTCTCACGTTTCGGCAGATATTTCGCCGGAGAACTGGCCTCCATCTGCTCCGGCAAGGGCCTGAGCATACTTGCTTTCGGGCTGATGCCAGTATATATCTTCATCCTTGACCTCCTGTTCTCGTCATTCGGCGACGGATATGAATATATGTATGCCATATCCAGAAACACATTCTTCGTGTTTTCGTTCTGGATCTTTGCCATATGGATACCGTCCGCATGCTACGGGAATATCACGGATAAACGGGCAGGGGCCGTCTATACCCTCATTCCGGTCTCCAGCCTGGAAAAGACCCTCAGCATGATAATCAGCACATTGATTGTCATCCCTCTTGCATTCTGCATCATCTGGACAGGCACGGACTTCCTGATAACAATGGCTGTAGGAAGCCCTGTCAAGGATACCGTGCTGGTCTATGCCTTTTCAGAATCGTTCACCCCGCTTGACCTGGACTTTTCGGACATGCTCGTTTCAGCTGCCAACGCCGTCCTGTTCTTCCTCCTCGGGGCCGTATTTTTCAGGAAGCACAAGATTGCAAAGACCATCCTCGTATGGATGGGCATAGGCATAGTGCTCGTACTTCTGGGAATGACCGTACTGGAGACGATGACAGACAACTGGCAGAGTGCAGCCTCGCTGGAGAATGTCGACATATCCACGCTGAACATCGTCTGGTCATGCACCATAGCTGCAATCCTGGGCATAGCCATATTTTTAAGAATCAAGACAATCCAATACTAGTTGACCATGGAATTCGATTCAAACAAACCGATATTTCTGCAGATATACGACTCGATATGCGAGAGGATACTCAGCGGAGAATTTGCTGAAGGATCCAGGATCCTTTCGGTAAGGGATTTCGGGGCCGAGATTGGAGTGAACCCGAACACTGTAATGCGCAGCTATGAGAGGCTTACTTCAGACGGCATCATATTCAACAAGAGAGGAATAGGCTACTTCATAAGCGAAGGGGCACGTGAGACTGTGCTGGAAAAGATGCGCGAGGACTTCATAAGGAACGAGCTGCCTGGCATCCGGAGGAAAATGAAGCTGCTCGGCCTCGGGCCGGAAGTCCTGGATATTCAATAAGTAAGAATGCCCTTCGCCCCACCGGAGCGTCAGCGACAGGCGACCGGGGGGCGGACTTACATTATAATCAGACATACGGGAGCACAACGGTGAAAGTGTCCGGAGTGCGGATGATGCGGATTTCCTTTCCGTGGAGCATGTACTGCTGCATGAGATTGCGAAGACCTATACCGTGCCTGGACACATGGCTGCGCAGCTGGATGTTGTTGGAGACAGACACCCCTTCATCGCTGATTCCGATCTGTATCTTCAGCGGGGATGACCCGGTGTTGATGTTGTGCTTGAGGGCGTTCTCCACCAGCATCTGGATGCTTGTCGGGATGACATGGCGGACAGGCCCTGACGAAGTGTCCGTGACAGACACCTGCAGCGTGTCGCTGAAACGGACGGATTCCAGGTAGATATACGACCTGACAAACGCCATCTCCACATCCGTGGTCACCTTGTCCGTCTCCCTCGTGTCGAGGATATAGCGGTAAACCCCCGAGAGCCGTTTGGCAAACAGGTTGGCCTTTTCGGCATAGGAATACGCGAGTGATGAAAGTACATTCAGGCAGTTGAAAAGGAAGTGCGGGTTCACCTGGTTCTTCAGGACCTCGTACTTGTACCGGGCCTTCTCCCTTTCGCTCCGGAGCTGGTCCGTATTGTAGAAAAATATTTCAATGGCCAGGACCATAATCCAGTTCCATGGAATGACCGGAAGAGACCTGGTCACAGCCTCTCCAGCCGTAATGTCGGTCAGGAGATAGTTGCATACGGCGGGGACAAGGAGGCTGAGGAAGCTCGTGAGAAGCAGGTCAAGGGCTATCCTCACAGTCTTGAAGCCTGACAGCCTGGTCTTTCTGAGGCAGTACACGACCAGGAGGTCGATGCCTCCAAGCAGAATGCATACCGGAAGATTGAGCGCGAACTGGTAGAAGAACGGGCGGTGCAGGGTACCCCCTCCGGCAAGGGTGAATACTGTCCCTGTCACGAAAGCGGAAATTCAGGCTCCAGGCGCAGAACCAGCCGGTTCCCGAAATAACGCGTGCTCTCCACTACGGCATCTATACTGGTTATGAATCCCCTGGACACACGGAAGAACATGCCGGGGTCAAGCATTCCCTCAAGCTGGTCCAGAGAATACCCGATAACATACCTCCCGCCTGAGAACAGATGGAGGAATGTGTATTTCTCCTCACTGTAGAAATAGGCTATGTCCTTGATGCCGATATGCTGGTACGAGTCCCCTACCTGGACGAGAAAGCGGTTCTTCCTGTTCCTGGAGATGAAATCCGACCGCAGCCGCTCCAGCTCGGACGAATGGTTCCTGACGGCCTCCCTGCTCTCGAACTTCTGTAGCGCAGCCTCCAGCTCACCTTCATCCACAGGCTTCAGAAGATAGTCAACGCTGTTCACCTTGAAAGCCTTGATGGCATATTCGTCATAAGCTGTCGTGAAGATGACGGGGATGTCCTCCGGCACCTGGTCGAATATCTCGAGGCATATCCCGTCCGCCAGCGACACATCGACTAACATCATGTCAGGGCGTGTCCTCTTCAGAAGGGCTACAGCCTCCACCACACTCCCGGCACTGCCCAGACAGCTGTACTCCGGCCGCAGCTTGCGCATCATGCGGTTCATCTCCTCGCATGCGAAACGCTCGTCTTCGATAAGAACATATCCTGTCATAAACATGTGGAATAATAAAAACGAATACACTGCAAATTTACGCAGAAGCGGCCAAAGTACGGATCCGTTGACTTCAATGTCTGTCAACAATAACCTCAGCATGCTTTCTGATTTCATTCCTGAGATGTTCTGGAGACAACACTTCAACTTCGCATCCGTGGGAAAGAATCTCCTGCACAAAATCATATGTAGGAGAGAGGTAGTAGCGGAACACAGAGTAGTCTTTTTCAGTTTCAACCTCTTCCTGGGAATGATGCAACGGCAACGTCCTGAAATATTCCCGCTGTACTCCGTATACTTTCAGATCTACAAGCTCTGAAGGACAGTTGTCTTCACGGATAATTCCGAAACAGTTATAGAAATATTCTTCGGGGCAGAAATCCTTTGGCAAAACAAAGGCGTTTCCGGTCTGTGTAAGAGCCTGAATTCTGTCCAGTGCATATATCCGTATCGCATCTTTCGCTTTATTTCTGGCTATCAGATACCAACGCTGCCTGAATACTTTCACGAAATAAGGCTCCACCTCTGTCGTATATTCATCTTGCCTCCAAAAACTTTTGTACTTTATTTCTACAGATACACCGTCACGCATGGCTTCGATGACAGGTGTCAGAAATTTCTGTCCTGACGGAATCTGTTCGAAAACTATCCTGCGCTTAAGATGATGGCTTTCATTGATGAGATTGTTGACGGCAAATGTATTCAGAAGCCATGTCCTGATCCCGCCTTTTTCCATATCATCGGCATTTTCTATATAATATTTATATCCTCCCTTTTTATCACAGACAATGTTTATATCAAACATGTCCTCTATAGCATGTCTATGATTATGGAATGTTTTCAACGGAATATCTACTCCTTCGCTCATGCTGTTCCTGAGCCACTTTTCATTGATTTCCTCGAAGGTAATACCATTTGCACGGTAAATAGTGTCTACCAACCATATGTACCTGTTGAATAAGTCTTTAGCCATAATTCCAAAGTTTTTTATGTTTCTTCTGGCAAAGGTAACAATAATATATGCCAAAATATGGCTTAGGTTTAAAAATTACACGTTGTAACCTATTTTTCTTCTTCCTGTCCTGTCGGTAAGCCGCTCTTCGGCACATAATGTCCTGAGGTGATCCATGTCCGGCATGCTGCCGCCAAGAATCTCCTGCATGACGGCCTTACGGGCGATATTGTCTATTTCACCTCCGGAAAAGTCAAAATCTCGGGCAAGCTCCATTGCCTGCATATCCGTGATTTCCGGAAGTTTGTCCTTCCATATCCGCATCTTTGCCTGCATTTCCGGCTTTTCAAACTTTATCTTGAAAAGGAACCTGCGTTCAAATGCAGGATCCAGATTGGTTGCAAGGTTCGTGGTCGCGATCAGGATTCCGTCAAGCTTCTCCATCTCTTCAAGAATGATGTTCTGAATGGCATTCTCGGTCTGGTCCACTGACTGGCCGGGATTTTCCATTCTCTTTCCGAAAATTGCATCCGCCTCATTGAAAAAGAGAATCGGAGCATTTTTTGACGAGCGGCACATCCTCGCATATGTTTTGAACACACGCCTGACAAGTTTCTGACTCTCTCCATACCAGCATGTTTTCATCTCCGATATGTCCACCTGCATCACCCCGCGGTCCACAGCCTTAGCTATCTGATATACTGATTCTGTTTTGCCTGTACCTGGGCCGCCATAGAAAAGGGCTGCCACGCCGGATGGCAATGCTTTGGAAGAAAGCCTGGACTTAAGGTCTTCATAATTTTCCTTTTGCAGGCTGGTTTTAAGGAAAGACAATCTTGACTCTATGTCTGGTGCAAAAAACAGATGCTTTTCTTTGATATTTTCCGGACTAATCATGCCTTTCATGTCTCGGTTCTCTATGAAAAGCTCCATATCCTCTCCTAAAAAGAGTTCTTTGCCGGTTTCCGTCAATTCAGCAGGTACGCCTCCGAAAAAACTGGCCTGTCCAAGCTCCACAAGCTCAAGTTTCTGCAGCAGATGCTGCTCATTTTTGAACATCTGCTTCTCGACTGCTTTGGTCCTCTCATCATCAAATATATCATCGATAATGGAATCCAATGCACTGTAACCATCTGTAACACCTTTGCATATAGCATAGAAGATGGTCCTGTCCTTTATATCAGGCAGCTTTCCCTGAACAGCACTGACCAGCGGAAGCCGACAGTTGCTCTTTTCGACAGATGCAATGTTTCTGAAAAGCTTTCTTGTAGGATAATTACTGGAATCCCTTTCATTTATGTATTTGCAGACAGCCTTAACAAGCCCATATCTGTCAAGCCCCTTCTTTTCCGGTTCAAAAAGATGTAAATCCTCCCGAAGAAATACTGCGCGCCCTTCATCTGTCAGGCCGATTTTGTAGTCATTGCCATCCAACCAGCTCTCTATCAGTCCCGCTTTCATCAGGATATGCTCTCCTGACATCAGAGACTTTTTCACGGCCATGATGTCTCCAGTCTTGTCATAAATGTCTTTCAAGGTGGCATTCATATCCGTAAGAGGTCTGTGATCATCATCTTCCATGAAATCATGACAGCAGTCATAAAAAAGGATTCGGGCGCCCGGTTCCGTGACATTTTCACGGATATCACAGATAAAATCCATAGATCCATACTCATTTTCAATGCTTTCCAATGTATTGAAAAGAGTTCTGGTCGACATCTCGTTCCTGCGCCTCTGCTCCACAAGGGTTCCCGCTGTCCTCACCATGTCGAACCTGTCGAATGCATGTCCGGAAGCGGCGGCTGACTCTACGGGACGACTGTCAAGTATGCATTCGAATACAGATGAATCCACTTTGAATGCTGTTCTTGTGAACTCATTGACTCCAAAGCCGTCCTTACATACAAACCCTGCCTCAACAAGTTTGTCAATGTCCTTCTTCCTTTCCAGGACCTCAATGGCCGAAATGTTGAAATAATCAGAGATATCCTCTACATCAGAAGTCCTGTTACTACAATGCCGGTCGAATATAGCCACAAACAGCACAGTCTGCATGTCCGTCAGACCAAGATATTGGTCTAGCTGTCCGATTTCCGTCTCCACAGCTTTGATGTTTGCCAATTTCTCGTCCTTAAGTTTGCCTGCGACCTTTCTGATCAGCGTCATTGCATTGAAATTCCCTTCCATATCTTTTCCTTTTTATACGAGACTCCCACTTTCATCCCGTATGCAGGAGCAAATGTAGCAGGCGGCGGTGCCAAAATGTGACACAAGCCAATTTTTTTCACAACTTTTACATACGCATGTGCTGAATAAAAATTTATCTTTCGGATGCCAGCACATCCATGTTTCAATTTACTTGTTCCACTTTATTTCATTCCCGTAATTCCTTACTTTCAGATAAATATTACCCATTTTCTTCAACGCCTCATCAATCGCCTTTATATTTTCAACGAGTTCCGTCAGTTTTGGCATATCCATTTCCGGTTTTAGCTTTATACACAAACAGCGATGATAGGGCAATTTCACATAAAGCCACGTATCCCCAAATGCGTGTTCAGTATAATATGGATAATCAAGCCTCTCCAAAATCATGGGCAGGACCGATTCAATTATTGAAGCACCTACATTGATTCGCTTGCGCAATTTCAGTATATCCACATACATTTTCTGCCATTCAGCGTTCCATTGCGGCAGTTCGGTCAATATCTGAAGCAATTTGACTCCGAATCCGTCGGAATCATAGCCTGTTGGACTTATATAAAACTCCATATTATCCAAATTCAAGATGCTGTTCATACGAATGACGGTCTTCGCATACCCATGCTATCTTCAACGGAAAATACTTTGGCAAAACAGGCTCAGGAGCATAGCCGTCAGTAAGGAATATCATGCCGTCATATTCTTTCCCATGTTTCGCCGCATAGTCAATGGCAGGCTGAAAAGACGTGCCTCCGCGCCCTGATATGTCCATTTTTGCTACTGCCTTTTCCAATGTGACCGCATCGCCATGAAGCTCCCAGTCGAACTGGATTACATCTATGGTCTTGATGCCATATTTGAAAAACCTGTTGATGACGCCGAAAAAATATTCCAGCATACCTGATGAAATGGAGCCACTCGTATCCACTGCTATCAAAAGGCCAGTAGTAAAGTCGAATTTGCTGCCCATCTGCTGGAAACCGTATCTACGGCTCGGTCTCATACGTGTGAGACAACGTTTCGTCGAGATAATGGAAGCACGGAAAGAATTGAGGATTTTCCTGTAGTCGATACGGGAACGGCTGCTCGCCACTATCTGCTCTGCCATACTGCCTGCAAGCGACCCCCAATCCTTGATATTCCGGACAATGTCGTTTATCATTTCCGACATGACACTGTCCTCCTCCCACAATGCAGTCTTGTCTTCAGCTGATTCTTCCGAAATTTCGCTGGCAGACGTTTCGGTCGTTTCTATGCCTTTCAAAGATTCGCCTTGTCCGACACTGTCCGATGCGTCTGAATCCGAGTCTGGATCTCCATGACCGCTTAGAGGCAAATGAGCCAGATACCATTCATAGCTTTGCCCTTCAGGCAATCCCGCCGAGTCAGGAGAAGTAATGACACAATAGCTGAACTTGTAGTTCGACCAAATCGCCATATCGCTGGCTGCCAGCATCCTGCTTCCGGTGCAATGTTCCGGACGGCGCTCATATGGATGCTTCAGGAAAAGCCGGATCATCTCAATACCGACAGCCTCTTCCAAAGCATTGTCGCTAAGGATGTCAATAATCTCCGGATTGTACTCTATCCTTCCTTTTCCTGTCCTGACCGCACAACTTATGTTGGGATTCATCACCACTCTGTGCGTACAATAGACGGCAAAGAATGCAGGCTCTGACAAGAACCATTGTTCCGCCAGATGTCTTAACCGTTCTTCGGCAAGGACAATCAGTTTTTCTTCTTCTCTGGTTTTCATAACTAACCGGAACTTGAGTCCTACAGATTTTTTACAAATTTCATAATATCTTTATACAGAGTCGGTTTCTGTGTCATAAAGAATAATACCGCATGGGGATAATCGTTACTGCCGAACAAAGATACCCAATGGGCATACGCCTCATTTTTCTTGTTCGAGGCAAGATGTTTAAGGTACGACTCCACGGCGGAAGATATGACATCCTTGTTTTCTTCAACGTCATTCCCGGTTTCTAGGAAACGGAACATGGATTCGTTCAGCATGGACAATTCATGCAACTGGAGTTTGTAGACTTTCGTCCGATATTTGTCCCATTGGAGCAGGACTTCACTTCCTGACAATGTATTTTCAGACGTGACGAACTGGATGAATTTGGCAGCGGTTTTCGTCCCAACGATTCCGGAAATGAGCTTTTTGTCTATTGGTTCCAGCTCCGGTCGGCCGCTGATAATATCCGACACCCGTTTCCAGCTGCGTCTGTCCGGATGTCTGTCAGGACAATACTGAAATCAACTTTCGGCTGATATATGTCCAGGAGTATCGCTTTTAATTTTTCCGATGTCATATCAAATTGACAAGTTTAGGAAATTACATTTTCCAATATTTTCCCTTTCAGGAATTTTGTCCGGCAAAAATAAATACCGGCTGTGCCATATCGTGACACTGCCATATGGCCACAACGGTTGTAAAATCAATGAAAGTTGGGCAGTATTCAGAACTATTTCCTATTTTTGTATAAAATGTGTTTGCCTGCGGTGTCTATGGCACTGAAACAAATTGCTTCAATGGTTACAAAACAAGATATTATGCTGTACCCTATTGGAATCCAGAATTTTGAAAAACTCCGCGAAGGAGGATATGTCTATATTGACAAGACTGCGAAGGTACATAAACTTGTATCAGCCGGAGGATATTATTTCCTGAGCCGCCCTCGGCGCTTCGGGAAAAGTCTGCTCGTGTCCACAATCGAAGCATATATGAGCGGCAAGAAAGACCTTTTTGGAGGGCTGGCTTTGGAGAAATTGGAGACCGACTGGGCTGCATATCCCGTGCTGCATCTTGACTTGAGCGGAAAGGCGTACAATACTGAAGAGGCTCTCCTGAATGTATTGAATTACCATTTGGAACAATGGGAAAAAGCATATTCAGCAGAGTGTATAGACAACAATCCTGAAACTCGCTTCAAAAGAATTATTGACGCAGCATATGCTGTCACAGGGTATCAGGTCGTAATTCTTATAGATGAATACGACAAGCCGATAATAGACAACCTCGACAATCCAGCACTTCAGGATTATTACCGCAGCCTGCTGCAGGGATTTTACGGAGTGATGAAGGCCAAGGATGGAAGCATCCGCCTCGGTTTTCTTACCGGAGTGACCAAAATCGGCAAACTGAGCGTATTCAGCGGGCTCAACAACCTCAACGACATTTCAATGGATCCGGAATACTCGGACATCTGCGGCATCAGCGGCTCTGACCTGCACAATTATTTCTCCGAGTCGGTCAATGAACTCGCAGAAAGGAACAGTATGACCGAGAATGAATGCTATTCCAAACTCAAGGAAATGTATGACGGCTACCATTTCAGCGAAGACTCCGAAGGAATGTACAACCCGTTCAGCCTCCTGAACACGCTCCAAAAAAAGAGATTCAACGAATACTGGTTCGAGACCGGCACGCCGTCTTTCCTCGTCAAGATCCTGAAACAGACGGGGTACGACATAACAAGACTGTCCGAAGATGATGTCGAGATCGACTCCGACATGCTGTCCGGAGTCAATGACTACATCAACAATCCGATTCCTCTCCTGTATCAGAGCGGATATCTCACCATCCGGGAGTTTGACCGGATGTTCGGCATATACAAGCTCGGATTCCCAAACATGGAGGTAAAAAAGGGCTTCACCAAGATGCTCCTGACGGCCTACGCCCCAGTTCCGGAAAAGGAGGGCAACGTCCTGACTGCAAAGTTGTACAGAGCCGCCACCTCAGGAAAGCCCGAAGAGATGATGCGCATTCTGGAGGGCCTGTTCGCAAGGGCTAACTACCAGATCCAGGGAGATGCCGAGCGCGACTTCCAGTATGCCATGTACCTCATATTCGAACTCCTCGGAGAATATGTCCGGACTGAATACCAGACCAGCAACGGCCGCATCGACATCCTACTGCAAACCGAAGGCTACATCTACATCATCGAGATCAAGACCGACAGCAGCGCCGATGAGGCCTTGGCACAAATTGAGGAGAAAGGGTACGCCAAAGCGTTTGCCGCTGACAGCCGCAAGATCTTTAAAATCGGCGTGAACTTTGACAAGTCATCTCGCAGAATCGAGGAATGGAAAGTCCTGTGACAAAAGGCAGGAACTTGAGAGGGAGATCAGTACACTCGCCTTTTATACTTGGCGATTATGGGTCAGCCCTTCCTACTTCTGCTGAAATAAGTTCTGGAAACTACATTTTATTCAGCAGAAGAACGGCCTTAACCTCTCTTTCATCGCTGTTCTCAATGATTGTCCCTGTACGGATATCGTCGTAACAGAAGAAATCCCTTATCTGTTTCCAGAATCCGGCAAGTGCGGCATTAGAGACAGGATATTGGGAAGAATAGCGGACACAGAATGCAGCATTGTCGTACTGCGACAGGTCAAGATGCTTCCCTTCCGTCTTTTCAATATATGGCACCATACTGTCAAAGTCTACCTTATTCAATAGTTCCTTTAATGTCATGACCGTCAAGATTTTGTTTCTATTCACAGTGTATCGGTCGTACTCCTTGAGATAACAGCAGACAGTTCCCGGCATTTATTTCATCATGGAAGCAGAAATCCACTGTATATAATGTACCGCTTTTGGCTGTTGTGCCACCAATTTAATAACTGAATTTTTCTTGTTTCGTTTTCTTGAATTCCTTATATTTTACCAAATATCTTCTCATCAGCTCGGCCCGTCTTTCCAACAGTTCGTTGCGGATGTTGTCATCCATATCTTCCGTACCTGCCTTAAAGTCATACATGTCCCTGATTTTTGAATCGAAAAGGAGATAAGGGAAACGATGCTGCAGATATAGAATCGCTTCCTCCACCAACTTGGAACCGTTGTCGATGTCTGTGTCATAGTAGAATGCGAGCGGGATGCTTTCATCTGTCAGTTGTTCGTATGGCAGTCGTTCAAATTCTTCACCAGTATATTGACCTTTAGTAGAGTACAACGATGCCGACCACCAGAAGGTATCTTCCCGAAGATATACATCGTATGTCATGCCGTCTAATTCATTGTAAAAGTATGCATCCCATTGCCCAGGACACGGACCCGTAATTTTCCATTCCAGGTTTATAACTGTCTTTACCGAATCCGGTGTCTGGAAACAGACTCTATCTGGATTGAAGTACAGCAGTGTACTTTCTTGCAATACAGTGCCATTCTTTGCAATGTATATTTTTGTGTAATCTGTATCGACGGGATTTGGGTGCGCATAACGCTTTACGATTTCGCATTCGTTTTCCATAAAAATTATGGTATCGGATAGATCTACGATATAATCACATTTATATTCAATGAATTTATTCACAAAATCATTTCTTAATATACCCGTATTCCTTGGTATCTGAGAAATGGCAACGACAGCAATCCCGAATTCTTTGGCAGTGGACTTCAGGGACTTTAATATAGCCTGTACTTCCAGTTTGCGATCTTTTAACTTACGGATTCCTTCAGGTCCCGTCATTAACTCAAAATAATCAACTATTGCCAATTTTATCCCTTTGTCTTCGACAAGATGCTTTACCTTATCATGAAAGGTCTCTATTTTCAGACTAGGCGTGTCATCTATATATAACGGAGATTTTTTCAAATTACAGCAAAGACGATCCAAATCATCCGATTGTTCTCGTGTTATCTTCACTGCTCCGTTCAACTTATGAATGGAAATTCCGGATTCGGTCGACATCAACCGTATGGCAATTCGCACAGTAGGCGCTTCCAAAGAATAGTAAGCTACCGGGATATGACTATCAACGGCAACATTTCTGGCAATATTCAACGCAAGTGCTGTCTTCCCTACGGAACCCCTACCGGCAACAATTACCAGTTCAGAAGGATGCAGTCCTCCTGTTATCTTGTCCAAGTACGGAAATCCTGTCGGAATGGAGTTTTCTTGCATAGCTGTGCCCTTGCTTTCTGCTTCCATAGTAATCTCTTGATTTAATTTTTTTCTTCAAAGAGAACACGATGATATGCTAAATTATAACACGACATCCATATAGGATGGTTTTGACTATAATTTGCAATAATGTTCGGTCAATTTTTTATTGTATTTCTGGTATGTTTCAGGGAAATGTGCCTTGAGATAGCCGCACAAATATGCGAAATAAATATTACTCAGAAAAAAGCTCTTGTCTAAAAAAGAAGCTGAAAGATCATACCGCAAATTTTCCGCCCAGAATTTTGCCAGTTCCTCTTCTGTGTAACCGTTTGCAATCCCACCACTGATGAACCGTCGTTTCATCTCAAAAAGATCTTCTTTTATCCAGTTGCCTACTGACGCCATTAACCGTTCTGACTCTTCAGGCGTAAACCCCGCTACCCTCTGTCCTATCTGCATCAGCTGCTCCTGATAGACAAGCACACCATAAGTGTCGTCAAGAATATCAGATATGCCGGACAGAGGATAAGAAATTTTTGACGGGTCAATATAATGTGACATCAATCCCGGGAATTTATCACTTTGCGACAATATACCGGAAAGAGCAAGTTTTTGAAAATTGTCCGGTTTCACTCTGTGCAACATCCGGATACTGTCTTTGTCGGAGAAACAAAATATATCGTCTGTCCTTCCCTCCGAAAACAGGGCAAATGTCATTTCATCATCCAAAGGAATAGTATGATAATCTATATTGCACTCTCTTGTCACATTCCCTATCAGTTCCAAAAGAGCGCTTTGTACGAAACAAAATATGACCGGACCTGTTTCTATTAACCCGGTATATTGACTTACTATATCATTATCTGAAGAATCCGATGTTATCGGCACATATTCAGATATTGGCTTCTTACTGAGCAGAATCTCTTTTCCGTAGTCAGTAACAGTAGAATGAATTGTATAGATCAGTTTGTTTTCGCAATCTGATGATATTTTATATTTTTTCAGAACCTGATTTATTTTAACTTTATCTTCTCTGTCAAAACCTATGAACCTGACGACTTTCGCCACATTATCATTCCCATATCTGCACTTCAGGTGATTAATGGCTGATTCACGACTGCCTTCTTTGTCAAGAATTAACCATAGAATTGGATAATTGGAATCTGAATCATTGAGAAACCTCTCATTTAAACCGTATTTTACGGGGTCAATTTCCGTAATATCAAGCAAGTAATTTATCAGAGAACTGAAAATCTCGCAAAAACTCGATGATATAACTCCACCATTTTCCCTGACAGCTTGAAACAAATCGCATAATATCAGGAAATAATTGGTATAGCCCAATTCCTTCACCATACGGAGTTCGCTTTCAAGCCGACTCCAATGCGCTTCATCATCGCATCCTTTAGCTGTAAGAGCGGCAGTGCAGAGATGCTCCAGATATTCAAACTGGGAACAGTTGTCAGGTACAGGATAATCCGGCAATTCCGGAGGGCACTCTATACTGTACCGTTCTACCTTATCCAAGACTTTCATCGTATTGCTGACGGCTTCAGGATGATCAGTGAAAAGCGCAAGCATCTGTTTCTCGGACTTGATATACTCTTCACCCGTGTATAATGGACTATATTTTTCACCTTTGTAGAGATATTCTTTAAACATCACATCCTGCAGGACTGCATCTTTTTTCAAAACGAAATGCACATCATTAGTGGCGACGACATCCACGCTGTGCTTTTCAGCAAGGTCGAAAATCACAGCATTGACTTTGTCCTGCATTTCCTTGAGATTGTGTCCCTTGCCTGATTTTGACCATTTGTGCGACATGACCTCAAGGTAGAAATCGTCTCCGAAAACCTCCCGATACCATTCTATGGCAGCCACTGCCTTGTCCAAGTCATCATGCAGCACAGCCTGCGGAATCTCTCCTGCAATGCAGCCCGACAGTGCTATCAGTCCTTCATGATGGGCAGCCAGCACATCGTGACTTATACGTGGCTTGCCATAATATTCTCCTTCAATATTGCCTAAGGTCACTATCCTGACAAGATTCCTGTATCCGGCAAGATTCTTCGCCAAAAGCGTCAGATGAAAGCATTTCGTGTGGAAAATATCTTTGATTTTGTGGTCATAGTGGTCAGTCAGCCAAATCTCGCAGCCGACGACAGGTTTGATATCCGGAAACCTTTGCGCAGCCTCCAGAAATTCAGGGACACCATACAGTGCTCCGTGGTCTGTCAAAGCCAGCCCAGCCTGTTCTAAGCTTCTGGCCCGCTTGAACAGCTCATAAATATCTGCAACTCCGTCACAAACAGAGAATCTGGAATGAACATGAAGATGTGCAAATGCCATAATATCCTATTGTAATTTGTTCTATTGCAAAGAAAGTCCGGATATATGCCAAATCACGACACAAGTTTAGTATAATCTGCTCAGATATCCTGAATCAGAAATCAAGAATGTCTATAGCTATCCGGGCACAGGCTTCGGCATCAGCCAACGCGTGGTGATGATGTTTCAAATCATAACCGCAATATTGCGCCACTGTCTGCAACTGGTGGTTAGGGAGCCTGTTTCCCAAAACGGACCGGGATGCCCTGCAGGTACAATAAAACCGGTAGTCCGGATATGTCATCCCATATACGTCGAAGACCGCTTTCAGACAACCTTCGTCAAAAGGGCTGTTATGCGCCACCAAAGGCGGTTTCCTATAAGCGGGCTGACTTGAGCCCAAACTTCAGGAAAGGTCGGTGCCGTCCTTGTAGAATCCTCCGTCAGCCCGTGAACTTGCGTATTCCAATACGAATAATAGTCAGGAACAGGATGGATAAGGCTGTA
The DNA here is from genome assembly GCA_944326305.1 of uncultured Bacteroidales bacterium. Classification (GTDB taxonomy): domain Bacteria; phylum Bacteroidota; class Bacteroidia; order Bacteroidales; family UBA932; genus Cryptobacteroides. The sequence continues at coordinate 145,400 of CALVDL010000004.1, forward strand.
AAACCTGTCAGCTATCCTGCCGTCTCGCACAATGACAACGCCGACACTGCACACACTGGAACGGCACTCGTTGGCTGTCTCAAAATCTATTGCTGCAAAATCTTTCATTTGAATCACTTTATTTTATCGCCAAGTCACAGTTGTCATCTATGTCAATTTAGACGGTTCTTATGGGCAGCATCTTTACAACCTTTTCCGTATGTCTTGAGTTCCAACAATTCATCTGATGTCATAAAAGTCTTTTTTAATCCAGGACAAAAATAAAAGCCACCTGTGCCATAATGCGACACAGGTGGCAAATTATCAGTAAACTAAATAGGTAAAGATGCCAGTATTCCAATGTGTCAGGCATCCTCATCGGGCGCTTTTATAGCATTATTTATCCCTCCCAGTATACTTTTAAGCACTTGTTTCAGTTCATGTCTGGAATAAGGTCTATTGCTGTGCAACCGGCCATCTTTTTTTCGTACAAACAAACTCATCTGATCCGGAATAACAGTTGAGAACAAATCTATGTTCTGCCTGTAATCTTCATCAGCAAATGCCAGTTTTTCCTCTTCGTTTTCAGCATTACGATGAAGCGGTCGAATAAATAAATCAAAAGAATAACAATCCTCACTGGTCCTTCTGCCGTTGTCATCGTAAAAATAGACATCAATAGCGATGGTTCTTCTATCATCACCAATCAATGTCTTACGTTCAAAGTAAAAACATGATTTCTCTTTTGGCCATATATCAAGCTTCCATCCATCCCAGTCGGGGATATAATCTTTATTGTTTTTGTAATCCAAATACAGTGACATTGTGCGCAATTCCATCCTATTACTGTTATTGCTGTTGGATTTCTTAAGTACAATATCGAAATTATTGCCGTTCCGAGAGCATCGCTTTGTTGACATGTATTCCCATATATCTGGATAACGGATAAAATGATAACGAAATGAATTATCATTTACAAGAATGTCACTTTCAAAGTTCTTTGAGATTGCTTCCACGTGTTCCGACAAGGTAATATAGAGGTCCTTGCCTTCCTTGAATGCCGGTACAAGCAATTCTTTCAATAGTGATTTAAATGTTTTGACTTCGTCATTCTTGCCATTGATGTAATCTCTCCACTCATTTATACCATAGTTAAATGACCAGCACCCACTTCTCCATCTGCCAAAGTAATACGGGCTAAATGACATAAGAGCACGGCGTAGCAGAAATCTATTATCATCGAATTTATCTGAAACTCCTTTATCGCTTCCGTCGAACAATTCAAGCAAAATGGCAGAATAAGCCCTTATGTTTTCTTGAGACATAGTATCAAATCCCTTTTGCTCATCTTTAGGTAATAACCAGAACAATATGCCGATACGACCGCCGAAAAAACGACCGTTTTCCAGTTTAATCATCTGTTCATAACAATATTCAGGAGCTGAAGCTTTCGTAATCTCTTCTTCAACTTGATTTTCATTGAATTCACCCAAATAATCTTTTGCATTGTCAGACCGTAAGACATCGAATATTTTCTGCTCTTTACATAAACTGCTAAAGACATCTATTGCCTTCATAATTGAAGGTAATTTAATGCTGTCTATTTCTGTGTTGAGTATAAGATTGCGCATCGTCCTCATCCAATCGAACAATTCTGTCACACCTTCTTGATAGGCCATTAATGCATATAACAATGGAAATGTTCTGGCAAACGAGCCTTCACACATGCAAATTTGATAGGTTTTTTCGGTCTTTTCAAAAGAAGATGCACCTATGTAGAGTTCCATCTGATTGAACTTCTGCGACAAAGCAACCAGGACATTGAGTTTGTCAAAAGCGAACTCATAAAATCCCTTAGACAGCAAGTGGAGTCGCTCAAACCATACAAGCGGGAAATTGCCTGCCTTTTGCAATCTTACGATGATACTTGATATCACATCTTTTTCATCAGACTTTTCATCTTTATCCAAAAACGCCATCAAATCTTCATACAGATGCGGCGTTTCCTCCTTTATATTTGTCAATGTAGTCTGCAGTTCATGCCCATTGACGGTATGATACAAAATGAGGAGATTATATAGACAATATAATTGCTCATCGTCTATCTCTTCAGGATGATCCTGATACGTGTTTCGGTTGGACCAAAAGACATCTGCCCATGCATTGTCCATATTAGTTTTCCACTCTCTTGCAAACGGCAGATCTGATACATGTTCATCCATATACGACTTCAAGTTCTCAAACGCAGACAATTTCCTGCCACGCCCATTCATCTTGATGTAAATGTCATCATCCAATCCGGTATCATTCATCTGAAGAAAAGCGAAATTAATGCTAGGAACTGATGATTCCACCAGATTATTCCATATAGAAAGGAAATTTGTTTCATTTATTCTTCTATGGATAACCTTGATTGTCCCCAACATATTCTTAACGCTTGCATTGCTGAGCCACGAACGGATAAACCAGTTTTGATCAATTATTATTTCATCCAACGAAACATTGTCTTTCACACAGATGAGAAGTTGCTCCAGATGCTCTGACAAATTCTTACAGAAGTCTTCCGCATATTCCCTTGAAGCAAATTTCATCCTGACACTAAACTTCCTATCTTTTGGTCGTTTTCTGGAATAGAGATACAGATAAAGAAGCCATAGCGTTATAAGACGTTGTTGTCCATCGACAGGGACAAAGCACCCATCTTCTTCATATCCATATATATAATTCAAGTCACATTCTTTTCCAAGAAGAGAATCCATAAATGGACTTATCACTTCCTCTTGCCCTCCCTGTACATAATCGCGTTGCAAAAGAGGAATCAGTATGGTCTTGTTATCAAATGATTGTATAAAGTTCATTGCTGCTCATTTTTATCGTTTTCAAAATAGAAGTTTAGCTTCTGTTCCATGTCCTTCACATAAAAATCGGCATCCTTTTGTGTCCACACGTTCAGCGAAAGTTTGTTGGTCTTGTTATATGCTTTTGTGAACACCTGTCTTGTACAAGGCGGGATGTAGAGCCGTGTAATCGATTTTTCAAACTCGTCCTTTTCATCGGCAAGACCGTCCGTCACAATAACATATCTCCGTTTTCGCGGGAACAGGGCATTATGATAACTGCGATTGGTATGGCTGTCAAGGAGTGTGAGATTACCTACCTGCATTTTATCTTTTCCATCGGGATCGTCATTTTTTATCGCATCTGTTGTTTGGCCATCATACCATCGCATTATGGCAGTATATAATTTGTTGAAATCATCATGTTTCTTATCCTTCAGATATCTTTGCTCCAATTCCTTGACATTTTCTTCAAGATAAGCATCGCCCAAATCCTGTTTGACACTGTCCAACCAAGCCTTGCGGTCTTCCGGATTCCTAAAATCAGAATCAGTGTTTGACGAAATATGTTCAATATCCCATGATTGTTTGTGCAGCAATTCAAATGGGAAGCGTTCATATTCCTTTTCAAGACCTGTGCGATTATTCTCATGCAGCTGCTCGTAGCGTTGAAGTATCGTCTCAATATTATGCATCAAAAACAACTGACGCAGATCCTTTTTATCGCTCGTGTCATACCTGTAATCTTTTATATGCTCATGGTTTTTGTTGTTCAGGATTGGTTTGATTTTCTCTTTTAATTTACAGATGAATTGGGAATGAGGATGCTGCTCATTCAGATTGAGCAATTCTTTCATTCTGTTGATAGGATTGCGATTCGAATTATATGTAAGGAAACCTATATAGTGATAACTATAGATGTCATCATACATATCCTTCAATCTCAAAAAAGTATGTCTGACCGATTTCCATTTTTCCGACAAAGTGCCCGTTTCAGGCTTTGCAAAATAATGCCTGAATGACCACCGGGAATCAATATCATAATCGCTTTGTTTACACCCTGATACAAGGTTAAAGAGAAAATCCATCCTTGTCTGTCCGTTTCGCAGTTCATTTGCATTGATCATATACCAGAAATGGTCATTCTGCATTTCATGCTCCATTCTCTCAAAAGTGGCTGCTGCCTCTATTCTTTCAATAGCCGGAAGACCAGACTCTCTATTGAGAAACAAGGCTTTGATGAGGTCGGTATTTGTAAGATAGATTTTACCGCTATTCAAATTTCTGAAGGTTTCATACTGCTTATCTTGTGCGACCTCATACCAGATTATCTGTATCGACTTTTCTTCTTTCCGATGCTCAAGCAATTGTATAAAGGATTGTTTGAGTGCGGTTTCCCTTTTTTTTATTTCTTCTTCTTTCGCGTCACCTTTTTCGCACGAATCTTTAGCCCATTGACGGAAAACATCCGCTATACGATGATATGCCTCGTAAATATAATAAAAGTCAATATTCTCATTAGCCTCCTTGCTGTCAATGGATGCGATATTCATCAAGCACTCACTTCTTGAAAGCTTATCTGAATCATCCCTATCATATTCAAAAGCATACGGAGAAAGACCGCACAAATAAACATACAGAAGATATAAAGTGGTAAGTCTTTGCTGCCCATCAAGAACACTATACTTGTTTTCCCCTAATGGTACTACAGCCAAAGGTTGCAGGCAATATAGTTTTTTGGATGAATCATTAAAATCCCGTAAATCATTCAGCAGTTCTTCCACATTCGATACTGTCCATTTATATCCTCGTTGCTGATATGGTATATGAAATGTCATTCCCTTTAATTCAGAAAAAGGTTTCATAGGCAACTCGCTATTGCTATTGCTATCGCTACACATAACCATAATATTTTATTGTTGTAATGATATATTGTATGCAGTTAATGATTGACATAATTGTCAATAGAGAACAAAACTCTATTTATTGCATATCACGTCCATGTTTCTCTTGTATTTTTCTCAATGATAATTCCAATGTATAATCACGCATTTCCAGATGCGTCATTATCGCGTCCTTTGTATAGCCTACCAAATCATAGAGTCCATTTCTGCTTTGTCTTTTCAAATTTTTCCTCCATCCTTATACACAAAAAGCGTGGCACCGATGCCCATTTCAGGATACTGACTTACACTTTCCGTGTCCGTCAATATTTCTTTCGAATTTAGAATTATTTTCCATTTTTCAAAAGTTTTGCCGGAGCGGGCTGTCGCCATTTCTTTCGTAAAATCGCAGCCACTACAGAATCCTATTCCCACCATTCCCGCATCTTGTACAGGCGGATCCTGTAATACAGACGTTCCATTTTGCGGACATATAGTCTTGTGCCATAATAGATTTTGTCTGGATATATGTCGGAATCTTCTTGTTTTGCCGGAGCCTGAAGGAAATTCACAAGCTCGCATGGTGTTACAATATCGCCGAGATTGCGCACATTCATTTTCTTTATCTGTGCTTCTGAAATGGCCATTCCGTCATCTTTGATATGCTTCAGCAGGCTTATGCATGTATCTATCCACCTGTTGAAGCCATAATTCCCGTCTTCATCCGCAATAAGCGAATGGGAAAAATATGCCCTCATGCATATAAGTTTCTTGTATTCAAGCTTATAGAGGTATTGCCAATCATACTGGGGAGCATTTCTTGCTTCATCAGCAAGATCATCAACAAGAGGCTGAAGATGTTTTTCTTTCCATGCCCGGAAACGCTTCCTATGATACCATAGAGAACGTTCATATGCAGCACAAGACATTATATCTTCCTGAGTTTCTTCGCTGTCCGGATCAGGCTTCAGAACTGTTCCGTCAGTCAAGATTGCTCCTTCCAGGACATTCCGCGGAGCAAATACAGCGACCCACTGTTCAAATTCCTCATCGGAATTCAACTCATTTCTCGCGCGAATTCCGCGTATCCTCAAAGCATTTTTCTCCTCATCCGAAAGATGCGAAACATCTGCAAGAGGATAGTCATAATTGCTCTTATTCAGTCCGACAAGAGCCTTTGGTTTCAAATCTCCCATATCTGATTATTTTACGGTATCGACTATTATTGAGCAGGATAATGCACTTCTGTTCATTGCATTTTGTTCAGCAGAAGGACCGCCCTGATCTCCCTGCCGCATCCGGTGTCACAAATAGCACCTGTGCGGATATCTTCATACCCGAAAAATTTCCTGACTTCAGTCCAGAATCCAGAAAGGGCAAGATGTCCGACCGGATATTCAGGGGAATAGAATATGCCGACCACTGCATTGTCATATTGCGTCAAGTCCAGACTCTGGTACTTTGTGATTGAGTCCAGGATATAGTCCAGCCTCATGTCATGATCTGTTTCCATATTTTCTTCTGTTGGACTTCCTTCCACACTTTTCATGGGGTCTGAAACGGACTCCCACAATCCTGTCACGGAACGATAGTCATACCTCATACCATGTTTGACGTCAAGAATGAAATCAAGGTCTCTGCGGACGAAAGTGCTATTACCTTCCATAAGGTCGAGGATGTTGTTTTCCCTCCGGCTCATTGATTTCAGGTATTTCTTACGTGTTTCCTGCCGATGCTCTCTCATCCGTTTGGATCTGTTCATGCCTTTTCTGTACAAGTCCTTTTTTACCCAACCCCAGCTGGTCAATCTCATCCCATCATGTTTCGAGCGGTATTTGCTTGGTGTCTGATGACGCCATTCGCTCTCTTCAAGCCGGTCCAGCAGAATGTCATACCGATTCCTGAATTCGTGCCTGACAAACCTCTCAAAACCATCTTGCTCCGGAGTAAAACCGTAAAAAGTTATTTCCCACAGACATTTTGCGGCAATCTCTTCCATGGTCAGATTGACATTCTCTCCGATGACTATCCTCTTGGCAAGGGCATCTTCCCAGATGTCTCCGTCAAGGTGAGAAACTCCAATCCATTGCTCATTCCCGTATGCCTCTCCGCTCCACCTGACCATGGCTTCGCCCTCAAAGTCCGATGAAGGCTCCATGTTTCTGAGAATGTCGTATGCCTCCCGAAAGCCATATATAGAATTAACGTAACGTTTACCGTAGGATTTCAGATAAGGTATAAGACTATCGAAATCTACCTTATCAAAAAGTTCTTTAAGCGTCATATCCTGCAGGTCCGCCCTTACGCTCAATGCTTCTGCCAATTTCATTTTTCTGTTATTTTATGCTTTGCATACAAACACGCTACGCCTCGGCATAGCCAAAATAAATTTTGTCTCTGTACTCGGCTTGCAGTTTATTTTAAATTTCACATACCTGCCAAATTCAATCTTTATCGCAAAGCCTCATATGCTCCCCGTTCCGGTCTGAGATGAGCTGGTATACGCCTTTTACTTCGCACCAGAAATAATTCATCCGCAAAAGGTCAGCTACTGAATAACCGTTACCGTATACGCAGATCTCATTGACTGCATTGCATATCTTGATGTCTTCGAGTTCAGGTATCCATATCTTCATTTCACCCCAGTCATTGTCATCATACCTGTTGGCTAGCTCCAGTTCACTGTCTGTCATTTCCGGACGGTCTGTCTTTCTGAAACTTTTTGAATATGAGGCGCCGGCATTAGGAAAGTCCTTGCAATAATCATATATCACATTCATCATATAATTGAAATCCGACCCATAGTATTCTTCATCTCCCAAGATAGCTACCGATTCCGGTCCATTGTACACAAAC
>CALVDL010000005.1 GCA_944326305.1 uncultured Bacteroidales bacterium
AGCAAAAGATATTCAGAAAGATTTAGATTTACTATGTACTCCAAATAGTGCTTGATTATTAATGATTTGCAATTTTACGATATTTCTTGAATATGTAGGTTCGAGAGCCTCCCTCTCCGCATTTTAATCGCTGCAAGTCGATAAACATCAGGACTTGCAGCGATTTTCATTATATCAATCATCAATTCCCGATACCGTCAGCCGGATAAGAAAGGGTCGCAATATAAGACAGATAGAAATCTTCCACATCGGACCACCTGTAATACGGCCAGGAATATTCCCTGACAGGGAGGTGCATCTCATGCTCGTTGTGCATGACCTTCACAAGGACCTCGGAACCGTCGTTGCCGGAAGTGCCGGACTCAGGACGGTAGAAAATGAACTGGATATTGGTCGCCATCGGCGTCAGCCGGAATACAGACCAGGCCTCGGCAACGGCGGCCGGATCGGTATCCTTACCTTCTATCCCGAAATCGAACTCCTTGAACTGCAACAAGGTCAGAAGCGGCATTATGCTGGTATCATGACCGAATCTCAGGTCCGCGGACACTCCCCCTCCGGAGACAGCCTCATCGGCTCGCATTATAATATCTTCAAGAAGGATTCTGGCATAGTATTCTGACGCACCTTTGTTTATGGAAGAAGGACCGTCGAGGACATAGAAATAATAATTGTCATAGATATTCTGGAAATACAGTTCCTCGGCAGTGAACAGGTCCCATAGCGAGACCTTGCCTTGCAGCTCCGTGCTCTGGACATTGACGGCAAAACGATAGAGCCCGTGCACCAGGTCTACGGCCTGCTCCTGTGTGAAGAAAGACGGGTCGGAGAAAAGGCGGCCCATAAGCCGTCCCGGCCTGACATACCCGGGAGCCATTTCCCGGTAATCGTCTCTCCATTTGCCTTTCTTGACAAAGTGCTTGAAGTCATCGCTGAGCTCCGGATTGGCTTCGTTGTGATAGCAATTCAATATACGGGTGGTCCGGAGATCGGACGAGCGCTCTATCTGCAAAGACGGATTCTGTTCCTTCAGACTTTCACAGAAAGCGGCCATACTGAGGATACAGCGAGGATATGTAGTGGAGGACGCGTTGACTCTGGCGTTATCTTCAAACACCTGAGGGAATGAGGCGATCATCCTGCCGGCTATTTCCTTGTGCTGTCTGGTCCCGAGCGGAGTAAGCGCTCCGGCACGCCCTGCCGCATCCTCATATATTGCATTTACCCGCAAATACACATCCTCCCCGAAAGGAGTAAGGATTCCGGCCTCTGCCGCCGAATCGAACATGTCCATGACTTTTGAATAATCCGTCTCCCTGGAGAGCCACCTGGAACCGTGCCTGCCGTAATGGCTGATATAGAAAGGTTCGTACCCTTGCGGGGCAGGAGTCGGCTCCGGAGCGTCATAGACATAATGGTAATAGACCCCTCCGGACTTATAGATATCACCGTTTATTTCTTCCAGCACTGTCTGCCCGTAAACAGGAGACACGACAAAAAACAGCAGTAAAAGCAGTACCGCCTTCATAATATTCTTTACCATTTCATCCGTTATTAAAAATATGTCACTATCTCGTCCAGAGGTTTTCTCTCTGACGGCCGGTCCGGCTCTGAAGCCGCATAGCCGACAGGGACTATGGCTACAGGAGCGGTTTCCGGAGGGAGGCCAAAGCCTGACCTGAATTTTTCCACATCGAAATTGCAGACCCAGCAGCTGCCGAGACCGGCCTGCGCTGCGGCAAGGCAGATATGTTCGACAGCGATGGCGGCATCAATATCCCCATGGTTCTTTCCGTCATATCTGCGCGTCCATGCAGACGGATAGTCCGCGCAGACTACGATATACAAAGGCGCTTCCTTCAGCCAGTCGCGCGAATAGCATTCCTGGACGAGCTTCCTTTTTTCATCGCTTTCAATTACAAGAAAACGCCACGGCTGGCGGTTCACAGCCGATGGCGCCACCCTGGCACATTCCAGTATATAGTCTATTTTTTCCTTTTCTACCTTGTCCGGTCTGTATGACCTTGCGGAAAAACGCTTTTTTGCCAATTCAAGAAAATCCATATTGTCCGATTGCTTAAATTTCCTGTTCCGTTATCCGCTATTTGACGAAATGTACATAACCGGCCTTGCGTGGGGCAGGTGTCGGATATTCGCCGGCAGTATAACCGAGTATGCAGTTGCCTATCCCTTCATAATCACCTTCGATCCCCCACTCTTTAAGGAGAGCCTTGCCTTCTTCGCTGTCAAACACTTCCTTTGCCCTGTGAATCCAGCAGCTTCCCAGACCGACGGCATGTGCGGCGTTAAGAAGGTTTCCCATGACCAAAGCGCCGTCATATACATGCGTAGGGACATTCCTGTCCGCAAGCACTACCAATACCACAGGCGCTCCGTAGAACGGATCCTTGTCACCGCCCATGACACCTGCGTTCAGACGTGCGATACGGTCGCGGACAGCCTTGTCCGTAACGGCGACTATAATCGGGGACTGCCTTCCCATCCCTGTAGGGGCGTATGTCCCGGCCTCAACGACTTTCTCGATAAGTTCCATCTCCGGCATCCTGTCCTGATAGGAACGGACGGCACGCCGCGTCTTCAGATTTTCAAGAGTTTCATTCTGTTCCATAGCTGTTTCCTTCTGTGTATCCGTGCATGATGTCAGGATTCCCAACATCAAAGCCAATGATAAAATACAATATCTCATAGTTTCATGAATTTGGATGTCTTGCCAATCATGACAAAGATATGATTTTTGGTTTATATTTCCCGGACAATTTGAATTTGACATTGCCGGCGCTATCATAATTTTGAGATTAGTGTAATTTTAACTTCGATAAATTTTTGAGATTAATGTAGTTGTATGCTATCTTTGTGCTTGCTGATAACATCATATATGATTATTAAAGATATGCTTCGGACTTTTCCTCGAATTTTTCCGGAGACATTTATGTGCCGGATAACCAAGTATTCGCTTATCCGGAGGAAAAAATCTCATGAAAATTTTACTTCTTTACCACTTCTGCGTATAACATGCAGAAAATAAGGAAAACGGATGGCAGACAAGACAGAAACAGACGATGCCTTACTGATGGCGGCCATATCCGGAGGGGACGGGAATGCCCTGCGGCTTCTGATACGGAAATACAGGCCGCTCGTATTCCGGACTGCACTGAGGATCATGTGCCGGAGCTGTGAAGCAGAGGACATTACCCAGGATGTGTTCATCAAGGTATGGCAGCAGGCCGGACGGTACAACGGGCAAAGCAGCCTGTCCACATGGCTTTACAGGATTACCGCAAATCTTTCCCTGGACAAACTCAGGAGACGGAAACTCATTCCTTCATGGATAAGCAACGGCATGTCCGGAAAAAACGGAGACAGGACGGAAATCTCTGCGGAAGACAGGCTTATAGCTTCAGAAGAATGGGAAATCTTCGTTAAGGCATCGGAAAAGCTGAGCCCGAGGCAGCGTATGATATTCACATTAAAAGAAATAGAAGAACTTGATACAGAAGAGGTAACACGAATAACAGGCATGAATGCGGACCAGATTAAAAGCAACCTGTATCTGGCACGCAGGACAGTCAGGAAAATCATAATGGAATACAATCATGGAAAAGAATGATGACGGGCTATACACCGGACTGCTTGACAGAATAAGAGAAGCAGGAAAAGGCATTGCCGCATCGGAAGCCGGGGAGCTTGCTACGGAAGAAGCGGTAATCAGGCGCATCCGGCAAAAAGGAAAGGCATCGGAAGTCCTCCGTCCCGTAGCCGCTGCCGCAGCCATCACGGCGATAGCTGCGGTCTTGTCCGGGACCAGGTCACTGCCAGAGCGACACAATAACCCCGGATACGCAGAATACTCCGTGAGAGAGTCCGTGCCGGCCTCTGCAGAACCTAAAATATATACGGCATACAAAAATTCCAGAAAGCTTAAGGAAAAAATAATGCCGGAACTTCCATATACAATCTCAGAAAAATGAACATCATGAAACGGATACCACTTACATTCCCGATTCTCGTGGCCCTGGCAGCATCTTCATGCTCGACATACTACAATTACATGACAACCGACATCCGCAAAGACCTGTCAGCGGTCAGGACCGTCTACGCTCAAGCCGACTCGGCATACCTGGCAGGGAACACGGACAACAGCCCCTTCTTCTTCAGGACAGACACCCTCTGGACAACAGGGCTTGTCGGAGAGCCTTTCGCCAAAAACTTCTACGATGAAACCAGGGAATTGAATGCATTTGCGTCCGCAAATCTAGGCAGCGCCAGCGGAAATACGATGATTGCCGCCGATGAAAGTCTGGAAGGCAATCCCCTTCTCGCACCGGAGGAATCGGTCATCAAAAGATTCCGCTGGTTCTACACTACCTATACTTACAAAGCCGTATACAGGCAGATCACAGACCTGCCTGTACCTGTTTCCGAGTATCTGGACGAAAAAGAGCAGGACATTTTTTTCAGAAACGCGGCATCCCCTGCCGGCTGGAACGGAGTGGAAATGTATTATCTGCTTGACGATATGAATTCCAGGTTTGCAAAATGGTATGTACACTGCACATTCAAGGCAAGCTACGACATCATCTACAGCCTTGCCTCCCCTGACATGTGCGGCCGGATGGAAAATTTCGCAGAAGAAAATCTGGAAAAGATACTCTCGTCCGACGAAGACGTTACGCCTGAGTCATTATGCTCGATGCTGGACCGGCACTTCAAGACAGACACCTTTACCGGACTGTATACTGAAAATGAAAATGCAGCCGACAGCCTGTACAGCGAAAAAGAAAATGCAATCAACGACTTTGAAGTAACTCTCATTTCAGAGATACGGCTTCCGGGAAGGCTGACAAGGGCCAATGCGCCGGCATACAATGACGGTAATCCCCAATGGAAAATCGACGGATACCGCCTGCTATGCGGCAGCCTGACCCTTGAAGCCTCGTCAAGGACTGCAAATATATGGGCTTTCGCAGTCACTTTCCTCCTTCTGGCAGGTATACTGTACCTTTTAAGACGCAGATTCTGAAAGGGTTTCCGACAGTTCCTCCGGAATGACGGACTCAGGGCCGCTGGAAAACTGTCTATTTGGCTTTTGCATTCCATACAGTAAGGGTACAAAGCACAGAAAGGACGGCTGCACCTATCCAAAACCATGATACAATGGAAAAATCATATAGTGCAGTACCGTCGCCTATGCTTTTACCGCTCTGAATAGTAAATCCGCTGATAAGGTCCTGCAGGGCAGCTCCGACATAACTTGCTATACCTACTACCCCGAGTGCGGCCCCGGAGGCTTTCTTTGATACAATGTCTACTGCCATAAGGCCTCCCAGGAAACAAATAAGGGCACCGATAGCCAAACCGAATATGACCATGCTCACCGCATCCAGCCAGAAACAGTCTTCCGGGCCGAACAGGAACAGTGTCAGTCCAAGAATATTCATCAACCCGAATATCAGGGCAGGGACATTCCTGCGGCCCCCGAAGAATCTGTCTGACACGAACCCGGATGCGACAGTCCCCACGATGCCGCATACCGAACTGATAGATATTACGGAGCTGGCCTCCAGATTTGTGTATCCTTTGTCTGCTTCAAGAAAGAAGATCCCCCAACTGTTGACGGCATACCTGGAGATATACATAAAAGCACTTGCGAGAGCAAGCATCCATACCGCCGGATTCTTCAGAACCTCTTTTTGATATTGACCGACAGTCTTCCCGTCCGATTCTTCAGTCTTCAGAGCCTCTGCAGTCTGGTCTTTCTTATAGACTGATACAGGAGGCAGACCACAGCTCTGCGGTGTATCGCGCATAAATACCGCGACTATCAGAAACCCCAGGAAACCAAGTACAGCCGCCCCTCTGAATCCCCACTGCCAACCAAGGGCGGCGACTATGGCGGCGGTGACTATGAATGTAATGGCTTCGCCGATATTATGGCTTGAAGACCATAAACCGTAGAATGTCCCTCTCTCTTTATTTCCGAACCATCGTGACAGCCCCACTACACATGGTGCCGCGCCCATGGACTGTGACCAGCCGTTAATGGCCCAGAGAACCATAAAGACAGCGAATGACGTGGAGAATCCCAATATGAGATTAATCAGGGCCGTAATCAGAAGGCCTGCTGACATGAAGCGGCGGATATTGCTTCTGTCCGCGAGGAAGCCGTTTGTCAGTTTCCCTACGGCATAGGTTATGAACAGTCCGGACCCTATCATACCCAGTTCTGCTTCAGACAGTACTCCGGCATCGACAATAGGTTTCTTTATTACATTCAGACTCAGTCTGCATACATAGTAAAGTCCATAACCGAAAGTGGCCGAAAGGAAAAACGACCAGCGGAGCCGTGTATAACGGCTTTTGATCTCACCCGGATCAGACAACTGCTCTGATGCCGGGGAGACCGAAAAAAATTTCAATATATTCATGACTTCCAGTTCCTATTCGTGCAAGTCCCGGGACCTCAAATACTTCAGAAGATATTCAGCCCTGTCTGTCTGGATGATCCTTGCACCCAGAGTGTCAATGAGATAACCATAAGCCGCGTCAGGATCTTCCAGAGCCATATCGTCATCATGTCCACCACACAGGGTATCCCAGAGCGTGTTGTACCATATCAGTGCCTTGTCTTTCAGGACTGTCCGCATCAGAAGAGGAAGTTCTGCTTTATTGCCGTCGGCATATACAAGTTCATATGCGGCAGGCTTCAGATCCTTTATATAGTCCGTCATCAATTCCGAAGCATTGTCCTTATCCAGATTCACCACAGGCATATAAATGACTTCATCCAGATATCCGCCATAGAAAGAGATCACTTCGGATGCCGGTCTGCTGCCTTTCATAATGACCTGCCTGGTTGTTCCTGTCTTTTCCAGGACAGGCATGACAAGGTCGAAGTAACGGTCAGCCTTATCCAGATTAACAAGCACTTTCCCTTTAGCCGCCAGCATGGCTTCCTCAAGCGTAGGGACAGAATGCATGGTCCGTATTCCGCATCCGTTTTTCAATTTGAGCGTCCTGATTGAATCCAATGTCCATTCCTGCACTTTACCTTTTCCTGTAGTGGTCCGGTCGAGTTTCGAGTCATGCATGACTATGAGTACACTGTCTTTTGTCATCTGCAGATCCAGTTCTACGACATCTACCCCTGTTTCAATTGAATGCTCGATTGCAGCTATGGAGTTTTCAGGAGCGAAACGCCAGTCTCCGCGATGCGCCACTACGAATACGGATGATGTATCTCCTGAAAGGAGTCTTTCCCTGAGGATTTCCGCCCTTGACTCCCGTCCGTTTTCCTTTATGGAACCTGTGCACCCGGCTATAGCCAGGAGCACAGACAAAACAAATACAAGCTTTTTCATCATTATTGCAGTTTTCCGTCTTTCCAGATGAGCCGTTCACCCCAGAAAGGCATATAAGTATTTTCACAATCAAGCAATGAAGCCCTAGTCAACCCTTGTTCAAGCGTCCATCTTGAAGAGTCAGGATCAGAATGGGACAGTTCCAGTATATGGGACAGCAGGACATAGTCCGGTTCAAATACTTTCCCTATAACATTGTTTTCTGTCAATTCGTTAGGGGCATAGCGTGGTATATATACATCAATCCCGCTGTCTTTCACGCTTTCATACTGTTCAGGCAGGAAGTTCGAGTCTCCTGAATGCATCAGGATAAAATGTCCCGTTTCCTCTCCACAATCTATCCTGAATACAGTGACAGGGACATTCGAGTCTCCGTTATTGTGGTTTGTAATGAAAGAGTGT
The DNA here is from genome assembly GCA_944326305.1 of uncultured Bacteroidales bacterium. Classification (GTDB taxonomy): domain Bacteria; phylum Bacteroidota; class Bacteroidia; order Bacteroidales; family UBA932; genus Cryptobacteroides. The sequence continues at coordinate 7,782 of CALVDL010000005.1, forward strand.
ATCGAGAAACTCCCTATCGAGTAATCGGCGGCCGTTGATGAAGTATAAGCATATCCGGGCCTTTCCAGATAGTTGGTAAGGACAGGCTTGTCAGCTTCAAGCATGGCATCCGCAAGAGCATCGCACCGATGGTCCTGATGCACGTGTGTAGATGCGTAGAAATCAAGATATGGAGCGAGTTCCGCGCCTCTGCGATGATAGATATCTATCCCGAAGCATCCTGTCGGGGTCTTGACTACATATCCCATGTTGTATAGCATCCAGATATGTACTTCCCCTGCACCAGGGGTTTCATTGGCTATCCCTTCCAGCACCCGGTCGAAAGCTGCATCGTAGCATGCGAGGATGTCATTGTATTTCACAAGAGAACCGGCAAGCCACATGTCACCTTCCATGAACCTTGAAAAGGTCATGCTTGCACATGTGTCAGCATAGGACTGCACCTTGTTGAACAGGTCCCGTCTTGAGCCGGTCACATCCAACGGGGATGTCTGCCATAATGATTCCATAGTTGCCGGTGCCTGGCTGGACTGACGCTCCGGCACCGTCCAGTCAACTTCATTCTTGTCGCATGCGGCCAGCATGGAAACCACTGCCGCAGCATATAATAGCTTCAATTTCATTTTCTTTTACTTTTAAATATTCCCGGTTTATTTTAACGAATTGGTCCCTTGCCGGTTATATCCTCTCATAGGCCATCCTTCAGTTGCGAGGCCGGTTTTGATGTCGTATGTTGCAACGGAACCGTTAAGTCCATAATATACACGTCTGTCAGGACCGATTGAAACAGGACTCATCGTCTGGGCACCGATATTGGTTACGACATTGCGGCTGCCGGTCTTATCGAATGACAGAAGATTGAACGGTGAGGCATATTGTGATATGTATGCCTTTCCGTCAGCACCCAATGCAAATCCGGAGTATATGTAATTCTTGTCTGCCTCATCTGTCCATACAAGACTGCCGTTCTTGTCAACGGCAAACAGGTAACCGCTCTTTTCACAGAAATACACTGTCCCGTCTGCATCCACTACAGGATGATAGCAGTCATTGGATGCCGTTTTGTACTGCCATAACCGGGAACCGTCTGCCGTATTCAGTGCTACGCAGCCGCCTTTGCCTTTCAGTACGGCATAAAGGATGTCTCCCACGATTGCCAGAGAACCGCCGCGTTCCGTAACGCTGTATGCTGTCTCGCTTGCCCATTTGAGAGTCCCTGACCCGGTGTACGCCCATATCCCTTTGGATGTTCCTATATAGACCGTCCCGTCTGCGTCAACTGCTACTCCTGCGGAATTCCCGTCAAGAGCCGCACTCCATTTCCTGGTTCCTGATGCCGCATCGAATGCCGCAAAATTGCCTTTGTCGGCAAGGACGTAGACCATGCCGTCTGATGTAACGGCAGGACTGGCCTTGACGGCAGCACCCATAGACGCTTTCCATTTCATGTTCCCTGAAGAAGAAACAGCATAGAATGAACCGTCACCGTCTTCCGTTCCGAAATATACTGTCCCGTCCGGTCCTACAGCCGGACCGGCCCCGTATGTGGCTGCGGAAGTCGCGTATTCCCATATCTTCTCCCCGGTAACTGAACTTATTGCCAGCAGTTTCTTGTCTGTCTGGGACAATGTATAGAATGTCTGTCCATCATGTGAGAACACTATGTTGGACGCTTTCTGATAACCGGTGCCTGTCACTGTCATCCATGCAAACGGCTCGACAGTGATGGCTATATCCGCTGACTCTGTACTGCCGCTATCATAAGTGACCGTCAGTGAGACATCATATTTCCCCGTGTCTGTAAACAGATGCGTCGCTGTCATGTCTGAAGACGTGCAGCCGTCCTTGAAGTCCCAAAGCACTGACGTTATTTCCCCCTGGACAAAGTATGCCGGATTGTATTCGAATGTGCAGAGCTGGAACTGGCGTAGAGAAGTGGAAGTGACTGTTATAGGGTCTATTTCACCAGGAACTGCAGTCGCTGTGACCGCTTCAGACTCTCCGTGTCCGTATACGCATGTCAATGTGAATGTATATTCCGTCCCGTTTGCAAGACCTTCTACCAGGCAGCTTGTCTCGTCCGACAACACTTCTTCTGTCTTTATCTCAGAGTCTCCGGCAGTAACGGATATGCTGTATTTGTACTCGAGCCGGGTTTCTGGGGCAGTCCATGAGAGGAATACGCGGCTGTCTCCGGCCATTGCCTTAAGCCCTGATGCCGGGATACGTGTTGATTTCGGCGTACATACTGCGGTGACTTTCATGGAGAGCCCGTCTTCGTATCTGGCCTGCACTGCAAATGTATATGCACAGTCATTGGTGAGCCCGTCTACCAGCAGTTCATGAATGGCCGGCCCGACAGTTTTTGTCCCGCCGGAAATTTCAGGGTCATCAGCTGTCCAGTTCACAAGGTACTCTATAGGGTCAGGCTTACCCTCCTGGGATGCCCAGGCGACTGTCGCGCATTCGTCACCGGCCGTAGCGGTCACTTCCGCCACCTGGAACAAATTGAACGAAGCTTCTTTGAGGTCTTCCGTGCAGGCCGCCATAAACAAGGTTAAACCTGCAGATAAGCAAATCAATATTCTTTTCATTGTATGTCCTGTCTAATCATTCATCAATAACCCGGATTCTGCCACAGCAGAGAAGGGTCGTTTATTCTTTCAAGTTCTGTCGTAGGGATAGGATACAGGAGCTGCCAATTCTGTATGGCATGCCCTTCCGATGCTATTGCTTCAGCTGCATACCCCATCCTTACAAGATCGAACCAGCGCTGCCCTTCATACGGGAATTCTTTCTGCCTTTCAAGGCAGACGGCCCTGCGGAAAGAGTCCTGGTCAGGGATGTCCGTTATATTCAAAGGATCAAGACCGGCACGTGTGTGCACCTGGTTCAGGGCTGACATCGCCGGTGAATCCTGGCTGGCATCGTATCCGATTTCATTCAGGGCTTCCGCATACATGAGAAGGACATCGGCATAGCGCAGAAGAATCTGGTCGTTACCGTACTGTTTCGTAGTCGCATCCGGAGTATCCATGAACTTGCGCATCAGACACAGATTCACACCTGGTACCTGTACGTATTCAATAAGTGGTTTACGGGCATCGTTGTCCTCATACAAAGACTGCAGGACCGGAGTCTGTCCGGAATTGTCCGTAAGGTTGGTAATGGAGAACCATGCCCCATGACCTTCCCCGACCACTTCCTTATTGAAGCGGACAGCGAATATTATTTCACTGTTCATCTTGTTGTCTACATCAAACACATCTGCGACATTATCCAGAAGGCTGTACTGTCCGATCAGGTCATCAAGGATTTCGGCAGCTTCCGAGGCGTGTCCGAAAGTGAGATAGACTTTCCCCAGCAGTGCTTTTGCGGCACCCATAGTGGCACGGCCTGTATCTTCTGCATTGTAGGAGTAAGGGAGCATTTCACCGTCGACAATCGCCCTCAGGTCCCCGGCAATAAGATCGTACATCTGCTGGTCGGAACTTCTGCCTATCCGAAGGGCTTCTGCGACTGTCACTACCTTTTTGGTCACAGGCACTCCGCTCCAGAGCCGGTACATGTTAAAATAAGTATATGCCCTGATGAAAAGGGCTTCGCCTTTGTACTGGGCTTTCAATGTTTCATCTATGTCCGCACCGTCTATACGGTCAAGGACCATGTTGCAACGATATACTCCGTTGTTGAAATTGGCCCAGGCGTCCTCGATGATTCCATTGGAAGGGGTCTCCCTGAACTGGTCTATGTCATACCTGTCCTGGGTTCCGGCTGTCGGTGCGCTCAGATAAAGGTTGTCGCTGCGGTATTCGCACAGTTCCAGATAATAGTTGACCTGCCCCTGAAGTTTTGCGTAACACCCCTTGACAGCCACATCGAAATCATCGGCCGTCTTGAAAGTATTGTCCACCGGGACCTCATAGTTCGGGCGCAGGTCGAAGAAATCTTCACCGCACGACACCAGTGTGAATATGGCCAGCACCGGCAATATCTGTTTTATCTTTTTCATTGTATGTCCTCTTTTAGAATGTGATATTCAATCCTACCATATATGTCCTGGCCAACGGGTAAGTTCCGTAATCCTCTCCCGGAGTAAGGGCACTCGTGCTGCCGCTCACTTCCGGATTATAGCCTGAATATTCAGTCCATGTGAAAAGATTCTGTGCGGACAGGTAGACACGCAGTTTCTGTACGAAGAACTTCTTTGTCCATTTCTGAGGCAGGGTATATCCGAGAGCTATATTCTGCAGCCTGAGATAAGACCCGTCCTCGATATGCCATGTAGATGTACGGGAATTGTTTCCGGTCTGCTTGCGGTTTGCCCTGTTTGTATTGCCATCACCTATGTCGGACGGACTCTTCCATCTGTAGAAGGCGGCCGTCGTGCCGTTGGTGTTACCTTCCATATTGTCAAGATAACGGCGGTTAAGGTTCAGGATCTCATTGCCGTAGACACCCTGGAAAGCTATCGCGAAGTCGATGCCTTTATATGCGAATGTTCCACCGAACCCGTATGTGAAATCAGGCATATAGTTCCCTACTATCGTGCGGTCTTTCTCAAGATTTATCTCCCCGTCACCGTCGATGTCAACGAAACGGAAGTCTCCCGGACGCGCATTCGACACATGAGGGTACGCCATGAGGTCTTCCTCATTACGGAAAATGCCGTCCTGGACAAGCAGATAATATGACCCAATCGGTTCCCCGACTTGCGTGATATAGTAGGCATGGTCTACGCTGTCGGATTTGATGATCGGCGTGTCGTTCGCCCCGAGTGCCTTGACCTCATTGGTATTCTTCGCCCAGTTGGCATTCAGGGAATAGCTTATGCCGTTGGCGAATGAATGTGCCGAAGTGGCAGAAAGTTCCCATCCCCGGTTATTCACTTTTCCGATATTCATGAGTGTAGTGCTGTAACCCGTCAGGTGAGGGATCGGCACTTCAAGAAGCATGTCGGTAGTATTCGCATAATAGTATTCCGCAGTAAGGCCGAAATACCCGTTCAATACATTCAGGTCGATACCGACATTGAACATGGATGTCTTTTCCCATGTAAGGTCAGGGTTGGCGACATCGGAAGGTCTGTAACCGTTTACAAGAGAACCGCTGCCTGTCCCCAGGATATAGTCATCCGTCCCCATTGTGGCAAGATGGCGGTAGTTGCCTATCTGGAAATTACCTGTCTGCCCGTAACTTGCCCTGAGTTTGAGGTCACTGACCCATGAAAGGGCCGGGGTCTCTTTAAAAAAAGGTTCTCCGGATATGCGCCACGCGGCAGATGCCGACGGGAAAAATCCCCACCTGTTGTTCTTTCCGAAACGGGATGAGCCGTCAGCACGTATGGCTGCCGAAAACATATATTTGCTCTTGTAGCTGTACTGGGCCCTGACTAGATAAGATGCCAGGGTCCATTGTTCGGTCCTGGAGTCTCCGTCGCTTACTATGCCTCCTCCTATAGTCTGGTTATGGTCATTCGGATAATCCGTAGCGGTTACATTTATGGTCTTGTATGTCTCTTTCTGGGCCGACTGCACAAGCACCGCATTCACTTTATGGTCTCCGAAAGTCCGGTCGTATGTGAACTGGTTCTCGATGATCCAGTTAAAGTAGAAACCGGATGAGGCGTATCCTTCAGGATTTGATTTCGCATCGTAGTAGTCCTTGCCTAAAAGAGGCAGTTCCGAAGAGCGGCACTTGTTGTCTATGGCTCCATAAAACGAGCCTCCCACAGAGGTCTGGAATGAGAGACCTTTCCAGATATCAAGGCCTATGAAAGCTCTTCCGGTCATGGCGATACGGTCAATGACCTCGGACTGAAGGGTCGCAAGTGCAACCGGGTTCAGGATTTCATTGTGCTGGTAGTCGTTGCCGATTCTCCAGTAGCCGTTCCCCTGGAAATTAAATGTGCCGTCAGAGTTATAGACAGGCCATATCGGACAGGAAGTCAGCGCAGACTGGACTATACCGCCGGAACCGTATGATCCGGAAGCGTTCACCTTATTGGACTTTGAATATGACGGCGAGAAATTGACTCCATACCTGAATTTCTTCCATTTGCCGTCAAGATTAAGACGAAAAGAATATTTCTCGAAATCGGAGTTGATGATTATTCCTTCTTTGTAGTAGTAATTGCCAGAAATGAAAAAGTTGACATTCTCCCCGCTCCGGGAAATGGATATGTTATGGCTTGTCGTGGACGCGGTACGGAAGATGGCGTCCTGCCAGTCTGTATCCGTGAGGCCGGGTTCTCCATTGAGGTACGGGATGAGTTCCACGGGATAGTTCATGAAAGACTCCGGACGGTCTCCGTTAGGAGCAGTGCCGCCGGGATTGAGGTCAAGGTATGCCGCATCATGTGCTTCCTTCGATACCTGGGCATACTGGTAGGCATTCATAAGGTCGATTTTCTTTGAAACCTGCTCTATCCCATAGTAGCCGTCATAAGCGACCTGAAGATTATCGGACAGCCCTTTCTTTGTGGTTATAAGTATGACACCGTTCGATCCCCGTGAACCGTAGATTGCGGCGGAGGAGGCGTCCTTAAGGACTTCCATTGACTCTATGTCATTTGAATTAAGGTTGTTCAGACCGTTCTCCATCGGGACTCCGTCAACGATATAAAGAGGGTCGTTGCCGGCAGTGGCGGAACTGATACCACGGACACGGACCATCACACTTCCTTCCGGGTCTCCGCTCGTCTGCATGACCTGTACTCCAGGCATTTTTCCGGCCATCGACTGGCGGAAGTCGGAAATAGGCTGGTTCGCGATATCCTCGGACTTGATTGAGGATATCGCCGTGGAGAGATCCCGTTTGTTGACGACACCATAACCAATCGCCACTGCGCTTTCAAGGACGATGGAATCGTCTTTCAGGATGATGTTGAAAGTGGTTCTGTTGCCTACAGCCACTTCCTGTGTCTCATAACCTATACTTGAAAAAACCAGTATATTGCCGGGGGAAGCGCTGATGCTGAACAGGCCGTCAAGATCAGTGGTGGTCCCGGCGGTCGTGCCCTTGACAAGGACTGCGACTCCGGGAACCGGCTGCTCCGAGGCGTCAACGACTTTACCGCTGAGGGACACCGGTGCCGGTCCCTCTGAAATGATGATGGTATTGCCTTCTATCGTGTACTTGACATTCAGAGGGACAAAAAGAAGTTCGCATACCTCCTGTACCGTCTTTTCTATGGCCTGGATGCTTGTTTCCCTGGTGACATCGACACCTTTGTTTACAAAAAGATATCTGGACTGTTCCTTGATTGATTCCATTATCTGCGACAACGGTGCATTCTCAAAGTCCAGAGACAGGAGACCTTCCCTCTGCTGGGATGCGCTTGCCTGATGGATGCCAGTGACAGTTACAGCCATCAGGAAAAGCAATCTACAGAAAAAATTGTAGAATACCTTTTTTTTATTCATAAATTTGTAAGATTAATTGGTAATAAGTCGGATAGTGTTTTACGTCGGCTGTTACCCGCCTGCAGATGCCGTCAACATCTGCAGGCTTTTTGTTCCTGCCGACAGCGGAAGTCTGTCTATGTCATAATTATCATGGTTTTAGTGTTATACTTCTGGATACAGGTCATCTGATATGGATTGTTCCGGTACTGTAGTCCTTAACATAGTCGAATTCGGCAACGTGCTGAAGGACTCTCAAGGCATTGTCGATCCCTTCAGATATACGTATTTCACCGCTCGTGCAGTTTATTTCAGGAATATCCTGCCTGTCAATTATTATTTGTACGCTGAAGGCTTTTTCAAGCCTTTCCATCAGACTGTCGAAAGAAATTCCGGTAATGTTTATCAGGCCTTCAGGCCAATAAAGGGTCTGTGAATCAAGCCGGTCTTCTATGACAAAGCCGTCATCGGTAAGAGTTATGGTCTGGTCAGGAAACAGTATGTAGCTTTCGTCCGGACCGGAGGTGCCGGATACTTCTACCTTTCCGCTTATCAGAGAGGTTGAAAATATATTGCCCGATTCTTCGGCATGCACGTTGAATTCCGTCCCGAGAACATTTATGTCGGCTGCAAATGTTTCCACTGTAAACGGATGCTCAGGATCATGGGTGACATGAAACAGCGCCTCTCCGTCAAGTTCAACTTTCCGCGTTTTCCCGTAAAAGATGGGTGGACAGGTCAATCTGGCACCTGAATTCAGATCAATGGATGTGCCGTCACTCAATGTCAATGACATCATCTTTCCTGCAGGGACTTCCACGACCAGCATGTCTTCTGATATTGATTTTCTGCTGTAATGGTCAGTTATCAGTGCCGCAGCGACAACTGAAGCCGCCACGGCGGCAACTGCGGCAATATTCCTCAATAGATTTGAATGTCCGCTTCCTCTGTTTTTCTTCACGGGTATATTGAACGCCGCCGGATCCGTCGACATCAAAAGGCTCTCATATATGAAATGCGCATCCCTGAATGCCTTCCTGTTCTCCTCCGACTGTTCCAGCCATCGGCTTATGGCATCCTTCTCCTTGTCAGAGCACAGGCCCTGCATGTACTTCATCAACAATGTATCATCTATCATCATAATATTGTTTCCCCCTTTCAATTATATAAGACAATCAAGAACGACGGTTTTACAAAAAATTCATAGTTTTTTTTCATAATCATTGATAAGATTGTGTAATTTTGGTGTGTTTAATCAAATTCTGCAATGACAGGGAACCAGGAAAGACATTTTTATAAAACAGTTGAATGCCTGTATAGACAGCGCAAGTGGCTTGTCCTGCTGGCAAATTCATATGTGCAGAATGTCGAGGCTTCTGAAGATATAGTAAACGACAGTTTCATTTCCCTGATGGAAAATGCGGAAAAACTCGACGAGGCTGTAATGAAACAGTATCTGGTCAGTACGGTCAAGAATAAATGCCTTAACTGGCTGAAACGCCGCAACTGCGAACAGATCATATTCAAGAATCTAAAAATCAAGGCTATAGACGCCCAGAATATAAACATCCTGGAAAATGACAGGATAGATTTCAATCTATTCAGCAGAGAAGTGATGAACATCTGTCAGAACAGCCTGAAGAAGACAGGATATATTTCTTCGCAGATTTTTCTTGAGAGACTGAAAGGTTTGAGCTATAAGGAAATCGCACAGAAATACAATATGACACAGAGACAAGTCACTTATGAGATTTCGAAAGTCCTGTCTATCCTGAAAGATGCGCTCAAAGATTACTTGCCTGTATTTTTGGCGCTCCTGTCTTTCCACACAACGAAATTAAATTGAAAATCACTCTAGCAGTTCTTTCGGAATGACGGACTCAGGGCCGGATTTGCGGGACGAGATCCTGACCTTTCCTCTGGAGCGTCTCGGTGAAATGCCGAGAGATTCAAGTTTCGCTATCTTCCGGACCACAGACTGCTGCGAGCCGACCAGCTTCGACCGTGATTCGGCATAAGACTTCACAGTCCTGTCGAGGTTCTCCCCTACAGCGACAAAGGCCGACATCCATCCCTGCAGCTGCCCCATCAGCTCGGAGGCCGTCTTGTAGACCTGTTCGATATTGGCTTCCTGCTGTGCCTGCTTCCAGCTCATCTGGATCATGTTCAGCACTATCACGAGGGTCATCTGGCTCACAATCAAGACATTGTTGTCCTTGGCGGCCTGCCAGAGCAGGGGTGACGTCTCAAGCATCAGACGGAAAGCCCCTTCGACAGGGATGAACATTATATTGTAGTCTACCTTGCGCTTGCCATCCGGGATATATGACGCATAATCCTTGGCCTTCAGCTCGTCGACATGGCGCCTCACGCTCTCCACATGCTCCCTGGCGAACCTGTCCCTGTCCGCGGCGGAGCTGCTGGCCATATAGTTCTTGAATGCGGTGAGGCTCACCTTGGAATCCACTACCACGACAGTGTCGTCCGGATAGAATATCAGGGTGTCCGGAATCATAGCACCTCCGCTTTCGCTCCTGATCTCGTGCCCGAGAGAGTCCGTCATGACTTTCTGGCTCGCAAAATGCACCCCCTCCTGCAGCCCGGCATTCCGGAGTATATCCTTCAGGAGCATCTCCCCGAAGTCCCCCTGCACTTTCGAACGGCCTGACAGGGCATCCGCAAGGTTCCTGGCCTCCTCACCCACATGGCGGGACTGCTCCATGACCAGACGTATGGATGCGGAAAGCTCAGAATTGTACCTTACAGAGGTCTCCTGCGACTCCTTCATTGTCCTGTCGAGCTGAGCAAAACGCTCCTTCACCGGGGCAAGCATCTCCGAAATCCGTGCTGCGCTCTGTTCCCGGAACTCCCTGCTGCTTGCAGAGGAAATCTCTGCTGCTAATGCCTTGAACTGCACTTTCATGGCTTCAAGGTCCTCCCTGTGCTGAGCATTGGCCGCAGACAGGTACTGCTCGTTCATCCTCTGCATCTCCGAGACTGTCCTCCGGTGCACCTCCTCCGAAAGGGCAGCCTCCTTCTCGGAGGCCCTCAGGGAATTTTCCATCACGGCATTGTCCTTCTCCAGGGCGGAAACCCGCCTCCGGAGCACATCCCTTTCACGTGACACTTTCCACAAAAAGGAAGCGGCGGCGATAAAAACCGCCGCCACAATATAGAACACAATTTCCGGTACCATCATAATCCTCATGTTCCCCTTACCGGATATGTAAGCCGGTATAGGATACCTGGAGGCAAAGGTAAGAACTTTTTATTTCCATTCATAATACCTTACCCAGTCCACTTCCATTTCTACAGGCAGTGTGGCCGGATCGACATTGCCACCGGACCAGTCGCCTCCGAGTTGCATGTCAATGATAAGGAACATCGGCTTATAGAACGGATACTGGCCCTGCGAGGCGGCAGACGGGACCCTCGGATATGAGAATGTCAGTTTGCCGTTTACACGGAATGCAAGGCTGTCGGCTGTGATATCGACTCCGTAGACATTGAAGCCGTCATGGTCGAAATCCGCCTTGCCGGTATGTACGGGATCGGTCTTGTGCCCGAGGTTGTAGGTATAGTTGCTATGGGCGGTCTGGGAGACTTTCGGGTCGTAGCCGAACCTCTCCATTATATCTATCTCCCCTCCGTAAGGCCAATAATTGTCAGGCACGTCACGGAAATAAGGAAGCAGCCAGATGGCAGGCCACGCGCCCTGCGCAGCCTGCAGCCTTGCCCTCACCTCTATACGGCCCGGTCCGAAAGCCTTCTTGTCCTGGGACCATATACCTCCGGTAAGGTAAGGAGAAGGATCCTTTTCAAGGTCATCATTGACTATCCCCTTCAGCACCAGGCACCCTTCCCTCATTTCATAGCATCTGTCATCAGACGACTGGGTGTCCTGCCAGCTGGACGTGCCCCTGGGGATACGGCTCCATACCGCATCATCCACCGACGGGCCGTCGAACTCATCTTCCCACACGAGGGACCACTCCCCGGCAGTGCCGGTCCTGCCTTTGTCATCGTTCCCGGCCTCCGTCCTTGCACAGCAGGCAAGGAGAAGGAACGGGACTGCAAATATGCTTTTCTTTATTTCCATATCATTCAATCAATATCAGTTCTGGTTCCAGTCTATAGGCGGAGCGGATTCATACCAATAGAATGTCGCGTCACCGTTGTCATGCCAGTCGGACCCTATCTGGATCTGTATATGGTCTGTCCCCTCCCATGTGGCGTTCTTCATGAAGTCAGGACCGGAAGATATCTCGGCAAACTTGGTGTCGTTGAGCCACCATTCGAAGTGGATGTATCCGTTATCCTCGGACATCCTGACCATCAAGTCATTGGCTACAGAAGAGTCGAAAGGTATGTTGTAGGTCGCAATATCGGAATTCGGTGCCGTGCTTGCATCCGTCTTACCTGTAGAGGCATTCAGGTGCCACCGTATCTCGTTAGGTGCGGTGTCGGTGCCGTAGAACTGGAAATAAATGTTCGTTACAGCTATCGGACTGTCCGTCTTCACCCTGAACCGGTAGTCCCCTGGAGATATATGGTTGTTCCTGTACAGGATAATCCTGGCTCCGCTCTTGGTGAAATGCAGGCTGCCGTCATCGCCTACCGTTATAGGATATGTCGCTATCGGCCAGGAATCATGCACCCTCCACGGAAGAAGGTCCTTGCTCCATGTGTGCCTTGTAAAGACCTGTTCCGGAGCCTGTTTCAATGTCACCTGTTTCTCGACAGGCACTGTACCGGCTTCCGTAGACACTGACCTGATGGTAAATGTGGACTTCCTCAAACCTCCGGATGTGTTGGCAGAAACATCTATATTCAGTGTTCCGTTTCCGTCGAACTCTATATTTTCAAAACTGTACCAGTCAGAACCGGAATCCTTGGAAACAGTCCATTTGCCGTCAGAGGCGACATGCAAGGACACCCTTCCGGCATTATGGTAAGTCCTTATTTCAAATTTTTCCGGATCAAGACGTATTCCATCTTCGGATATTACAAGAGTGATACTCTCATTTCCTTTCCTGTCCCGGACAGCGACTCTGCCTTCCCTGATTTCTCCGGAATTCGGTTCTATATCAAGAGTAATGACGCCGTCATTCTCGCCTTCCGAGCCTTCTGTTATTTCAATCCACTCCTTTCCTTCCGTAACATCGGCAGACCATTTCTGGTTAGACGACACGGCAACTGAAACCGTCTCTCCAGTACGCGCAATATCGAAGTCTGTCCTGTCAACATCCAGATATGCAGTACCCGCCTGGGCAACTCTGACCCATTTGCCTATCCAATAGTCGCTTTTGATGACCAGGGTGTCGATTCTTTCGTCGAGGGAATCTGAATCCAGGTATTTGACAGTTACAGTACATTTCTCTCCGGGAGCGCCCGATGAAGGCGTGATTTCACACCAGTCGGGATGGTAGCTGTACACCTCCCACGGATCCGACGACTTGACCACGAAAGAAATCGGTTCAGCGGAAAGGGCTGACACACTGTAGCTGTCCCTCGCATCGAATCTGAGGTCCACGGGATCTATCCTTTCTTCCTTCTCCGTACATGAGACGGCCGCTATGCATAGCAAGGCAGGAAGCACAAGCCTCGCGGTATTTCTGAAAATTTCCATATATCAAGATAACGTTAGATGATATTCGACAAAACATTACCAGCCAGGATTCTGGGGATTCAGGTGAGGGTTGTTGAACAGTTCGCTCTGAGGGATAGGATACAGGTTCATCCTGTCGTTCCACACACGTGTCTCACACTTTACCCTTGAGTACTGCAGCCCGTCCCCGGTCTTTTTGATTGACACCCCCGAGATTCCGGTCTGAGTATCTTCTCCGATGCACCATCTGCGTACATCCCAGAAGCGGTGGTCCTCAAAGGCGAATTCCACACGCCATTCCCGTCTGATAGCCTCCAGGAACTCTTCCCTACCGGTAGCATTGACATCGGGCATGCCGGCATTGCGTCTTACCTGGTTGAGTGCGTCCAGGGCGGAAAGGGTATACTCCCCTTTGTCCGCAGGGTCATGCCCGGCCTCTACCATGGATTCGGCAAAAGTCAGCAGGGTCTCCGCATAACGGTAGACTATCCAGTGGTGCTTGTTGGAAACGAGGGCCTCGGGAGTGAAACTCGTGGTCTCCTCTATGTATTTGCGCAGGAAATATCCTGTCGGGGTATTCCTGTCCCTGGTGGTGAAATAGTCCTTCCCGCCTTCGAATGTCTCAATGACATCACCCTTGAAAGCCATCCCGTCAGCCAGTACAGTGCGGGCGAAGCGGGGATCCCGCCCTTCATACGGACGGCTGATATCAAAATCCGGGTCATCAGTCTCCCAGCCGTTTTCGCCGAGGATGATATCATATCCGTTCTTGGTCTGGAAAGCGTCTACGAGCTCCTGTGTAGGATAGGTGCCGCACGAATATGTGCGTTTGCCTTCGGTAAAGCGTATAGGGAAGTTGTCAAGTTCGAAGGTCGAACTGTTGTTGTTCATCCTGAAAAGGACCACTTCAGGGGAATCCACGTCATTCACCTTGGCACCAGGGTCCAGGCTGTACAGATTAAGGGCTATAATATCATGGGCGGCCTCAGCGGACATCTCCCATTTTGCCTTGTCCATAGAAGGATTGTGGAGGCGGCTTGCCGCATAAAGAAGAGCTTTAGACCTGACAGCCAGGGCGAAGCCCTTTGTCACACGGCCGAACTCATGGTCCGGCTGGTCAAGGTAGTCATCAGGAAGCACCTTGCTGCATTCATAGCATTCATCGGCAATGAACTTTATGACATCGGCAAACGGAGTCTTGCCTATGGTGTTGGCTTCATCCGGTGTCAGCATTTTCATCGGCATGGCGATATCGCCGTAGCGGCGGGCCAGCTCGAAGAAATAGAAGGCCCTGAGGACCCTCGCCTCGTAAGGGAAGAATTCGAGCTGTTTTTTCCAATTCTCGTACTGCGGCTCATTCTCGAAACGTGAGAAGTCCGCTTGCCCGATCGATTCTATGAACTCGTTGGCCGCCCTCACTCCGTTGTACATGCCCCACTGGGTGTCCATTACCGAGGAAGGGGTCCAGCTGCCGTTGTTGAAGTTCTGCACTATATTATTCGGATCCCCGAACTCGGCGTCGTCACAGCCGCAGTCGCGCATTGCCTTGCTCACTACCCCGAAATCCTGCGGCATGTAGCCGTAGACATTGGTCAGCATTTCCTTGGCCTTGCCGAAATATGCATACATGTCTTCTCTGGTATAGAGGCTGCTGGTCTCGTCAAAATCAAGGAAATTGCACCCCTGCACCATGGCGGCCGCCGCAAGTATGTATATTATCTTTTTCATCTCAATATGCTTTATCATGATTTATTTCCTAATCAGAAACTGAATTTTACTCCCGCCCAGAACGCCCTCGTGGCCGGATAAGCCACATTCAGCTGCTCGGGGTCGGCAAACCCGATCTTGTCGATGGAGAAAAGGTTGGTCCCCTGGACATAGACCTTCATGTCGGAGAATCTGATCATCTTGCGCGTGAAGGTATAGGAGATCATGAGGCTGCGGAGCTTCAGGAAAGAGCCGTCACGGAACCACCATGAACTGTTCCTCGTATTGTTCGTGTTGTCCATAGGGGAAAGCCTCGGCATGGTGGCCTGGGATGCCCTTTCCGGAGACCACGGTATCTCCCGGTCGAGATAAGTGTCCGAGATTGTGGAGCTGTTGGATATCGGCTTGTAGAGAGGTGAAGACAGGAGGTTCACTGTCACTCCCGTACGTCCCTGGAATTCAGCTGAGAGCTCCCAGTTCCCGTATCCGAGCTCGAAACCGAACCCATAATGGAATTCCGGTATTGTGGAATCGGACATCCTGACATAGTCCTCATAGTCGATGCGGCCATCCCTGTTCTGGTCTTTGTATTTGAGGTCGCCCGGCTTAACATCACTGAAAGACTGCGGTATGCTGTTCCTTATCTCGTCCTCGTTCTGGAAGATGCCTATTGCCTCCAGCCCGTATACCTGCCCGACCTTGTTCCCTCTGGTATAGAGGTAGTCGTATTTCTGGAAACCCTGTCCGTCCTCTATGATTTTGCTTGTCATCCACGCGCCGTTCGCGTGTATGTCGTAACGGAATTTTCCGCAGACATCTCCCCAGGAAACAGCAAAATCAGTCCCGGTGTAGTGATATTCCCCTATATCCTGCCTTTCGAGTCCGATCCCGATCACTCCGGAGACTTTGTTGTTGTCCACAAGTATCCTGCTTCTCCTGTCATGGAAGAATTCCCCGTAAAGGGAAAGCCTGCTGTCGAAGAGCCTGAGGTCGATCCCGGCGGTATATTTCATGGTCTGCTCGGGGACAAGGTCAAGGATAGGGAGATTGCCCTCGGCGCGGCCCCCGTATGAAACCACGTTCTTCCCGAAATAATATGACCTGGCGTTTTCCGAACCGTAAGGCTGAAGATACATCTCATGGGACAGGCCCTTGTCGTTCCCGGAAAGGCCGGCCGAGGCGAATACCCTGAAATAGGATACCGCCGGAGCCTGTTTCATGAATTCCTCCTCAGACATTACCCATCCGATGCTTACGGCCGGATAGAAGTTGAAGCGGTCCCCTTCCGGAAGGTATGACGTACCGGACCAGTTGGCCACGGCATCGATGAAATATCTTCCTGCGTAGGAATACGATGCCGTCAGGAGCATTTCCTGGTTTTTCCATGAACGGTTCCTGCCGCTTGCAGTATAGGCACGCTGACGGTATACGGCATGGGCATCGAGGTGATGCCTGTTCCTGGCCAAAGTGTAATTAATACGGCCCTGAAGCTCCGTTCTCATGACAAGTGTAGAAAACCATGAAGAATGACTCAGCGTAGGGGAATCCTTGCCGTACCACAGCTGCTCCTTCACCAAAGAACCGTCTTCCATAATGTCGGATTTCAGTTCCGAGTACCTGTACTCTTTAGATGAGGCATCAGCCATTGCCCCTATATAATCAAATGTGACCATGGCATCCACATCCAGGCCTTTCACCCACGGACTGAAGTCCTGCCTCAGGTAAAGATTACCCAGAAGAGTAGTCCTGGAGTTCTTGTAGGCTCCGCTGTCATTAAGCATCGCTACGGGGTTCTTGTTCCCGTAGATGGCGGATCCGCCATACGTACCGTCTTCCTGTCGGACAGGGAATGCGGCAGCCGGGGTACGGTAGACGGCCGCATCGAGGCCTGAAGTGTTGTACATGTTGTACTGGGACAGACGAGCCATCACTCCGAGCCTCATCAGTGTGGTCCTGGTAATGTCCACATCGATATTGGCCCTGATACCGAGCCTGGTATCATACTGCCTGGAGTCATACCGGTCATCAGTATTCTGCATCCTGTAAAGGGCCTCGTCATACATGTAGTCGGCTGCGGCGAAATACCTGAACCGCTTAGACCCTCCCCGGAAAGTGAGTTCAGCCCTGTGGTTTGAAGCAGCCTTGCGGTAGATCTCGCCCATCCAGTCCACATCCGGGTAAGAATATGGATATATCCCTGTCCGGAAAGCATCCAGCTCCCGGCTGCTGTACTCCTCTGGAAGGCCGTCGAGCCTGAGGGCCTCGTTGTAATATCCGGCGTATGTATAGGCGTCAGCGAAATCCGGTGCACGGAACATGGTATGCACGCCGTACTGGTATTTTGCGGTGACTTTCAGCGGGGATACCTTGCCGCGCTTTGTAGTGACGAGGATCACCCCGTTCGAGCCCTTGACACCGTAAAGGGCGGAGGAGACCGCATCTTTCAACACCGACACCGACTCTATTTCGGATGCCGTGATTTCATCAAGGGACCGCACGGCTCCGTCTATCAGTACCACAGGACTGCGTCCGTGGAGACTCAACGAAGAAAGGTTCGCTGTAGGATTGTCTACGCTGTACCCCTGATTCACCAGCAGTCCCGGAATGCGTCCGTACAATGCCTTGGCCACATCGTACTCAGGGGATTTTTCAAACACGTCGGATACCGCCGTTACATGACTGGATGCATACTCTCCGCCATGGGGCATATACAATGAGTCGCTCAAGAATGCCTCGGCCGGCTCATGGGCCATGGCCCACACAGGGATCATCCCCGACAAGAACAGATATGTGATTTTCCTTTTCATATTTCTGGTTTTAAGCTGGATAAACTGCATTACCATCCCGGATTCTGGGTCATGCCGTAGTTTTTATCGATCTCCACCTTCGGGATTGGGGCCAGATACCATTTGCTGTCCCATATTATCGCCCAGTGCCTTTTCGGAAGCTCGAAAGGCTCGAACGTGAACTCGGTAGGGTTGTTCTGCTCATTTCCCGTAGAATACAGGCCGTACAGGGTTTTCGTGAAATCGTCTTTCATCCCCCATCTGACAAGGTCGAACCATCTCACCTCCTCGTATCCGAACTCAAGGGCCCTTTCTTTCAGGACAGCTTTCCGGAATGCCATCTTGTCCATACCTTCAGGAAGAGGGGACAGGCCTACCCTCGCCCTCACCCTGTTCACAAAACCGTATGCCTCCGCTGACGGGGCACCGTCCGCTTCATTATATGCCTCGGCTGCACTGAGGAGCACTTCCGGCAGCCGGAGGTAAGCCCAATGTACAGGTCTGTTGCTTCTTTCATCCTCATCCTGGAGAACATATTTCATTGCCCTGAACCCGGTCCCTTCCGGCTTGTAGTTCGGATGGTTCTTATGTACCGGTGCGACAGTCCCGTCTGCATATATATCCCCTGGCACAGCTATGTTCTCGTAAAGTCTCGGGTCCCTGGTAGGTATGCCAGGAGGATTCCCGGAGCCGTCCGGAGTGAAGAACGGCTGCTTAGGAGGGTTCTTCCAGTCGAAGTCCTCAGGGAAATCGGTGCCGTCTTCCCACGGATACATATTCGCCCAGTTCAAAGTCGGGCAGGCATAGAGCCTGGCATTATAGTCGACAAAACGGTAATGGGTACCGACATCATAGCCTTTCCTTATGGATATCAGGGTCTCGCACATACCCCTGTCATAGTACCCCTTGCGGTATGCCAGCCTCCTTGCCATGTGGGTAGGCTCCTCAGGCTGCACCAGGTCATAGTACCCGTTCTCCTGCCATTCCTTCATGAACTCATCGGCGGCATCCTTCGCCCTCTCCCAGCGTCCGTGGTCATAGTTCATATAGCACTGGTACTCCGTTGCCTGCGGATGGTATGGGGTGTCCGAGTTGAACGTGTCGCTCGCGGCAAAGCAAAGTACCCTGAGTTTCAGGCCCAAAGCACCGGCCCTGGTCATCCTGCCGTCCTCCAGGGCATCCACCTTCCACGGAAGGTAAGGTACAGCGGAGTCTATCAGGTCCACAATCCAGTCCACCGTATCCGAAAAAGTCCAGCGCGGGAATTTCATTTCCTCGTTTACCTGAATCGAATGGTCCAGGACAGGGATGCCCCCGACATAGCGCATCATGTTGGAATAGGCTATAGCTATGCACATCTTGGCCTCTGCTATCTTCCTGTTCCTTACCTCATCCGTGATATCTGGAATCCGGTGGGCGTTCTCGATGAATATCCATCCGTAGCGTATGGCCCTGTAGTCGTTCTCGGAACCGAAACGGTAGGCCTCGTTACCGGCATCCTGGGACGAGAGGGTGGAGTTCAGGGCTCCGTTGTAGTAAAGGTTCCTCGGCCCGTCGGAAACATGGTTCCTGACACTTTGCTGTAAATCTGTCAAAGACTCCAATGTATTGTCTCCCAATTTTGTATCACTGTCTACAGGAAGGCAGTACGGAAGATATGAATACGCCGCCACAAGCACCTTGTCTGCATCCTGTATAGACGAGAACAGGGAATCGATGGTAGCCCCGGACGATTCAGGCGCCTTGCTCAGGCCGGCATCGCCGAACCTTATGTCGGCACAGGATGAGATCAGCATCAGTATACTTGCCAGTATCAGTAGTTCAAAAACTTTCATCTCAATCATCCTTTAAAAGTTAATATTAAGTCCAAGGTTGAATGTCTTGACCAGTGGGTATTCGCCTCTGTTGTTGGCCACAGTCTCCGGATCCTCGAACTTCATTGGGCTGAAAGTAAGGAGATTGTAACCGGTGAAGAATACCTCGAGAGAATTAATTCCGAGTTTCCTGAAAAAGTTGTTCTGGGAAAATGTATACCCGAGAGTGAGCTCTTTCAGCCTTACGTAGGAGGCGTCCCTGAGCCAGAGGGTAGAATTGGATGAATTCCATCCCTCTGAAGTCTCTGCGGCACGCGGAAGGGTGCCGTCCGGGTTCTCCGGGGTCCAGCAGTCAGTATAGAAATAATCAATCAGACCCCTGTTTCCGGCATTTGTGAACGGAATCCTGTAGTCGAGCTCCATCATCTTGTCCACATGCGTCGCGCCCGTCCAGTTCATGGTCAGGGAAAATCCCTTGTAGCCGAATGTGGCGTTGAGCCCGAATACATACTCCGGCCTGGTAGAATACCCGTAGACCATGGTGTCGTCCCCGTTCACTACATTGTCCCCGTTAAGGTCCGCATACATGGCGTCTCCAGGATAGACCTTCACGTTAGGCTGAGGCAGTGAAGGGTCAAGAATCCTTTCGCCGGTAGCATTGTCCGTGATGAAGTCGCTGTCCCTGTACAGGCGGATGAACTTATATAGTCCGGTCTTCCTTCCGGTAGGTCCTCCTGTCTGGTTCTGGTAGTCGAATTCGCTCTTGACCTCATCCATATAGATGATCCTGTTCCTTGCGAATGAGACATTGGCATCGATGCTGTAATAGAACGATGAAGGACGTGTGTCGGACCATCCCAGAGATATTTCATATCCCTTGTTCTCGACCTCACCGATGTTGAGGTTCGGAAGAGGGGTAGCTATTATCGAAGGCATGGAATTAGGCGTTACCAGGATTCCGTTCCTGTCTTCAAGGAAGAAGTCGGCAGTCAGGGAAAGACGGTTCCTGAACATGTTCATATCGAGTCCGACATTGTATTTCAAGGCTTTCTCCCATGTTACCCCAGGGTTTCCGGGAGTGCCGAGCGTATAGTAAGGAAGGCCGTTAGGGTTGTCAACCCCGAAACTGTAGCTTCCTGCAGGGTTCCAGACGCCTTCCATGTACATGAACCTGGACGATGTACCGAGGTCGTTTCCGACAAGTCCTACAGATGCCCTTATCTTCAGGAAGTCAACTACGTCCTGCCTTTTCATGAAGCCCTCTTCGGATATCACCCATCCTATGGAGCCTGAAGGGAAAAAGCCGTATCGGGTCTTGCGCCCCGGAGCGAAGTTCTCGGAACCGTTGTACCCCGCGTTGAAATCCACCAGATATTTATCCATATAGGCATAGGTGACCCTGCCCACAAGACCGACATAGCCTCTCGGCAGATAAGAATAGGCAGCTTTGGAGCCGCTGTAAACGGTAGGATAATAGTCCTGGGACTGGTTGTACAGCAGCAGTCCGGTAACGGCATGCTTGCCGTTGAACTTCCTCCTGTAGTCAAGACGGAATTCCATATACCAGTTCCTGTCGTATCCGGAAGTCTCTGAATATCCAAGTGAACTGTTAGATCCCTGAGGAACATAAACCAGTGTTTTGTCAAAATCCGGATCTGTCATCGGGATAGTGTTGTCCTCCAAGGTCGTCTTGTAATATACTGTCTGGTACTCGGCCCCGTATCCTGTATGTATCTTGTCAAGACTCATGTTTATGTCATAGCCTCCTTTTGCAGATACGCTCAGGCCGTCCGTGATGAAATCCAGGCGCTGGGTCAGCTCGAGGTCGAGGTTAAGCGTGGCCCTGTAAAGCTGCTTATACCCGTATCCGTAAAAAGGCCTGTACCCGTCACGCATCTCAAGACCAGGAAGTATGCTGCTCGGTACAAGGGTCCTTATTCCGTCAATCATGCCGGGACTGACCATAGGGAGCGCCCAAATACGTGTATGGTTCCATACATGGGCCATATCGCTTTCTACCTTCGGTTCCTGGCTTTTACCCACATTGCCGCCTATGTTAAGTTTCATCTGGGTGGTATTGGAAAGCTTGAAGTCCAGATTCGCGCGGAAATTGTACCTGTTGTACTTGTAGTTGTTGTCATAGTCGAGGCCGGGAAGCTGTTTCAGGAGGCCGTCCTGGTAGAAAAGCCCCATGGAAACGAAATATCTCACGTTCTCCGTACCTCCGGATATGTTTATATTGTGTTTCGTCTGGAGGAACATCTCCTTATACATGAGTTCAGACCAGTCCGTGTCGGGATACATTATGGGGTCTGAGCCGATGCGGTACGCCTCGATAGCCTCTCGTGTGAACAGCTTCTTCGGGTCGGTGATGCCGTCGTTCTGCTGCTTCATGTTCCAGAACCTTGCATATTCATAGCTGCTCACCTGTTCCACATATGACATAGGATGCTGGAACCCCACTGTAGAATTGATGGAAATCCGTGGCTTCCCAATCTCCCCCCTTTTGGTGGTGACGAGGATCACGCCATTCGCTCCCCTGACCCCGAAGACGGCAGTCGATGAGGCGTCCTTCAGCACGGACAGGCTCTCTATCTCGTTCGGGTCGATAGATGACATCGGCCTCTCTATGCCGTCTACAAGAATCAGCGGGGAAGAAGCCGCATCGTTGAGGGAGCCCGCCCCGCGCACGAATATCCTTGCATTGTCCGCACCAGGCTGCCCCGTCGTCTGGATGGTGGCCACCCCGGGAAGCTGGCCGGCAAGGATATTGGTGAAATCCGCCACAGTAGTGTTCTTCAGCTGGGCGGACTCCATTGTAGAGAGAGCGCCTGTGACAGTTGCCTTGGTCTGCGTACCGTAAGCAACTACCACGACCGCATCCAGAGCTTCCCTGTCCTCTTCCAGGAAAAAGTCTATAATCAATTGGGAGCCTACTGCACGGCTTTGCGGCTCATATCCGAGGAACGAGACCTCCAGCACGGCTTTCCTGTCCGGCACACGGATTTCATAGGAACCGTCATTTTCCGTTATGACACCGTTCCTGGTCCCCTGGACCACGATGCTTGCACCGGCCACGGGCTGGTCGTTCTGGTCATATACCTTCCCGCTCACAGCGAGTCCTGAATCCTGCGCATGCAGAAACTCTGACGCTGCCAGAACGGCAAGGAAAGACAGGAAAGACAGCCGCAATAAAAAAGAAGACTGTAGTTGTTTCATAGATAATCCATTTTTGAATTATTGTTTCACTAATTTCGCCATTAGCGCATACACCGGCTATGAATTATGTCCATTTTTATTGAAATTTCATCCACCGGAGACTATTTTCCAATACCGGGAGACAAAAATCCAAGTTATTCCTTAACTTTGTATGACATAACCCTGTTACCATACAATGACACTGAAAACCCTCTGCCTGCACTTCATTACATTATATGCCGCACTGGCATCGCCTGCCCCTGCAGCCGTTCATGCAGGAGAGCAGACGGACAAAAATCCATATCTGCAATACAGTACCTTAGGCAGCGGAGAAGGACTGTCCGGCAACAAGATACTGTCTATAGCCAGGGACTCGGCCGGCACATACTGGATCGGCTCGGACAAAGGTCTCGACAGGATTGCCGAAGGCAAGATAAAAAGCTACAATTCCGACAGCTCCTTCCTCAACAAAAGGATAAGGTTCATCTCCGTGGGCAACAGCGGGGGCATCTGGGCCGCCACATCATCCGGTCTGTACAGGTACCACCACAGTACAGACACCTTCAGCAGGGAAAGCATTGACGGGGTCCCTGTCATACCGTATGACTATGACACCTGGAAAGACGGGATATATTTCATATGCAAAGACGGGATAGCAGGGCAGGACCGGACACAGGACAGCCTCAGGATGGTAATGGACGCAGGATCATTGCCGCGCAAGGCCGACCATCTGGAATTCATTGATGACACCACCTGTATAGTCACGGCCGATGCCGACGGGGTATATACAGTCGGCCTGCGCTCGGGATTGGCAAGGAAAATATACGGCCTCGGACACGATTCCCTGGTGAACGACCTGTGCGTTGACCGGGAAGGACGTATATGGATGGCATTCCACAATAACGGCGTCATCTGCATTTCAGGACAGGAGGGCAGCCACGGGAAGGAATACAGGAAAATCCGTTCTTTCCTGGAAGGGCACATAATACTGGGGCTTGAAGAATGCAATGGTAAAATATATGTAACGACGGACGGGGACGGGATCTACGAGGCGGACCTTTCCTCCATGTGCATAAAAAACATCAAGGAGTTCTCATGCGGGCAGCTTCCTCCGCCGGAAATCGAATCAGTGAACTGTATGGAGATATACGGAAGCGAAATATGGATGGGCACTGTAAGGCATGGTATCCTATGCCTCAAATATACTCCCGTAAGGAACTTCGACAATGACGAATTCGGTTTCCCGAAAGACAGGGGGGCCAACAGTTCCGTAGTTTCATGCCTGAGAGAAGACAGCGGCGGGAACATATGGATAGGTACGGACGGGAGCGGCATCGCCATACTTGAACACGGAAATGGAAGAAAGTTCAGGGTACTTGAGGCAATGGGGCACGAAAAGGTAGCCTCGATCGAGGATATCGGGAACGGACAGATGCTCATCTCGGTCTACAATAAAGGCATATACAGATACGACACCGGTTCCGGGAAGACAGAACGCATAACCATTTCAGACGAAGAAACAAACGGCAATATCCTGAAAAAAGACATAATCATAAACCTGGAACGGTATGATGAAGAGAATGTATATGTACTTGCAGACAGCATATACAACTACAATATCCCGTCAGGGAAGATAACCGGTCCGGGAATCTACAGAATAAAGTCCAGCAGCAACTTCTGGACAGCCTATTCCGGTCCGGGGGAGACAGTCATATATGACCATTACGACATCTGGGCACTCTATCCGGACAGGGTCAAGGCGGAACACATATTCCATTCCAACGGAGGGGACATCAATACCGTACGTAGATCGGGGAACACTCTCTGGATACTGAAATCCAACTCCCTGGCCAGGATTCCCATGACCAGCCGGGAATTCTCCCATGTGCCTTCAGACTACAACGGAAAAATCCTTTCACTGGAGGCAGATGCCCTGGGGAACATATACCTCATGACCGACTCCAGGCTTGTGAAGATGTCATGCGCCGACCCCGGGGAATACACCATATTCGACAGTTCCGACGGCTATACAGGCAATTATTTCATAGAGAACGTTTCAATACGGTCGTCATCAAGGGAGATATATGCAGGCGGGACAGCAGGACTGTGCGTGATACATCCTGAAGCATCATACCCGCCAATGGTTTCACGAGACATATCACTGATCGGGGTGACAAGCGGAAGCGAAAAAATCGGCTATGCCAGAAAAGAAGACGGGACCTACCGGATATTGCTGCAGAACAGGCACAGATCCGCACAGATGGAAGTATGCCTGAACGGGGCCGGAGCCATGGAAAAACACGAATTCAGATATACGGTCAAAGGCTTCCTGAAAACAAGGACAGTATATTCTGACAACGTTCTTGACCTTTCCGGGCTGTTTCCGGGACGTTACAGGATTAAGGCAGCCTGGCTCGACAGGGCCGGGAAATGGCAGGATACAGACACTGACATACAACTGGACATTCGCCTGCCATGGATAGTGACACTTGCACTGCTCATTTTCATGCCGGCTGGCTGCATATACGGGAAAAAGCTTGCCAGGGACAGGAAACGGTCCGACATAATAAAGACTGATGAATACAAGGTGGCTGAGGGGACTTGTCTTGAAACAGTCCCGGCAGAAAATCCTGACCGGCAGTTCCTGGAGAAACTGGACAGTTTCATATTGTCAAACCTGTCCAATGACAGGCTGTGCGCCCAGATAATAATAGACCATATGTGCATGGGACGGGCAACCTTCTACAAAAAGATAAAAAGCATCACAGGCATGGGAATAATGGAGTATGTCACCAGAAAACGCATGATGGAGGCATCGGAACTCCTGAAAAACAGCAGGCTGTCCATTTCGGAGATAGCCGTCAGGACCGGATATACGGACAACCAGTACTTCAGCCGGGCCTTCAGGCAATACTCCGGTACAGCACCGAGCTTCTACAGGAAACAGCACCGAAGGGGCGAATCACCGTCCGATGGTGAACGCGTAGACATTGCCCCCGAAATCAGAAACAAAAAGCATGTTTCCTGAAACGGCGGCGGGACCGAGCACCGGAGCGCCGAAGTCATAGCTCCAGAGCTTCTTTCCCGTGACCGGGTCTAATGAATACATATTCCCGTCGGAAGCACCGACAAACAGGGTGTCCCCACACAGCACGGCCGGCGCCTCCACCGTCCGTACAGGATGTCTTGTATACGGAGCCGTAAGTATCAAAGCATTGCCCACAGGCATATTCCATTCCGGCTCAAGACTTCCCGCATCCGTCCCGACGACTCCGCTGTCAGCAGTACCGAACACGGCACATCCTCCGGCAACTACAGGAGAAGATGCCACGTCAAGGTTGAACGGGAGCTCCCTTTCCATGACAGTTTCACCGTCCGCAATATCTATCATGAACACGCGCCGTCCAGATGTCACATAGAGCCTCTCTCCGTATACCGCCGCAGATGCTGCCCGGAAGTTGAGACCGGAATCAGCGCGGCTCCACAGAAGCTTGCCCGTGCCGGCGTCATTGCCGTAAAGGGATCTCCACTGGGCGGAGCCTATCAGCATACCTCCGCCAAGGGACAGGGTCGCGACAGTACCCTCGCCCTGGCTCCATCCGTCATTCCTCCAGAGCATCCTGCCGTCCGCAGCCACATAAGCCGACAGTCCCTTACCGCTTCCGGCATATACAGTCCCTTCTCCTGCGACGAGCCCGTCCATAAGCGGCGGATGACCGTCATTCACAGGCAGTCGGCACTCCCATTCAAGGGAGCCTGTAGCAGAATCCAGGGAATAGAGCCACCCGTAGACATCCTGCGCGAAGATACGGCCACCTTCAGCGGCAAGCGAGCCCTTCACCGCCGCCCTGGTCCTGTATTTCCACAGCAACCTTCCCGTTCCCGAATCAAAGGCACATACACACGGACCGGATTCCTGGCCGTCTGCCGATGAAGCCACACAGACCTTTCCGTCATGCACTACCGGAGATGCCATGAATATATTCCCGCCGGCATTGGCTGCCCATACAAGCGAAAGGCTGTCCCCCAGATCCATTCCAGAGGCGGTATGCGAAGGATTACCCCGCATGCACGGCCAGTCCCCCTGCACACAGGCCAGGGCCCCGAGCTCCGGCTCATACGTGAATACCTCTTCGGCGGTCACGGCACTGCCATCGCTGAAGACCACCTCCACCCTGAGGGTAAGTTCCTTCCCGGCATACCGGGCCGGCAGACGGAGCCCGCCGGTCCATGACCAGTCAGTCATCTGTACAGCCTTGCCGGACCTCCCGGCAGGCATACCCTTGTACAAGCATGCATATTCCACATATTCAACATAGGAAGATGACGAATAGGCGTTGACCACAATCCTGTCCGTGGCGCACTTCCCTTTCGGGGACGCTATACGCACATGATGCCCTATGCCCGGATACCTGAGCTCCGTAGACACATTCCCGTCTGCATCCGTACGGAACACCCTGAATGCTGCAGGAGAATGGTCTATGCCCCCTTTTGACGCAGGCGGAGTGCTTACAGAAAGTACATTCCCGTAGCGGCGCACATAATCCGTATGGTAATGGCCGTATACCCATGCGCGGAGGTTGTACAGAGAAAGGTCAACTGAAGACCCGTTACAACCATTATATACAAAAGACCCGTTTTCCGACAGCAGGTCATGGCAGAAGACTATCAGGGGAGTGCCCGGGTCAACATGGGAAAGATCGTTTTCCATCCATGCGCACACATCGTCCGCGGTATAGCCGGGCTTCCTGTCCCCGGAAAGCATCGGCAGCACGATATAGTGCGTCCCGGCTACATTAAAAGAATACCATACAGGGCCATAAAGGCTCTCGAAAAGTTCCTCGCCACAGGCCCCGTCTACGAGGTCATGATTCCCTATGGAGTAGTATACAGGTATCCCCATATTCTCCGTGTTCATCAGCTCCGCATGGGCCTTCAGGCCCTTCTCATAGCAGATGTCACCGGTATGGATCACGAAGGCCGCCTTCTCCACTGCCGCATATCTCCTGACATCCCCGGTCCACCCCTCATTGGAGGCGACATCTGAAATCTCGGTATCCGTGACCTGGATAAAACGGTGCTCTCCTCTCCTGCCGGTCCAGGCATCATACCTGGACATGGCGAAATCGCATGGACCGCCGTCCCCCGCCCTGCAGTAATGCCGCCGGGCCATGTACCCGGAAGGGACCGTCACCGATATGAACCGCGCTGAAGCATGGCCAGGAAGGCTGTAAAGCCCATCCCCGGATGTCTCGGCCACATTGAGGCCGTCAGACACGCATACCCCGGCGAGGGCCGTGTCCCCCTCATCCCATATCCCGTTTCCGTTCCTGTCATCAAACACCCTTCCCGTATACGGGACCGCTTCTGAAGGAAACACAGGCAAAAGCGCAACAAGAAGCACAGTCAAAATTCTCGTATCCATAATCCGTAATGTCCGATACCGCCTGCCCGGAACCGTTCCTGCAACGGGCTCAGTCGTCTATACCCATTAGGTTGAAATTCCTGTCGAAAGTAAGTTCAAGACCGTAAGTGAGCTTTACCTCATATTCTCGCCTGTCCCTGGAAATCTTCCTGTACTCCGCCCCCTTGTATGTATTTTCGACATAGTTCCTGATAGGCTCCGGCACAAGTCTGCTGTCGATGGTTGAATACTTGCATTCTATGCTCGTCCAGTCACCCCTGCGGTCGAACTCCATCTTCGTCCCGTTGACCATCACCACCTCATAATGCACCTCCAGGAAATCCCTCTCCTGCTTTGCGTAGGCAAGCTTCTCGCCGGGGAATCCGGCAGTTATGAACTCCTTCGCCTTAGCCGGGAGGCGGTCGAAAGTGACTGCCCTATCATTGTCCGCTGAAGCTGCAAATGTGAATGCCATTATACAGGCAAGTACTGTCATTATCCTTTTCATTGTATCTGTTGTTTTAATTGTTTGCACTGCAAAAGTACCGCGAGTTTCTGAAACGGAAATGAAATCACGGTGAAATTTCAGAAAACAACCCTGAAATTGTGCCTCCCGTCGTAGAAATATTCAAGTGAAAACGAATACCTGTCGCAGATGGACCTGACGAGGGCAAGGCCGAGGCCCGAGGAGCCTTCCTTCTTGTCTGGCCCCTGGTAGAAACGCTTGAATATCCTGTCCTTGTCCAGAGGCGCGCCGCCGTCATTCGTCACGGTAAGTGTCCTGCCTCTGACGGATATGCCGACAACGGAGTCTGACGGGCCGTGGACGAAGGCATTCTTGAGCAGGTTGGAGACAAGGATCGAGGAAAGCTGCTCGTTCATCCTGACCGTCAGGGAAGGGTCCCCGGAAATTTCGGAGCGCATTCCCTTGTATCCGTATATCTCATCCAGCATTTCCGCAGAATCCTTAACCAGTGAAACTATATCCGTATCAGAGGTCTCCATGAACTGGCCGTTGTCAATCTTGGTCATCAGGAGCAGTGTGCGGTTCAGACGTACAAGGCGCTGGAGGGTGCGGTTTATTCCCGTCAGCTCCTCGGCCTGCTGCCTGGTCAGCGTATCGGAGTCAAGCAGCATCTCTATACGTCCCGTGCAGACGGCCAGAGGGGTCTGCAGCTCGTGGGATGCGTTGCCGATGAACTGGTTCTGCAGCTCGTACTGCCTCTCGAACCTGTCCGCAGCCTCCTGGGTGGCCACGGCAATGGTGCGGAATTCGCTGATTTTCGTATTGCACGGCACCGGGGCGTTCTTCTTCCCGGGGACATAGGACTTTACCCATTCCACAAGGGCCTTCAGAGGCCTGAAATTGTACTCCACCACAGCGACGGTGATGCCTATGCAGGCCACAAGCAGGATGAAATACAGGAAGACCATCCACTGGAGTATGGCGTTTATGAGGTCCTGGCGCTCGAAAGAAGGGACGGCAACGGTAAGCTCGTAGTACGAATTGTCCTTGTCCATAAAGATATGGTGGCGGATCCTCGCCGCCTCGTCCTCCCCTTTCCCGGCAATGAAAATCATCGCATCCTCATAGGAAATGCGAGGGACGGAAGCCGCATAGTCCGGACTGACCTTGCGTATGTAATACGTATTGTTCGAGCCGTTGTCTATGGCGGGGATCTCTACCCCGGAGAGCCATTTCACAATGATGTCCGCAGAATAGGACTCAAGCATGTCGTCGGTCTCGTCGACAATCTCCTCCGCCAGGGCCCTGTAGAAAAATATGCCCCAGACGGTCATGAAGACAAGCATCAGGGCGGAGAGCCACAGGATTATCCTATATATGAACTTCATGGCCGCTATCTCCCGGTCAGTTTATAGCCAAAGCCGTAGACGGCCTTTATCTCGATGTCAGCTCCTGCGTCGGAAAGCTTTCTGCGGAGGTTCTTCATCTGGGCGTAGACAAACTGGAAATTGTCCGCCTGGTCTATGTGGTCCCCCCATACGGCTTCCGCGAGGACGGCCTTGTCTACCAGATGCTCCGGCCTCTGCATGAAATATTTAAGTATATCGAACTCCTTCTTCAGGAGAGGCACCTCCCTGCCGGCTACCATGAGCCGCCTTGACTCGGGCTCCAGCACCACGTTGCCCAGACGGAAGGCGAAATCCCCGTCAGCCTGGCTGCGGCGGGCCACGCTGCGTATACGGGCCACAAGCTCCGCTATATGGAACGGTTTGGCCAGATAGTCATCGGCGCCGAGCTCAAGTCCGCGCACCTTGTCGTCAATAGAGTCCTTCGCTGAAATGATGATCACATTCACCTTCCGGTTCATTCCCTTTATATGGGACAGAATGTCCAGGCCGCTGCCTCCCGGCAGCATGATATCCAGAAGGACGCAGTCGTAAACATACACATCGAGCTTGTCAACGGCGGAGCTGAAGTCGACAGCGTTTTCCACTACGAAGCCTTCTTTCCTGAGGGCCCTGGTCATAAGATTCTGAAGGGCGGCTTCATCTTCGACAATCAAAATTTTCATATTACGGATTTCATTTTATCCCTGCAAAATTCCGGCAGGATTCTGAATTCAAACTGAATATCCAAATATAATAATTTCTTTTTTCATTTAACATTAAAAATTATAACTTTGACGGTTTGAAACTATTGACTGCTAATGAACAAGAGACTCTTCCTGATAGATGGGCATGCACTCATTTTCAAAATGTACTATGCATTTCTGAAACGCCCGATGATAAATTCCAAAGGGGCGGACATGTCCATTCTTTTCGGGTTCACCAAATACATCCTTGAACTCATTGAAAAAGAAAAGCCTACGCATCTGGCAGTTGCATTCGACCCGCCAGGGGGCACCTTCAGGCACAAGCTGTACCCTGAATACAAGGGCACAAGGGAGGACACGCCACAGGCAATCATAGACGCGCTGGATCCCCTGACGGAACTGTGCAGGGCTATGCATATACCTGTGCTGATGGTAAGCGGATACGAGGCCGATGACGTGATAGGTACTGTGGCGAAGAAGGAGGAGAAGGAAGGGTTCAGGGTCTATATGGTCACACCGGACAAGGACTACGGACAGCTCATCACAGACAATATCCTGCAGTTCAAGCCGGGCAAGGCAGGGGCCGACAGCGAAATCATCGGTCCTGCCGAAATATGCGGCAAATACGGGATAAGCACCCCGCTGCAGATTATAGACATGCTGACAATCTGCGGGGACACCTCCGACAATGTGCCAGGCGTAAAGGGCATCGGAGAGAAAGGTGCAGGGAAGCTGATCGCGAAATACGGGAGCGTAGGAAGCATCTATGAACACCTCGACGAGCTTCCGCCAAGGCAGAGGGAAGCGTTTGAGGAGGCCCGGGGCCATATCCTGCTGAGCCAGGAGCTGGTAACCATCCGCACGGACGTGCCGGTCGCGGCGGAAGCGGAGGAGATGGCGGTAGACATGAGCTATGATCCGGTGATAGCAGAACTTTTCGACAAATACGAATTCGGGTCGCTGAAAAAATACATCAGCCATCTCGGGCTGCAGGAGACCGGGCCGAAACCGGTAAATATAGAATACGTATGCATCAGCCCGGCCGAAATGACCGTAATGGCCAGACGCTCCAGGAAATGCTCACTTCGGACAGAGAGCTACGGGGACAGCATATTCTCCGGAATCAAGAAGATGACTGTCAGCGTATTGTCTCCGGAACACACTTATGTCTCGGCAGGGGCTCCGGAAGACTTCGCGTCCATACTTTCCGACCCCGGGACAGAAAAATACGGATACGACCTCAAGGCCCAGTGCAACCTGCTTGCGGAAGCCGGCATCACCCTGGAGGGCAAACTGCTGGATATAGAGCTGATGCACTATGTGATAAACCCGGAGAAAAGCCATAAGCTGAACATCCTGGCAAAGGTATATATGGATATTGACATGGACCAGGCCATATCCGGCAGACAGGTACAGCAGACCCTGTTCGACGACGGGGACACGGACTCGGACGAAGATGCGTCTTTCAAGGAGGCCGCCGTCATAGCCAATATCGGAGAAAAGGTCCGCGGAGACCTTGCAAAATCAGGGATGTCTCAGCTTTATGACCAGATCGAGGAACCGCTGATAAACGTCCTCTCCAAAATGGAGCGCGCCGGCGTACTTGTGGACCTCGGACAGCTGAGGCTGTATGCCGCACAGCTCAACAAGGAACTTGAGGAAATACAGGACAGGATCAGGGAAATGGCCGGAGAACCCGACCTCAACATCCTGTCCCCAAAGCAGATAGGACATCTGCTGTTTGAAAAGCTGATGCTTGACCCGAAGGTCAAGGCCAAAAGCGGGGTCCGTTACAGCTACTCTACAGATGAGGAAACCCTGACTGCACTGTCAGACAGGCATCCGATAATCGGAGAGATACTTGAATACAGGGCTGTCAAAAAGCTGCTGTCCACATACATAGAGCCTTTCCACAACTTTGTTTCCCAGAAGACCGGAAAAATCCACACGAACTTCAACCAGGCACTTACGGCCACCGGCAGGCTAAGTTCCTCGAAACCAAACCTGCAGAACATCCCGGTACGGACGGAGCGCGGGAAAGAAATACGCAAGGCCTTCATACCGAGCAGTCCGGACGGGATCATCCTTTCAGCAGACTACTCGCAGATAGAGCTGAGGATCATGGCACACCTGAGCCAGGACCGGCACCTTATCGATGCATTCAGGCACAATCTCGACGTCCATGCCATGACGGCGGCCAAGATATTCGGCATCGACATAAGCGAAGTCACACCAGAGCAGAGGAGGATTGCAAAGACGGCCAATTTCGGAATCATGTACGGCATCTCGTCCTTCGGCCTGGCCCAGAGGCTCAGGATACCGAGGCCGCAGGCCAAGAAGATAATAGACGACTACTTTGCGAACTTCCCGTCCATCTCCACATATATAAAAAGCGCGACAGAATCGGCCCGGGAGCTGGGCTATGTAAAGACGCTGTTCGGCCGGAGACGTTACCTGCCGGACATCAACTCAAAAAACGCCACGGTACGGTCGCTCGCGGAACGGAACGCCATAAACGCCCCGATACAGGGGTCTTCGGCCGACATCATAAAGAAGGCCATGATCGGGGTAGACAGGAAAATCACGGAAGCGGGGCTCAGGAGCAGGATGGTGCTCCAGGTCCACGACGAACTCGTATTCGACGCCTTCAAGGACGAGGCAGAGACACTGAAAGACATTGTAAAGAGGGAAATGGAGAACGTCATCCAGCTCTCAATACCACTTACTGTAGAATGCAACTATGGGAAAAACTGGCTCGAAGCTCACTAACCTTTCCGACACGGAACTGGTAGAAATGGCCCTGCAGCAGGATCAGGCAGCCTTTATCGTTCTTTACACCAGGTATCACGCCGGTGTGAGGAACCATATCTCGAAATATATCCTGCAGAAGGAGGACGTGGAGGACATCACCCTGGAGAGTTTCCAGAAGGCCTTCAGCCAGATTGGCTCCTACAACCCCGAATACAAGTTCTCGACCTGGCTGTACAGGATAGCCCGGAATACTGCCTTCGACCATATCAGCCGCAAGGACAGGGAGAAGAACAACATGCCCACAACCTCAATCAACGAGAAGCTCTCCGAAGTCAACGAGATACCGGCTACATTCCACAACCCCGAGGAAGACATCATCAAGCAGCAGGAATATGACAAATGGCTGGAGAACATCGAGAAGCTCAAGGACGACTACAAGACCGTGGCGAGGATGAACCTCATCGACAATTTCGGATACAAGGAAATAGCGGAGACCCTCGAGATGCCAATCAATACAGTCAAGACAAAAATCAGGAGAGCCAAGGCCATACTGCTGAAGATGATGGAGGTTTCAGACGAACTGCTGTGACCCGGAAAGGCCCGGATGCGAGGGGACAAATCCTTGCAAATCGCCGGGATTTGCTATTTTTGCAGCGGACAAAATCTGCCGAGTGAACATGATGATCAAGAGTTTTACCGATTTCGAATCCTTCATTAAAGGGAAATTCCCTGATATAAGCGACGGGAAGATGGAGAAGTTCAAGGAGATGGAGGCCCTGTACAGGGAATGGAACTCCAGGATAAACGTCATCTCCAGAAAGGACATCGACATGCTTTACATGCACCATGTCATACATTCCATAGCCATCGCAGAATACTTCCGCATCAATTTTCCTGACATGTACAGGACAATGTCATCCGGAACCGCAGGAGGGGACGGACCGGATGCCGTACGCATCCTCGATGTGGGCACGGGAGGAGGCTTTCCCGGAATACCCCTCGCCATAATGTTCCCGTACGCAAAATTCACCCTCTGCGATTCGGTGGGGAAAAAGATAACCGTGGCTTCGGAGGTCGCGAAGTCCCTCTCCCTGGCTAATGTGGAGACGGTAAACGCCAGGGCCGAGACCATCCCAGGGAAATTTGACTACGTGGTTTCAAGGGCCGTCACCTCGCTTGACAAGTTCATTCCTTGGGTAAAGGGCAAATATACGCGCGGCATAGCATATCTGAAAGGGGGCGACGTCGTAGAAGAAATCGCGGTGATGACGGGAAGGTTCCGGATAAACCCGGGGTCGGTCCACACATGGCGCATTGATTCATGGGCCAATGATCCGTACTTCGAGGGAAAACTCGTGATATTCATTGACGCATGAGTTATTTTCCGGAAAATAATTTGCAATTAAAATGAAAAACACTACCTTTGCACTTCCAAAAGTTTTTGAAAATATAAAAAGCATAAAATAATGAAAAGAACATTCCAACCTTCACAGCGCAAGCGTCGCAACAAACACGGATTCCGCGAGCGCATGTCTACACCTAACGGACGTCGTGTCCTGGCTTCCCGCCGCCGTCACGGACGCAAGAAACTGACTGTTTCTTCAGAAGACAGGTTCTAAAGAGAGGCTTCCCGCAGGTGGATGTTATTTGATTTCAGCTCAAGATGAAAAAAGCGGCCGGTCAGGAAATTCCTGACCGGCCGCTTTTTTGCCATATGGCGGGTCAAAAGTCCGTACGGGACTTGCAGCCGCAGAAAACGAGCACCCCGTCACTCGTCTATAATCACAGCAGCCCCTATCATTGCCGATGAGCACCACAGCCACACCGCCCCTGAAGATACATCAGCCTTGGTAACCTTGAAATCAAGCCCCTTTTTCTTCTTTATATCCGAATATGTGGTCCACGTGACATCGCAAACCACCTCATCCCCCTCCTCCCGTGGTACGGAAGAACATCTCAGGATATAGAAATCGGACATGTTGTCATTGCACACGGTGAACTCCCCTTCCGAAAGACTGCACACGGTCTGCCAGTTCAAAGGGTCGAAACGGTGCTCGACCTCACCCTTCACCGTAAAATTGATATAGGAGCTGTCCGTGAACTCCTGTTCCAGGGCAGGACCGTCAAGAGTACATCCGGACACAGCCGCCGCAAGGGCCGCAGCCACCATCCACATATTCTTCACTTTCCCCCGCATCTTATTCTCCTCCTTTTACTTCGATATATTTGACTACTTTGTATTCCGTCCCGTCAGGGAATACGGCTGAAGCACGCAGCATCCCGGACTTTTCGGGCACGTAATAGCCGCTCCCGTCCGGCTCCACTTCACGCCCGTCCATGGTCCACACTATGTCTTCTGCATCCTTCGCATTGTAGAGCCGCAGCGGAAGCCTCGTCCCGCTCGGGAAACTCCCGTCAGTATTCCTCGCGACACTGTACAGATAGATATACGGCGGATAGGAAGTGGACGGATGAGTGCTTATCTGCCTGATGCGCACCTTTCCGGACACTCCGCCTATGGAATAGCTGATGCTTACATTATAGGTGGTGGACGGCTCGAGGTCCTCGAAGGTAACAGAATACTTCCCGGATTCATACGGATCGACCGACAGTGTCTTCAGCTGCTCCCCCTTCAGGGAGAGGACTACATCGGCCGGGATTTCCGTATCGGCCGTCCATGTGACAATGGCTGCATCCTGGAACTCGTCCACATTTATCTCCGCCACCGACGGAAGGAGAGAATACTCGTTCTCATAGACACGGAAGCTGACCGTCCCGGACTCATACTTTATCTCCTCCACCGACATCCCGGAAGCCTCTCCGGACCAGGACTCGAAAGCCGGGTCGGATGCAGGGGAGAAGGAGGCATTGTCCCCGGAAGGAAAGAACACCTTCTGTATCTCGCTGTCAGGGGTGAGCGTTCCGGAAAAGACAGCCGTAGGGTCAGCCTCCTGCAGGTCGGCGCACTGGTGGCTCCTGTGGGCGTTCACGGTATTGGCATAGGTGCCTGACATCAGCCATCTGTCGCAGGCCCTGACATTGTATACATAATTGAAGGAACTGTCAATATGGTAAATCAGCATTCCCGAGCCGCCAATGTACGCGTCCCACCCTGTGGCCTCCCTGCATTCGAACAGGAAATACTCCCCTTCCGTACCGGTTCCGGAGTACATGTAACGTCCGGAGCTGTTCACCGGAGAGAGAGTATGCTGTCCGGCACTCAAAGTGTCCGGAGGCGTGAGCCCGAGGATATGGCGCTCGATGGCATTCAGGTTTGGAGGGGTCCTGCCGTCATTGTTGGAATTGCCCCTGTCCATTATGGACGTCCTGCCCCACAGGGCTTCAGAAAGGCCGTTCCTGTCATAGAAGTCCGGAAGGCCGAGAGTATGGCAGAACTCGTGGCAGAAAGTGCCGATGTTCGTTATCGTATCGTCCCCGGTCCCGTCTGAAAGCAGTTCCGATGTACAGGCATAGCAATTGATGCTCACCCCGTCGCATGTCAGGTCCAGGTTTCCCTCATCTTCAAGGAAGCCCGATTTCGACCAGATATGGTCCGCGCCGGCCCCTGCAGCCTCATCCCCTCCCGCGAAAATGACGATAACAGCATCCAGCTCACCGTCCTTGTCATTGTCATACTGGGAGAAGTCGACCGAGCTGTCCCCTCCAGTGCAGGCATCATAGATCATCCTTCCCACACGGATGTCGCTGCCGGCCGCGTCAAGATTGTCGTTCCTGCCGTAATAACTGTATGTATTGGAAAGTGTTATAATGTCGCTCACGTCAAACTGAAAGTCCACACGCCCCAGGAACTGGTCCCTGAAATAGTCCCTCGCGCTGCCTGTAGAGCCGTTCACGCTGTAGCCGGTGCTGTTGAGCATCGCATCGAAGTCCTCCTTTGTAAAAGTGAACGGCAGGTTCTTGAAGGCCACCAGCAGGACAGGCACCCGGACAACCCCGGCAAGGACAGAATACTTCTGACCGGCAGAACGTCCGGTGAATGCGGTCCTGCGCACTGCAGCCGCCTTTTCCGCCAGGGCGTCATACGGCACCGAAGACATCCTGGACATAGCATCAGAACCACTTCCGGCCCTTGTTCCGGTGCTGTACAGCCGCCCGTCGGCTTCATAATATGCATAGCAGTAGGTCCCGTCCTCTTCCTGGACCAGGGGGATACCGTCCTCTGTCGTCATGACCTTGACATACTCATCACCGGAAAGGAGTGCTGTAAATGAAGTTCCGTCAGGCTGGTACAAGGTCACTTTTGAGAGCCTTGCAGGGGCTGACACCATGACGGAGGGCATCATGAGCGATGTGGCCAGCAACAGCACGGCAGCCGCTACTATCCTGTGAAGCAATGATTTGCAATCAGGCCCGAATTTTCGAATAATCGTACCGCCCATCTGGAAATATTACAACAAATGCTATATTTGTACTTCAAAAATATTTTGCATATATAACAATTTTTTATGAGACGACCAATTATAGATTCACTTGCCATCTGTGCAGGCCTCTTGTCCTGCACAGCATTATCTGCTCAGGACCAAATAGTTGAGCAGCTGAACAAATACGGGACGCTCGACTGCTGGTCAGTGAGGAAAGTCAAAGAATCCGGCATCATCGGGGGCAAGACAAAGCTCCTGTATGAATTCTACGGCGACCGGGACACCACCGAGACAAGGGAGCCTTATGTATCTCCCGCGGACTACCTCTGGAGGACGAACAATGTGCTTGCCGTAGTGAAAGGTGTCACCAAGACCAACAACACCGTCTTCCCGGAGAAACGGGGGGAAGGCTACTGCGCCAGGATAGAGACACATATCGAGACCGTGAAGGCAATAGGCATCATCAATATGGATGTAGTATGCCAGGGGGCGTTCATCCTCGGCGCCCTCCCCGAACCGATAAAGGACACCAAGGACCCTATGGCGAAAGTCCTGTACGGGATACCGTTCGAAGGCAGGCCTGAAGCCCTGGTGCTCGACTACAAGGCCGACGTAGGCCACGAGGCCATCAAGGGCACCGGATTCGCCAGGCTGAAGAACCTCGGCTATCCTGACTATCCGGAAATGGCCATAATCCTCCAGAAAAGATGGGAGGACGAAGAAGGCAATGTGCATGCCCTCCGGGTCGGCACCGGGATTGAAAGGATAATGGAGAATGTCCCTGAATGGATAAACGGACACCGGCTGGAGGTCCACTACGGGGACATCACCGGCGAGCCTTTCTTCAAGGACTACATGGGACTGAACAATGACCCTGAAAGGGCGTTCCACACCCTGAACAGCGAAGGGGAGAACGTAACAGTCATAGAAGAAGGTTGGGCCGCCCCTGAGGAACAGCCCAACTTCATGATAATCAAACTTATATCCAGCTGCGGCAAAGCCTTCTACGGAGGTGTCGGAAACACTCTCTGGGTAGACAATATCCGGATCGAGATGCATTAGGAGCACTCTTTCCGGATGCCGCGGCCCCGCAGGATCCGGCTACCAGATGAAATCGAAACGTATATCACGCGGGATATTGTGCCCGTTCACATTCGCTATGTCGGCGGCCAGAGGCTCATGGATGACGGCATTCTTTTCTGCATAAGCCTTCGCGAACTCATAGTCGCCTGTGGCCTGCGTCTTCAGGATGAGGCCTGCCCATGAATCGATGGCCTCCAGGGCCTTCCCGAAGTCAATATGGTAGAGCCCCTCGCTGTTCCTTGTAAAGGCCCCGTTGTCTTTAAGGTAGTTGTAGCACATCATGTTGGCACGGCCGTGCGAAGAAGCGGCACCGAAGCGGACGGAACGTACAAGGCCGGCTATGAAGGTGGTGATTGCGTCCTCCTTGGAAATCAGCGGGATTTCATTACGGTCAATGAGATTGCATACCATGAACAGCCCGAGGATGTCGGCCTTTGCCTCCTCCCACGTGGTCTTTTCATCCTTAAGAGCCTCATCCACAGACCCCTTCCCGTTTACCGTCTCCTTGACACCGAGACCGTGGGCGACCTCGTGGAACGTGACATTCCAGAAGAACGCCTCAGAACGCAGATGCTTCCTCTGCTCCGGCTCTACAAGCAGCCTTCCTATAGGGAGGAGAATCTTGCCGAACTTGGCAGTGATGCTGTTGTGCAGCTGGAGACGGCGTGTGCCCTTGACAGCCTGTACGCGGTCATCGTTAGGGAGGTTGATGGCTATGGTCTTGCTGCCGGCGTTGCAGTCACCCGCATAATAGATGGCGTCATATACATTCAGGTCAGAGGATGTCCCCGGGACAAAGGTCTTGTACTCCTCGGGGCAAGGCAGTATCCTCTGGAGCTCAGGAAGCATGGAGACATATTTTGCGAGCTCCGCACTGCGCTCCCCGTCTTTCAGGAGGATGAAGCACTCGTAGGAGGTCTTGAGCTCGTTGAGCTTGTCGTCATAGTTCTCGATAGGGCCGATGACAATATCCATATTGCTGTCCTTCATGTCCATCCACGCGAGGTCGCTCTCGTAGTATTCGTCGGTACGGAACGCCTGGACCCTTTTGAGGAGGTAGTTCTTCAGGCCCGGGTTCTCCGTGATCATGGCCGCCTCCTCGAGATATTTGCATACCAGATCAAGGGATTTGCGGTACTCGTCCCTGTACCATACGCATTTGAGATTGCCGTCGGCGTCGCGCCTCAATACAGTGTACGGGCTGTTTTTGTCCGGGTCCCCGAAAGCGGCGAACTCCTCCGGGGTGATGTCAGCCGGATAATAGTTGGCCCCAGCCGGCTTCTCGCCGTAGCCCTCAATGAATGGGGAGTTCTCGTCGAGCCTGTCCCACGGGCCGTAATTTATCTTGGCGAAATCCTTTGCCGCCTGGTCGTCAAGGGCCGCCAGCTGCGACTTGTCCCCGAAAGTCTGCTGCCAGAAAAGCCCGTCAATGACAGTGGCGGCGGAACGGAAAAGGTTCAGCACCTGCCTGTCCTTGTCAGAAAGGGTCTCCAGGAGAGGGGATGTCAGCTCCACCACCGCATACTCATCCACTTTCTGCTGCAGATCCACACTGTTCTTCTTTGAACATGATACTGCCGCGGCTATGCCGGCCATGGCAGAGAATACTAATAAAGCATTTATTTTCATATCATTAAAGGTTATCCACAATATATCGGTACATTTCACTCCTTGTCCCTGTCAGGAGAAAAGCGGACAGGGTCCCCATACTGCTCCTGCAGGGACAGGAGACGGCTCTTGAGCTCAGCCGTAAGATCATCATACCCTTCCCTACCGTACAGGTTGTCCAGTTCATGAGGGTCGTTCTGCATGTCGTACAGCTCCCATTCGTCTATGTCATTATAAAAATGTATGAGCTTGTACCTGTCAGTCCTGATTCCGTAGTGGCGCTTCACCATGTGTTCGGCCGGATACTCATAGAAATGGTAGTACAGGGCGGTACGCCAGTCATCCGGATGCTCGCCCTTGAGCAGGGGGACAAGCGACAGCCCCTGGATATCATCCGGGACAGCGGCTCCTGCAAGTTCAAGGAACGTAGGCGCATAGTCGATATTCTGGACAAGCTCGGTAATGTCCCCCCTGCGGCTGAAGCCGTCCGGGAGCCTCATGATGAGCGGGGTCCTCATAGACTCCTCATACATGAACCTCTTGTCGAACCATCCGTGCTCGCCCATGTAGAAACCCTGGTCCGAAGTATACACCACAAGCGTATTTTTCAGCAGGTCCTTTTCCTCAAGATAGTCCAGGACCCGGCCCACATTGTCGTCAAGGGACTTGACCGTCTTCATGTAATCCCTCATATACCGCTGGAACTTCCATTCGGCCAGCTCCCTGCCTTTCAGGTCACGTTTGTAGAAGTCCTCGATCAGCGGGTTGTAGAACCTGTCCCATGCAGCCCTTTCATCAGGCTTCATCCGGCCCAGGAAAGACTCGTACAGCTCCCTCAGGCGGGAATCCTTCCCGGGTGCGATCATCTTCAGGTCATAGATAAGGTCCATGTCCTCTGCGATGCTCATCTCCTGGGCCGCAGCTGCAGGACGGCCTTCATAGTCATCGTAGAATGTCTCGGGGAGAGGGAAC
Organism: uncultured Bacteroidales bacterium; assembly: GCA_944326305.1. Classification (GTDB taxonomy): domain Bacteria; phylum Bacteroidota; class Bacteroidia; order Bacteroidales; family UBA932; genus Cryptobacteroides. The sequence goes on from CALVDL010000005.1 coordinate 49,056, forward strand.
ACCTTGTCCTCGTAAAGGGCAAGGTCAGTGGTATCCGCCATCCAGTTCCTGTGAATGGCCTTGTGGTTGATCATCAGACAGAAAGGCTTGGCCTTGTCACGCTTGTTCTCCATCCAGTCGATAGCATCGTCAGTGATTATATCGGTGATGTAGCCTTCACGGCGGACAGTGTCGTTCTGCTGGGTGATGAAATCAGGATTGTAATAGTCGCCCTGGCCAGGCAGCACTTCCCAGAAATCGAATCCGGTCGGCAGGCTCTCAAGATGCCACTTCCCCACTATCGCCGTCTGGTATCCCGCCTGCTGCAGAAGTTTCGGGAAAGTCTGCTGGGTGGCATCGAAGACGCATGTGGTGTTGTCATAGAACTTGTTGGCGCATGAATGCTTGCCTGTGATGATGCAGGCGCGGCTCGGACCGCTGAGCGAATTGGCCACGAAACTGTTGGTGAACCTTACACCGTCCGCTGCGATCCGGTCAAGATTCGGGGTTTCCATGTACCTGGTGTCATAGCAGCTCATCATCTGGGCCGTATGGTCATCAGTCATTATATATACAATATTATAAGGCCCCCTGGCCTTGTCCTTCTGCTGGCACGCCACGCAGGAAATGCCCAGGACGAACGTCCCGGCTACCGGGTACATCAAATGTAATCTTGACATATATCAGAGAGTTAAAAAATGGCAAAGCTGTTTCCGTGCGGCAAATATACGCAGAAGCCGAGTGCAAAACAAGTAAACTTGCGGCCGCATGACCGATTTACAATATCAAAGTTCCGGAACGACAAATTTTTCTTATTTTATAAAAATGTATTACTTTTGTGAGATTTATTTAACCGAGTATTCGAAAATAAGCCAAATTTTAACTTCTTTATCCGCACATTTTTACTGAAAAAGATCAGTACCTTATCATAAATAACTTAAAAACCATTATGTTACAAACAACAAAGTCATTTTTGTTCAGATTCTGCACGGCAGTTCTTGTCTGCACAGGTCTGAATTTGCTGACAACTTTCCCGGCATCGGCCCAGGACGGGCCCGGAGAGGGGGGGGGAAATCAGCGGTATCGTTTCTGATGACCAGGGCCCTGTAATAGGCGCCGCCGTAATGATCAAAGGCAGCGAGACAGGTGCCACTACCGGAATAGACGGTGATTATTCACTCAGCGGGCTCAAGACCGGGGATGTGATAGTAATATCGCTTCTCGGATACCAGACACAGGAAATCCCATACACGGGACAGTCCAGGCTTGACATCATGCTCCAGGTCTCAAGTGAATTCCTTGACGAGGTCGTGGTCACGGCCCTCGGTATCAGGCGCCAGGAAAAGACCCTGTCCTATAACCTCCAGGAAGTCAAGAGCGAAGAGCTTGTGACTGTCAAGGACGCCAATTTCATCAACTCCCTCAACGGAAAGGTTGCCGGAGTGCAGATCACATCTTCTGCAGCCGGAGTCGGAGGTGCCTCCAGGGTGGTCATGCGCGGAGCTAAATCCATCTACAAGGACAACAACGCCCTCTATGTGATCGACGGTGTCCCGATGACCAATGTCTCGTTCGGCTCCACGGAAGACGGGCTGCAGGGCAACTACCTGGGCTCTGACGGCGTAGCGGACATCAACCCTGACGACATCGAATCGATATCTGTGCTGACCGGCCCGTCCGCGGCAGCGCTCTACGGCTCGGATGCGGCGAACGGAGTTGTCCTCATAAACACCAAGAAAGGAGAGGCCGGAAAGACCTCTGTCAGCGTCTCGAACAGCACGACATTCGCCACTCCGTTTGTCATGCCGCGGTTCCAGAACACCTACGGTAATGAAACAGGCTCATACTACAGCTGGGGCCCGGAGACATCACGCCGGTTCGACCCGTCCGGATTCTTCAACACCGGGTCGAACATCAACAATTCCGTGACATTCTCCACGGGCACGAAGCGCAACCAGACCTACATGTCGGTAGCCACAACCAACGCCAAGAACATAATCCCGAACAGCGGATACAACAGGTACAACTTCACGTTCCGCAATACGACATCGTTCCTGAACGACAAACTTACCCTGGACGTAAGCGCAAGCTATATCATCCAGAACAACAAGAACATGATCGCTTCCGGGCAGTATTTCAACCCGCTGCCGGCGCTGTACCTCTTCCCCCGCGGCGAGGATTTCGACAACGTCAGGATGTACCAGATCTGGGACGAGTCCCGCAACCTGTACGACCAGAACTGGACATACGGTTCAGGCGACATGTCCTTCCAGAACCCGTACTGGATAATGAACAAGATGATCAACCAGTCGAAAAAACACCGCTACATGCTGTCCGCGAGCCTGAAGTATGACATCACGAAATGGCTCAATATCGTAGGCCGCGTCAAGGTCGACAACTCGACCATAAGCACCACCAACAAGCGTTATGCAGGTACAAACACCAACTTCGCAGGAGAAAAGGGACTGTACAATATCGTAAAGCGCGATGACATGCAGGTATATGCGGATGCAATCGCGAATGTAGATCTCTCGTTCGCGACAGACTGGCATCTTACCGCCAACATCGGAGCCTCCATCAAGGATGTGCAGATGGACCTCATGGGATGGGGCGGAGACCTCAGGCAGATCCCGAACTTCTTCTCCATCACCAACATCTCCACGACCTCATACCGCGAGCGCGAAGACGGGTCGCATGTACAGTCGCAGAGCGTATTCGCCAATGTGGAACTCGGATGGAAAGGCATGCTGTACCTTACATTGACCGGACGTAACGACTGGGAGTCGCCGCTAGCTTTCTCCAGGTACAACTCATTCTTCTACCCTTCAGTAGGACTTTCCGGAATCATATCGGAAATGGTCAAGCTTCCTGACTGGTTCTCGTTCCTGAAAGTGCGTGCTTCATATTCGGCAGTCGGCTCGTCATATGCGGCATACCTGACCATGCCGTACTATGAATACCGCGGACAGAACCACGCATGGGACTCAAACCACCGTTTTCCTAACGACAACCTCAAGCCGGAGCAGACAAAGTCCTGGGAAGTCGGACTCAACGCCCGCTTCTTCGACGGAACGCTCAATTTCGACGCCACATGGTATCTGTCTGACACATACAACCAGACATTCGAATCCACCCCTGCCTCCACATCAGGATATTCTTCAGTCCTCGTACAGGCCGGCCAGGTAAGGAACTCCGGGCTCGAGATGCTGCTCAGCTACCAGAACACCTGGCATGATTTCTCTTGGAATACAAGTCTCACATACACCATGAACCGCAACAAGATAATGCGTCTTGCCGACGGCATAATCAGCCCTGTGGACGGCAAGCCTATCGACATGCCTTATCTGGAGAAGGCAACCCTCGGCAGCACCGGGTCACCTCAGGTCATCCTGTATGAAGGCGGTACAATGGGGGACATCTACATCAACAGGGAACTCCGCACTGACGGCAACGGCAACATATACGTCGACCCTCAGACCAACACCGTGCAGCTGGTATCCACAGAACGCCGCAAGGTAGGCTCCCTGCTTCCGAAAGGAAATCTCGGATGGAGCAACACATTCTCCTACAAGGGTGTCAGCCTCAACGTCCTGTTCACCGCACGACTCGGAGGCTCAGTCGTGTCCAACACAGAGGCGTTCCTCGACTATTACGGTGTGTCCGAGCGCTCGGCAGCTGCACGTGCGGCCGGAGGTGTGAGGGTGAACAACGGATTCGTGGATGCACGGAACTATTACCAGACCATAGGAGCCGGTACAGGTGCGGGAGCATATTATGTCTACAGCGCCACCAATGTACGTCTGCAGGAGCTCTCTGTAGCCTACACCCTGCCGAAAAAATGGTTCAAGGACAAGCTTGCCATGACTGTATCCCTCATAGGCCGCAACCTGTGGATGATCTACAACAAGGCACCGTTCGACCCGGAACTGACGACCTCCACCACAGACAACTTCCTCCAGGGAGTGGACTACTTCATGATGCCGAGCCAGAGGAACCTCGGGTTCTCAGTCAAATTCCAGTTCTAAAAATGTTTGACAACAGTATATATGAAACAGAATAAAATAATGCTCCTGATCGGTCAGCTGGCCCTGTGCGCATCGGTCCTGATGACAGCAGCCTGCACCGGCAGATTCGAAGAGTACAACACCAAGCCCTACCGCCCGACCGAAGACGACCTGGAGGGCGATAACATCGGGATCGGAATTCTCCTTCCGTCAATGATGGAATGGATGACACATGTCCAGGTCAATGCCTCACAGTACCAGGATGTACTGACAGGGGACGAGCTCGGAGGCTACTGCAGCGCGGTAAAGCCATACCAGGGACAGAACATATCTACATACAACCCTTCAGACCAGTTCAATGACCCGCTGTTCGAGAACACGTTCTCAAACTTCTACAGCAACTACTACCAGGTAGTGTCAAGGACCGGCGGTGAGGGGCCTGTGTTCCAGCTGGTGCAGATCATCCGCGTAGCCTCCATGCTCCGTGTGACCGATGCTTACGGGCCTATACCTTACACCCAGATGCAGCAGGGGACATTCTCCGTGCCTTATGACAGCCAGAAGGACGTCTATATGGCAATGATCAGCGACCTGGATGAAGCGATGGATGTCCTTTATACCTTGGCATCTTCAGGAAGCTCATCACTGATGGCCGAATCCGACATCAGCAGCTACGCGGGGAATGTAAGCTCATGGGTTGCGTTCGCCAATACGCTCAAGCTCCGTATGGCCATCCGCATGAGCGGTGTCGATGAAGTGAAGGCCGATGCACAGAGGATAGCCGAAGAGGCCGTAGCGGACGAAAGCACCTACGGACTGGTAGACGAAGTGCCGGAATCCATGTATTTCCAGCTCTCTTCACGGAGGAACCCGTATTTCACACAGGCCACTATCTCCGACTGGCAGGACCTGCGCTCGAACGCCAACATAACAATGTACATGAACGCTTATTCAGATCCGAGGCGCGCCTCCTACTTCTCCGTTTCCGGCTACACTGACCAGCCGTATGTGGGAGCCAGGTCAGGCATAGATGCCGTGACGGTCGCCGACTACACTTCATTCTCCTATCCTCTGTTCGGGGAAACGGACCCTGTACCGGTGATGTACGCGGCGGAAAGCTGGTTCCTGCGCGCAGAGGGCGCCCTGCTCGGATGGGAGATGGGAGGGACTCCTGAAAGCCTCTACTATACAGGCATCCAGACATCCTTCGAGGAGGCAGGATGCTCCACCGCCTACAGCAGCTATGTCGAGGGCTCAAATGAAGTGGCCCTCTCATATACGGACCCGCTGGGACGCAACAGCGAATCCGGATTCGGCACTGCCCCGTCAGTGGCATGGAATGCGGACGGCCACGAACTGGAGCGCATCATCATCCAGAAATGGATAGCGAACCATATGATAGGCCATGAGGCATGGGCGGACTTCAGGCGCACAGGCTACCCGCACATGATGATGGCCGTAGACAACCTCAGCCGCGGAGGCATGTGGGGAGAAGTGGACAGCGAACGCGGGATGCGCCGTCTGCACTACCCTCAGTCCGAGTACGACAACAACACAGAAAATGTCCAGGCAGCAGTCACCCTGCTCGGAGGTCCCGACCAGCACGGCACGGATGTATGGTGGGCGAAAAAGAACTGACATTAAACACGAACCGTTATGTTTATGAATACAAAGAACAGAATCATATTGCTCGCATCCTCGGTCCTGGCCACAGGTATCCTTGCGGGATGCAGCGACTGGACCACACCTGAAGCCAGGGACCTGAAGCAGGAATTCCCTGACAGCTACTACGAAAGCCTCAAGGCATACAAGGCTTCCGACCATTCCATATCATTCGGCTGGCTGGGAGGATGGAACCCCACTTCGGCATCTACCTTTGCAAGCTTGATGGGGGTACCCGACAGTGTCGACCTGGTGGCAATATGGTCACCTTTTACCCCTGATGAAAACCAGAAAGCCGAGATGAGGGCAGTCCGTGAAAAGAAAGGTACAAGAGTCGTAGTGACGACACTCCTCACCAACATAGGACTGAACGCCACACCGGATGAGGTTACTGCAGATGCCCAGAGCGACGATGAGATCATAACAATGAGACGTCATTACTGGGGATGGAGCGACGACCCTACCCCTCAGGAAATAGAGACCGCCATCCGGAAATATGCAAATGCACTCGTGGACATCGTCCTTGAAAACGGTTATGACGGGTTCGATATCGACTATGAACCAAGTTACAGTGACCACAAAGGCAATATCGTCAATGACCTCCCAAAGCAGGGGGACATCTATGCAGGTACGACCCCTGCCGAACGTGTCAACTGGTTCGTGGACGAGTGCAGCAAGCGCCTCGGGCCGAAATCAGGCAGCGGCAAGCTGCTGATAGTAGACGGAGAGGTGTCGCTGATGCCTTCCGAGACCATCGGCTGCTTCGATTATTTCATTCTTCAATCATATGTCTGCACAACCCAGTCAAGCCTTGACCTGAGACTGAGAGACCTGGTCGACGCTTTCGGGGATGTCCTTGATGAAGAGAATATTACCAACAAAACTATCGTCACGGAAAATTTCGAGAATACCGCCTATTCAAGCCAGGGAGGAGTCCCGATGAGGCTTGACGACGGCACTACGGTCAATTCACTGTACGGCATGGCAATATGGGAGCCGGACAACGGATTCAGGAAAGGCGGGTTCGGAGCCTACTATATGCAGAACGATTTCCGCAATGACTGCTACAAATACTACCGTGAGGCCATCACAGCGATGAACAGACTTGGACAGACAGCAGAAGAATAAAAGGAAAAGAAAATGAAAAGAATATTTAAAAGTTTCACATTTTGCCTTGCTGCCGCAGGCATATTATCGGCCGCGGCAGGCTGCAACGATGCAGAACTGAAACCTATCGATAATGCAGCCTACATAGCCGAAGCATACCGGGCATCGAGCACGATATTAAGCACGGACAACGACTCTCCGACGGCACAGGCCACACTGACCGCCCGCCTCGGGAGCAAAGCAGAGTCAGACATGGCTTTCACCTTTGAAACGGATTCCGATGTGCTTGTACGCTACAATGAACTGAACGGCACCTCATACCAGCAGATGCCGGACGAGGCCTTCACACTGTCAAGCAGCTCCGTCTCAATCAGTGAAGGGCAGGTATCCGCATCGCCTGTGATGGTGGAAATGTCCTACACTGACGAGATGAAAGAATCAGGGGCCACATATGCCATCCCTGTCAAGCTGCGTTGTTCAGAAGGGAACATCCCTGTAGTAGAGAGCACCTCCGAATATGTGATAGTGTGCAACTACGTCAAGCCAGTGCCTGCACCTATATTCAACTCGGAGTATGTCTCCAGCAGCGACTTTGAAAAGCTTAACAGGATCATGTTCAATGTTGGGGAAAACGTAGAATTCACACAATATACATTCGAATTCATGATGTATGTCCCTGAATTCTGCAATGCCAACCCTCTCATGATCGCAGCCCTCGACAACGGAGCCCTCGGCAACAGGATGGCGTTGCGGTTCGAATTACAGAACAACCAATACCCGAACAACAGGCTTCTCATGATGACAATTGCAAGACCAGGAGTCATTGCAACAGTGACCAATGAGGCAAAAGTATGGCAGCATATTGCCGTAACATTCGACGGCAATACCACCAGGCTCTATATCAACGGAAATGATGTCGGCTCAAAGCAGGCTGCAGCATCTCCTATAACATTCAGCTATTTCTCCCTCCTTCCACAGCCTATGAACTTTGCCAGTGCATACAGTGCCTCCTTGATTTCATTCAGGGAAGTAAGGCTATGGAGTGTCGCCCGCTCGGCGAGCCAGCTTGCCAACAACATGAATAGTGTGGATCCAAAAAGCGAAGGCCTTGTCGGATACTGGAAGATGGATGAGGGGTCAGGCTATACATTCAATGATGCTACTGGCAACGGACATACAGGCATGTGTGAATACTCCGATGCTGGAGACCTGTCACTAACCAACTGGAAAGTAAATTACGGTCCGGCGACCGGGCTCGAATGGGTTGAGGACTTCACGCACATGGAAGAATAACAATCAATATGGGGCACATACCGGGAAACGGTATCCTGCCCCTTTTTTGACATTCAAGAATTGACTGATGAAAAGGACAATTACAGCTGTTTTTATTGCAGCCGCAGCACTATGCGCCTGCACCGGCCCCGCTGCGGAGGAAAGGGCGGCCCTGATCCCGCAGCCTTGTGAAATAGACTATCAGGCAGGTTTCTTTACCATGCCTGAGGGTCTTGAGATTGCTGTCGCTTCCCGGGAACTGGCCCCGCAGGCCGGATATCTGACGGAAGCCCTCGCAAAGTATACGGATGCATCAATATCGGAAGGGACTTCCGGGGATGTCGTCCTTGCCATCGACCCTGCCATGGAGACTGAAGAATACACCCTCGATGTAAGGCGCTCCGGAATCCGGATCAGCGGAGGGTCCTGCCGCGGAGTTGTGAACGGCATCGCCACCCTGAGGCAGCTCCTGCCCGCCGGGGCCGGAGGAAAAGCGGAAGTGCCCTGCGTAAAGGTCTCCGACAGGCCGGCATTCGGCTGGAGAGGCGCCATGCTAGATGTCAGCAGGCATTTTTTCGACAAAGGCGAGATATTCAGGATGCTCGACCAGATGGCTGTCCTGAAGCTGAACAAATTCCACTGGCACCTCACCGATGACCAGGGATGGAGAATCGAAATAAAGAAATACCCTGACCTGACAGAGAAAGGCGGATGGCGCCACTTCAACAAACACGACAGGATCTGCATGGAACGTGCGGAGCAGCAGCTCAACGATGACTACCTGATACCGGAAAAGAACCTTCGCATCAATGGTGCCGATACGCTGTACGGCGGTTTCTACACCCAGGAGGACATACGTGAAGTGGTCTCCTACGCTGCGGCAAGAGGCATAGACGTGATTCCGGAGATCGATATGCCAGGACATTTCCTGCAGGCCATAGAATATTACCCCCAGATGACCTGCTTCAAACCCGAGACTTGGACATCGGAGGCTTTCTCCTCGCCATTGTGCCTGGGAAAGGATGAAGTACTGGAGTTCTGCGAGGACATATGGAAGGAAGTGTTTGCCCTGTTCCCGTACAAATACGTACACATCGGGGGCGATGAGGTCAACATGACCAACTGGAACCGCTGCCCGCTGTGCCAGGCGAGGATGAAAAAGGAAGGGCTCGCCGACGGCCATGCGCTGCAGGCCTGGTTCACCCACCGCATGCAGGAGTTCTTCGAGGCCAACGGGAAAAGCATGATCGGCTGGGACGAGCTGCTCCAGGGGGAAGTAACACCGTCCACTACGATAATGTGGTGGCGGCCATGGATGCCTGATTCAGTGAACGAGGCCACTGCCCTGGGATGCGATGTAATCCTCTGCCCGCAGTCATGGTTCTATTTTTCCCTGGAAGAAGATTCAGGCTCGCTTGAACGCACCAGCAATTACGACATGCTCCCTGATTCCCTGTCCGCCGCCCAGAAACAGCATGTACTGGGAGTGCAGGGCAATGTATGGGCTGAAAGGGTACCATCATGGTCACGTGCCGAATACATGTTCTACCCGCGCCTGCTCATAGTAGCGGAAAAAGGATGGTGCGAACCGGGGACAGTAAGTTTCGAGTCCCTCAGGCCGAGGCTGTACCGGTACTGCGAAAGACTCGATGAGGAAGGCATCAACTACAGGATACCGTCACTCGAGAATTTCCATGAATTCTGCGTCTTTACCGACTCCATCAGTTCGACGGTGACATGTCCACTGCCGAATGCCGTCCTGAGGTATACCCTCGACGGGAGCATCCCTGTAAAAGAGTCTCCGGTCTACACCGGCCCGATCACATTCTATGACGATGCGGTCCTGACGGTCAGGGCATTCCACCAGGACGGACGCACAGGAGACTGGGTAAGGATATGCTATGACAAATGCGGGTATGCATCCCCTGTGGAAGTGGACAGGACAGAGAGCGGACTGCAGGCGGAATGGTACTTCAAGCGTTTCCCTGGATGCGATGCGGTCGGCGGCATGGCCCCGTCAGGCAGCTGTACTGTAGATTCAGTACAGTTCCCACAGCAGGCCAAGGGCCGCAGGGCTACAGGCATCATCTTCAGGGGATATTTCCGTGCCCCTGAGGACGGCATCTACACGTTCGCGCTTGCATCCAACGACGGAAGCCTGCTGCGCATAGACAACAGGCTGGTCATAGACAATGACGGTGAGCATACCCTGCTTGAAAAGACAGGCCAGGCGGCACTGTCGGCAGGCCTGCATCCTCTTGAACTGCGCTACTTCGACTACAACGGAGGCCGTGTGGACCTCTGTCTTGTGGACGGGGACGGCAACAGGATACCGCTGGATGGAGACTGGTTCTGCCACGATATGGAATAGGCAGAAACCCGTATGGAATTAAAAGGGGGCTGTGTCAAAATGAATGTTTGACACAGCCCCCCTTTTAGGATGTATAAGAATCAGCAAAATGCAAGGCATTGAGGATAAGGGCGACAGGAGTTTACTGACGTAAATGACTTAGCCCAGACTCCGAAAACAACGCAGCAGTTTGCAATTATGGCACGCCGTCTTTTTCAATAGCTGTTGCGAAAGACTAGTATGACTGCGCGATGGCGATGAAGTCATCAGCCTTCAGGGCAGCGCCTCCGATAAGGCCGCCGTCGATGTCAGGACATGCGAACAGCTCCTTTGCATTGGAAGGCTTGCAGCTTCCGCCGTAGAGGATGGTGATCTCCTCGGCGAGGGCCCCGAACTTCTCGGCAAGCACCTTGCGGATGCATGCATGAATCTCCTGTGCCTGCTCTGCAGTGGCGGTCTTGCCGGTACCGATGGCCCATACAGGCTCATAAGCTACGACCACCTTGGCCATCTCCTCGGCTGAAAGGGTGTAGAGCACATTCTTCACCTGCTCTGAAACCACGTCGAAATGACGTCCTGCCTCACGCTCCTCAAGGTTCTCTCCCACGCAGAAGATAGGCGAAAGCCCTTCAGCGATAGCGAGTTTCACTTTCTCTACGAGCTTGGCGTCAGTCTCGCCATAGTACTGCCTTCTCTCGGAATGCCCGAGGATAGTGTATCCGCATCCTACAGAAGAGAGCATCTTCACAGACACCTCTCCGGTATATGCGCCCTTCTCCTTGTCTGCGCAGTTCTGGGCTGACAGGCCTACAGCCGTACCCTTGACCACCTCGGCGACAGGATACAGATGGGTGAACGGAGGAGCGATGACGAGCTTCACGTCAGCTGGCACCTCTGAAACCTTGGCAACCACTTCTTTTGCAAGTTCAACGCCTTCTGGAACCGTAGTGTTCATCTTCCAGTTTCCGGCAACGATTTTCTTTCTCATAATTGTATTATCTTAAATAAGTTCAATTCTTTCCATACAATACTGCAGGCAACTCTGCAGGCGCGGCAAATTTAAGAATATTTCTTCAATTTAACATTGGGTTTATATACGATATTTTTGTTTACCTTTGCAGGTTGTCATGGAGCGGGAGGGAATGCCGTCCCGGGAATGGCGGAAATGAAAAGAAAAACATTATAACAATATAACAGGAAACATCATCCGATGAAGAATTTTGTTGAAGAACTCAAATGGAGGGGCATGATACAGGACATCATGCCTGGAACTGAAGAAAAACTTATGGAAGGGCCGACGGCAGCATACGTCGGGATTGACCCGACAGCAGACTCCCTGCATATCGGACATCTGGTGAGCGTCATGATACTCAAGCATTTCCAGAACTGCGGACATAAGCCTTTCGCTCTTGTCGGAGGTGCCACAGGCATGATCGGGGACCCTTCAATGAAATCTCAGGAAAGGAATCTCCTGGACGAAGAGACCCTTGCGCACAATGTCGCCTGCATCAAGAAGCAGCTCTCCAGGTTCCTGGACTTCGAGTCCGATGCGCCCAACAAGGCCGAGCTGGTGAACAACTACGACTGGATGAAGGACTACAGCTTCATCAACTTCGCCCGCGACATAGGAAAGCATATCACTGTCAACTATATGATGGCCAAGGACTCTGTAAAGAAACGCCTTTCGTCTGAATCGCGCGAGGGCATGTCCTTCACAGAGTTCACATACCAGCTTCTCCAGGGTTACGACTACCTCTGGCTCTACGAGCATAAAGGCTGCACCCTGCAGATGGGAGGAAGCGACCAGTGGGGTAACATCACCACAGGAGCGGAGCTTATCCGCAGGAAACTGGGCAAGGAGGCATTCGCCCTCACCTGCCCTCTCATAACCAAGGCCGACGGAGGGAAGTTCGGAAAGACCGAGAAAGGCAACATCTGGCTCGACCCGGAGAGGACGTCACCTTACCAGTTCTACCAGTTCTGGCTGAACGTATCGGACGAAGACGCCGCAAGGTACATCAAGATATTCACGATGCTCAGCCGCGAGGAGATAGAGGAAGCCATAACCAAACACGCCGAAGCCCCTCACCTGAGGTCGCTGCAGAAGCTCCTTGCCAGGGAGATAACCGTCATGGTGCACGGGCAGGCGGAGTATGACAACGCCGTGTCCGCCTCGGAGGTGCTTTTCGGCAATGCGACATCGGAGACCCTTCACAACCTTGACGAGAAGACATTCCTGCAGGTGTTCGACGGAGTGCCTACTTTCGAGGTGGCTGCAGACAGGCTCCCTGTGAACATCCTCGACCTGCTGGCCGTAGAGACACAGGTGTTCCCTTCCAAGGGAGAGTGCCGCAAGATGGTCCAGTCAAACGGGGTGAGCATAAACAAGGAGAAAGTCTCTGACATAAATGCCATGATCGGGCAGGAATCCGTCCTCAACGGCAAATACATCCTCGCCCAGAAAGGAAAGAAGAACTATTTCATAATCAAGGTCATCTGATGGAGCGCACGGAATCTACAAGACAGCTGAAGGTAGCGAAGGAGCTGCAGAAGGACATGGCGGAGATAATCCGCAGCAAGGGGATGGCGGCGTTCGACGGTGCCATGGTCACCGTAAGCGGTGTGAGGGTCAGCCCTGACCTGTCCGTGGCCAAGGTGTACGTCAGCATCTTCCCGTCGGAAAAGGCCGGAAAGGTGATGGGGCTGCTGGAGGAGAACACGAAAGCCCTCAGGGGAGAACTGGGCGGCAGGGTGGCCAGGCAGCTGAGGATCGTCCCGGAGCTGGTCTTCTTCCTCGACAGTTCGCTTGACTATGTAGCCCATATCGAGGAGCTCCTGAAGAAGTGACGCACCGCAGCAGTGACACCGATGAAGGATATGGCCAGATAGATGAACCTTCCGTTTTTCATAGCACGGAGATACCTTTTCGCCAAGAAGTCACACAATGTGATAAACATCATCTCGGCGATAAGCGCCATCGGCATGGCCATAGGGACGGCGGCACTGATAATAATACTTTCAATCTATAACGGGTTCGACTCGCTGGTCAAGAGCATGCTCAGCAATGTCGAACCCGACCTTCTTATCACCCCGGCGGAGGGGAAGACATTCGTCCCGCAGGGGAACGCCTATGACTGGATATACGACCAGGAGTCGGTCATGAACATGTGCTGCGTGCTGGAGGAGAATGTGTTCATCGACTATGACGGGCACCAGGGGCTTGCCGTAGCCAAGGGGGTGGACGTGATCTACGAGCAGGAGTCGCCGCTGCGCGGCCACCTGAAGGAAGGCACGTTCAACCTGCACCGCGGGGATGTCCGCCTGGCATGTGTCGGGGCCGGGCTCGCATACGAAATGGGAATCAGCCCGAGATTCGTGGCCCCGATCGAGATATACTACCCGTCCAGGACACGGAGCATATCGCTGAGCAACCCGGCGGCCTCGCTTGAATCCATAAAGGTATATCCGTCAGGTATATTCAACATAAACAATGAAATAGACAGCAAATACATCATCCTCCCAATAGAGGCCATGCAGGAGCTTCTGGAATATGAGGGGGATGTGGCCTCCGGAGTGGAGATAAGGCTGGCGGAGGGATGTCCGCAGAGCGAGCTCCGGCGGCTTCAGAAAGAAATCTCCGTCAGGCTCGGGGACGGTTTCCGTGTCAGCGACCGTTTCCAGCAGAACGAGACCCTCTACAAGATGATGAGGTACGAAAAGCTTTCCATCTACCTGATACTGGTGTTCATCATCATAATAATTGCATTCAACATCTTCGGCTCCCTGTCAATGCTCATCATCGAAAAGCGCGGGGATATAATGACCCTCAGGAGCATGGGGGCGCAGGACAGGATGCTCAGGCAGGTATTCGTGCTTGAAGGGTGGATGATCTCCCTGCTCGGCCTGGCCGCCGGGCTCGCCATAGGGATTGCCTTCGCCCTGGTGCAGCAGCATTTCGGTCTGATAAAGATGCCCGGGAACTTCACAGTCCAGGCCTACCCGGTAATCCTGTCATGGAAGGACATCCTTGCGGCCGCCGCAGGCGTAGCCCTCATAGGATACATCATAGCGCTGCTGCCGGTGGCGTCGTTCTACCGGAAAGAGAAACGGCTGGTGTATACGGATTCCGGAAGTTTGTAATGTTTTTACCGCTTCTGACTCCATGCGGATACACATACAGGGCAAATTTCATACATTTGCATGCAAACTACCAGAGACATGGAAAACGGCATCATAAAAATCGAGACTGTAGACCAGTACAACAAGCTCTACGGGCTCAAGACACTGCACCCGCTGGTGACGATAGCGGACCTGAGCAAGGCAAGACAGAACATCCCCCTGGAATGCACCATCAACTACGGGGTCTACGCACTGTTCCTCAAGCAGGTCAAATGCGGGGACATCACATACGGAAGGCAGCCGTATGACTACCAGGAAGGGACCATCACCAGTTTTGCGCCGGGGCAGGTGGTGAGCGTGCACAGGGATCCGAGCATCACGAAACTGGATGCTCTGGGACTGCTTTTCCATCCAGACCTTATCAGGGGGACGGATCTCGGTAAAGACATACGCAGGTATTCGTTCTTCTCCTACAATTCCACTGAGGCCCTGCACCTCTCCGAGGACGAGAAACACCTGTTCAAAGACTGCCTCAAGAAAATCGAGATGGAAATCAGCCGTCCTGTCGACAAGCACAGCAAAAGACTGATTTCCATGAACATAGAACTACTGCTTGACTATTGCATGAGGTTCTATGACAGGCAGTTCATCACCCGCAGCGATGCCAACCAGGGTATCCTCATACGTTTCGACGAACTCCTGGACCAGTATTTCGAAAGCGGCATAGCGGAAGCGGAAGGCCTCCCTACAGTAAAGTACTTTGCGGACAAGGTCTGCCTTTCCCCGAACTATTTCGGAGACCTGATAAAAAAGGAATCCGGGAAGACAGCCCAGGAGCATATCCAGGACAAGATCATCGGCCTGGCCAAAGACAAGATGCTCGGCAGCGACAAGACAGTCAGCCAGATAGCCTACGAGCTCGGTTTCCAGTACTCCCAGCACTTCAGCCGCCTGTTCAAGAAACTCACAGGCAGCACCCCTATGGAGTTCCGCAGGCCGAGCTGACCAGCCCGGCGGCAGCGGTCCGCATTCATTCCCCCTTCAGATACTTCAGCCAGAACGCGCGGTTCTCTGCGGTGAAGTGCGTCTGCTGATAGCCACGGTAGCCGTGCATGCCGTCCGGATATATCATGAAGTCGAACCTCTTGCAGCCTTTCTGCAGGACGTCGATCAGCTGCAGGGTGTTCTGGAAATGGACATTGTCATCCCCGGTGCCGTGTGTGAGCTTCAGCATGACAGGCTCTGCGGAACCGTCCGCAGCCCCAGAGGCTGATACAGGATAGCCCTGGACATACTCCAGGGTGGAGGCCGCCTTGTACCCGTCAGGGTTGGTCTGCGGAGTCTCCATGTAGCGCTCCGTGTAGTGGGAGTCATACAGCCGCCAGTCATAGACACCGCCTCCGGCGATGCCGTAGTGGAACTGCTCCGGGGCACGGAAGAGGAGCATGGAGGTCATGGTACCCCCGAACGAGAAGCCCTCCACACCTATCTTGTCGGCCTGGACATAAGGCAGGGACTGGAGATATTCCGCCCATGCGATGAAATCCCGCACAGGGACCTCCGTAAGGTTCTTGTATATCAGGTCAGTACCGGCGCGTCCGTTATGCCCCGCGGCCCTGCAGTCGGCTGTGATCTCTATGATGCCGTTACGGGACCACCACTGGTTGTTTTCAGACGGAGTAGACCAGCGGTCGCGTACCATCGGAGTGTCAGGTCCGCCGTATATGTCCATATGGACAGGATATTTCCGTGAAGGGTCGAAATCCTTCGGGTACACTATCGCGGCCGGGATCCTCTGTCCGTCCTCTGCAGTGAGCCATATCAGCTGAGGAAGCGCATAATCCCCAGGGGAATACCCTTCGTATGCCATGTCAGCCACCACTTCATGCCTGCACACAGAGACCTGGACCGGAGCCGCAGGGCACACCTGAGGCATATTCTCCTGAACAGGGAAAACCGGGTATCCGTCAGCTGAAGGGTCGGTCATGACGGACTCTTTCCTGCCTGTATCGAATACAGCCACCCTGACAGGGGTGGTATAGTTGGAATACGATGCGGCGAAATATCTGCCGTCCGGAGAGAATTTCACTCCGGCAACACTGTACGCCGGATCAGTGAGGGCCTCCACAGCGCAAACGTATTCCCCGGCGGCTCCCGCCGGAGTATCCGTCACAGCCCCGGCCTCCTCAGGGAAGCCTTTCCCGAGCGCGAGCCTGTACAGAGTCTCACGCACCCGGGAGTCCCTGCGGGCAGTGAAGTAGAGCTCCCCGCGCTCCTCGTCCACTTTCAGTATGCTTATCCCCCAGTTCTGCCCGTCCGTAAGGCGGAGAAGCGTCTTCCCGTCGTATGAAAGAAAATAGACCTGCTCCCAGCCGGTCTCGAAACGGCGGGCCATGTAAAAGCCGCTTTCAGTGAAATACACCGCATTGATCCAGTCTATCCATGTCTTGTACTGCTCATGATAGACCTGCCTTCTGGAACCGTCTGAAGCATTCACTGCATAAAGGTCGAGAGTGTTCTGGATACGCGGCATCCTGGCGATATAGAACTCCTTGCTGTCAGCCCCCCAGAACGGTATCCCGAAATACTGGTCCTCCGTCGGGTCGAAGTCCGCCCAGACGATTTCAGGAGCCGGACATGCATCGTCCGTGACTACTCCTGAAGGGCCGGCCAGTACCATGCCTCCATCCGACAGGGAGAAAAGGCCAGATATATCCACGATACCGATCCTCACCTCGGGATTCCTCTCCCCCGCTTTCGGATAACGGGTGTTGTTCAGTCTGCCGTCCTGTCCGAACGGGGAATAGATCGGGAAGAGAGGCACCTGAGTATTGTCAAACCGGTAGAAACCTATCTTCCTGCTGTCAGGGGACCACCAGAAGGCCTTGTACTTCGAAGGACGCCCGAGAATCTCCTCGTAATACACCCACGAGGCATACCCGTTGAGTATCAGGTCAGTGCCGTCGAATGTCAGACGCATCTCCCTCTGCGAAGCTATATCCATGACATACAGGTCATTGTCACGCGTAAAAGCAAGTTTCGTGGAGTCTGGCGAATATGTAAGGTTGACCGCCCCTTCCGGATTTACCGGGAATCCGGCATACTTTTCCGGAGCCGACACGCCCGTTTTCCGTTTCCCGTTGCGGGCATTCACCGAGAAAGCTAGGGAGTCGGTGTAAGTCCCGTCATACGAAAAGATTACCTCTTTATCGGAAATCCATTTCCATGAGGAAGGGACTTTCATGAATTCATCCGGTCCTTCCACTGCATAGGAATTATGGCCGCAGGCCAATGACAGGGCCGATATGGCCAAAGACAATATTGCAGGTCTGTTCATATATCAGTTTTAACGTCAGTCCGACGAATTTATGTTTAATAATATTATCCTAAAAATCAATGTTTTATCATTTATAACCCCGTAGGTCCACCCCCAGTCACTGCGTGACAGATTTCCCGGCTCCGGCTTACAGCCTCCGTTCGAAATGACAATGGGAGCGCTGCCTCCTTCCGAAACAATAAGGCATCTGCCCTAAATGACAAAGCCTCTGCCATCATTCAAAGAATTCGTCCCTGAAGTTGACGAAATATACTTTATCCACACCTCGGGTGATGGCAGTGTAGAGCCATTTCAGGTCATCCGGGAGGAGGTCGTCCTGCCAGAACGGATTGTCGATGAAGACACATTTCCACTGTCCTCCCTGGGACTTGTGGCAGGTAATCGCATTGGCGTACTTGAGCTGCAGGGCGTTGTAGTACCTGTCCTCGCGGACGGCCTCGTAACGCTTCTTCTTCGATGTGATATGAGAATAGTCAGCATCCACCCCGAGGTACAGCCTGTTCTGCTGCTCGTATGTAAGGGCCGCGCTCTCAGCATCGAGGGTGTCGAGAATCACTTCCGCCGTAATCTCCTGGTCCCCGTAGTCAGGGAAGGAAAGCCTCGCCTGGGCGAAATGCAGCCCGTAGCGCTCCTCGTATCTCGATATTTTCAGGAGCTTGACTATATCACCGTTGGCTATGTAGTCCATGCCCTGGATGCCCTCCAGGAACTGGTAGCAGTTCTTTACAATCATCAGCTTGTCGTCCCGTACCAGGCGCTCCTCCTTGAACTGGACGGTGGAGCGGATGCCTGCATTGTACCTGATGGCCCTCTTGTTCGACCTGCACAGGACAATGACTTCGTCCTCACCGTACCGGGCATATGCATCCGAAATCTTCTCTATAAGGTCCCCTCCAGTGATACGCTCCACATCATCAAAGCCGGAGACCCTCATCTTAAGTTCACCGGGGTCATCCCCGAAACTTTCTTCGAGGGCCGAGATACGGTGCCGGACAACTGTGGCATTGTACAGGATACCGGACTCCTTTTGCTGCCTCACCACTGTAGTGAGCTCCACAAAAGAGACCCCTCCCACCATGGACATGTAATCCCTGGAAAGGGCAGGGCTGCAGTCCAGCCCCACAGGAGGAAGCTGTGCGGAGTCCCCTATAAGTATCAGTTTACAGTCCAGTCCGTTACGCACAAACGAGACCAGGTCCTCCAGAAGATTCCCCGAGCCGAAAAGCTGCGATGACTGGCTCTGGGATGCCTCCACACCGATCAGGGACACCTCGTCTACGATGAACAGGGCCTCTTTGGACTTGTTCGGGGCCAGAGAGAACTGTCCGAAGCCGTCCCCTCCCACGGACTTCTGCCTGTAGATATGCTTGTGTATCGTATATGCCGGCTGGCCGGCATAGCCGGAAAGGACTTTGGCCGCACGGCCTGTAGGGGCAAGCAGTATACATTGGCGGCGGTATTCATGCATGGTCCTTATGACAGACGCGATTGCCGTGGTCTTTCCTGTACCGGCATACCCGTTTACCACCAGGATGTCCCCGTCATCAGATGCGAGGAACCCGGATACGGACCTGAGGAGATTGTCCTGACAGGAAGTAGGGGCAAAGCCGAGAGCGGAAATAAACCTGTCATAAAGGAACGCCGAGTATCCCATCATTTCCCCCTCTTGAAAATCAGGTAGAATATCACTATTACCGGATATATCTCCACACGTCCCAGAAACATGTCCATGGAATATATCAGCTTGGCGACCGCCGGCTGGGCGGCATAGCTCCCGAGAGAACCCAGGTCACCCATAGCGGCCCCGGCATTGCCCATTGATGAAAGGGCTCCGGAAAACGCTTCCACAGGCTCTACACCGCATAATACGAGCAATATGATAGAAATCGCTATCAAGGCCGAATACAGCACGATATAAAGTATGACAGGCAGGGCGACATCATCATTCACCAGATGGTTCCCCAGCCGTATCTGCAGCACTGATGAAGAAGGATGCAGTTTCTTGCGGACCTGGCAGACCACAGCCTTCATGGCTATGTACATCCTGTCCGCCTTCACACCGCCGGCAGTGGATCCCGAGCACCCGCACTGGAACAGCCCGTATGCGAGCACAAGCAGAGAAAACAGCGGCCACCCCGAATTGTCCGCAGAGCCGAAACCTGTAGTCGAAGTATAGCTGCATACCTGGAACGAAGCATCCATCAGGGCCTTTCCCCAGGACCCGTAACCTCCCTGGAATTTAAGGGACAGGGTCACAAGGACCGTCATCACGAGGATGGAGGTGAGGAAGAACTTGACGACCGGACTTTTCAGCGGCTTTAGCGACCTGGTCGCAAATACAGTGAAGAGCAGTCCGAAATGAAGGCTCGAAATCACCATGAACAACATCACTATCAGGTTGATGGCCGTAGAGTCATAATACGATATGGAAGTGTTCCTGGTACTGAACCCACCTGTGGCAACCGTGCTGAACGAATGGTTTATGGCATCGAAGAACGACATGCCCGCAAGCATCAGCATGAGAGTCTCGCACACGACCAGCCCGACATACACCAGAACCGTTATGTACACTGTCTTCACGGAACGGGTCCTGTACCCTTCCTTGGAAAGCGATGAAAGCTCTATATTGGTGAGCCTCAACCGGAAAGGACTTGCGTTAGGCATGATCAGCAGCAGAAAGACCACCACACCCAGGCCTCCGATGAAATGAGTGGATGACCGCCAGAAAAGCAGGCTCTTCGGCAGGGCCTCGATATCCGTCAGAATGGTAGAGCCGGTCGTAGTATAGCCGGACACGCTCTCGAACAGAGCGTTCACAAGTGAGAACTCCCCGCCCCACATCACATAAGGCAGCATACCGAACAGGAATGACAGTATCCACGACAGGACAATGATCATGAATCCATCCTGGATGGATATGGACTCGGACTTCCTGACGAAAATAAAAGGGAAGATTCCGGTAATGAACGTGATTATAAAGCTTATGGAAAGCGGGGCAAAGGCCGAATCCATCCCGTCACAGATGGAGATGAGCATGGAAATGAACATAAACAAGGCACTTACCAGAAGTGCCCTGCCAACATTGGTGGATATTACCTTTACGTTCATTTCCAGAGGGGCGTCAATTGCGGTTTTCCGAAGATTCGATGAGCCTTTCCCTCTCCTCCCTCAGTTTCGCAAGCCTTTTCTTCAACTCCATATTTTCCTCAACAATCTCGGAAACCCCGTTGTTTATCGCGACCAGCTCATCGTCCCCGTCAACTGTACAGGTATATTTCTTATTGAATTTCAAATAATTGTCAATACCGTCCTCCATCCGGCAGATTGGATTGACATAGTAGGACATTATGAAGAACATCAGCAGCACGACCAGCAGTAGACCGACACCCACCGAAACGATTCCAGGCATTATGCTCCTGTAAAAGCCAGCCTGGAAAGTCTCTGAATTTTCCTTCAGGTCCTTGTAGATAAGGCCGTTGAGGTTTTCTGTCGACTGCCTGAACTTCTGGAAGTCCGGCTGCAGCTTCCCGAAGAACCACTGCCTAGAATCTATGAAGTCGGACCTCATGACACGCCCGAGGCTGAGAGAAGTGCGCATGTAGGCCGAATAGGAGCTTATGACGGAATCAGCCGCCGCAATGGTCTGCGGGGAACTGAACGAGGAGCGGAGCGCATTGTACTCCGTAAGGAATGCCACGCTGTCGAAAGACGGAAGGATAAACAGGGAATCCTCGACCCCTATCGCGGCCAGTATCTTGAGGTTGTATTCCTCACACACGGACGAGAGCCTCTGCGTCTTGTTGATGCTGTTGATGTCGGCGGCTATAAGGTCGGAGACATAGTTGCTCATCCTCCTGTATTCCAGGACTGAAATAACACTGGAAAGCAGCAGTATGGCAGCTATGGCCCCCAGCCCGAGCGACAGCTTGACCCGCATCGACATCCGCCTGCGGCGGTCCTTCATGAAAAATCGTCCGAACATAGTTTTCCCCGGCAGGTCAGAACTTGAAAGAATCCTTCAGTGACACGGTCTTGTTGAATACCGGATGCCCCGGTGCAGAATCCGGGTCCTTGAAGAAGTACCCGACACGCTCGAACTGCACGGCTATGCCGGATGCGTCCTCCAGGAGCGCCGGCTCCGCATAGCCTTTCCCGATTACGAGGGAGTCAGGATTGAGATACTCCTTGTAGTCCCTGCCCTCCGGGATGGAGCCCATCTGCGGCTCTGTGAACAGCTTGTCGTATATCCTGAGTTCAAGTTCGCGGGCATGCATGACGGAAACCCAATGTATGGTGCCTTTGACAGAACGCCACTCCCCTGCGCCCGGCTTCGATGTCGGGTCGTATGTACAGCGGATCTCGGTGATGTTCCCGTCCGCGTCCTTTATCACTTCCTGGCATTTCACTATATAGGTGTATTTCAGTCGCACCTCCCCGTCAGGCTTCAGGCGGAAATATTTCTTCGGAGGCTCCTCCATGAAGTCGGCCCTCTCGATATATACCTCGCCGGTGAATGGAACCTTGCGCGACGGGCCCTCAGGGTCAGCCGGATTCAGAGGCGCGTCAAACCACTCCACCTTGCCCGGCTCCCAGTTCGTCACAGTCAGTTTCACCGGATCCTGGACCACCATATAACGGTTCGAACGCTCGTTCAGGTCCTGGCGGGCGCACCACTCCAGGAGCTGGAGGTCAATCAGCTGCTCACGCTTGGCCACCCCTACCTTTTCTGCGAACATGCGGATGCTCTCCGGAGTATAGCCCCTCCTCCTGATGCCGCAGATGGTCGGCATGCGCGGGTCATCCCACCCGCTCACGAAATGGTTCTTCACAAGCTCCAGAAGCTTGCGCTTGCTCATGACCGTATAGGTAAGGTTCAGCCTCGCAAACTCATACTGGTGTGAAGGGAATATGCCCAGCTTCTCTATGAACCAGTCATACAGAGGCCTGTGCACATCGAACTCGAGGGTGCATATCGAATGTGTTATATGTTCTATGCTGTCGCACTGGCCATGTGCATAGTCGTACATCGGATATATGCACCATTTGTCGCCTGTACGATGATGGTGAGCATGTATAATCCTGTACATCAGAGGGTCGCGGAAAAGCATGTTCGGATGGGCCATGTCTATCTTCGCCCTGAGGACCTTCTCCCCGTCGGCATATTTTCCGGCCTTCATCTCACGGAAAAGAGTCAGGTTCTCCTCGACGGAACGGTTGCGGTAAGGGCTGTCGACACCCGGTGTCTGCACCGTACCGCGTCCGGCGCGGATCTCCTCCTGGGTCTGGTCGTCTACATAGGCCAGCCCCTTCTTTATCAGCTCCTCGGCCCATTCATACAGCTGGTCAAAGTAATCGGAGGCGTATCTCTCGTTCTCCCATTCGAAACCGAGCCACCTGATGTCCTCCTTGATAGAGTCGACGTATTCCGTGTCCTCCTTGACCGGGTTCGTGTCATCGAAACGGAGGTTGGTCTTTCCGCCGTATTTCTTCGCAAGGCCGAAATTCAGGCAGATACTTTTCGCATGCCCTATGTGGAGGTATCCGTTAGGCTCCGGAGGGAACCGCGTCATTACGCTGCTGCATTTCCCTGACGCGAGGTCAGACTCTATGATTTCCTCGAGGAAATTGAGGTTCTTGCTCTCTGAGGACTCTTTATTTACTTCTTCCATAAGCGCTTCTGTTTTTCCGGTGGCAAAAGTAGTAAATTTTAGGAGATTATCATTATCTGCAGCAAAAAACTGTCCCCGGACGGGACCCTTCTTTCATGGGAATACGTTTGGAGGGCGGCCCGAACGGCCACCCTCCTTGTTCATGGGAAACTGCTGTATGTCCCGCCACGTTTTTACAGAGCCGGAATCCGCCTATCTTGTCCAGGCAGTCCAGTCGTCGGATGAGGACACTGCGCCGGCACCGTTGACTGTGCCTACAAAACCATCAAGGATGGAGGCGATGGTGTCGTCGTTCCGGTTGCCGGCTGCGACGAAGGCGTCATTGTCATACGTGCCGCCGGAAACCAGGTTGGAAAGCTCCCCGGCTATGACGGAACTGCTGATAGATGAGTCCCCGTCCGCGAAAGAATCGGAAGTCTGGGTTGTTTCAAGGGTTATAGGAGTTGTCTTACCGCAGACGAGGGCATAGCTCATATTTACGAATGTGCCGGCGCGGAACTTGATGCCGACAGTCTTGTCAGTAGCATCCATTCCCACGAAAGTTGCGTATCTTATGGTAGGGTCCGAAACAGGCTCGGCTGACGCATCGTCACCGTTGTTGTCGCACTCCATAAGGCAGTCGCACCCGTCAACGGTCTGGTATGCCACTATATATTCTGCCGTTCCGTTCCAGCCTTCCGTCCAGTCGAAAGAGTCATCCGTGCAGTCCTCCACGATGCAGTGGTCGATATTCACGGAGCCGCCGAAGAACTCGATTCCGTCATCGCTGCCATTGACGACATATACGTTGGAAATCGTAGTGCCGCTTCCGACGCCGTAAAGCGATATGCCGTTTGCCTCATGCTCTGAGTCGAGGGCATAGCCTGAATTCCTGATCTCCACATATTCGATTGTCCCGGAATTGTCGTCCTCAACATCCCCGCCATAGGAAGCGTTGCCGATCTCGGAGCTTCCGCTGCCGGCATTCGTGTGGGCGCGTCCGCAGATATGGAGCCCGCCCCATGCTCCCGCCTTCTGCTCCTCCGAGGTCATGACGATAGGAGAAGAGGCAGTACCGCTTGCGTTTATCTGTGCACCCTGCTCGATGAGGATGTAGATAATGTTGTCGTTGGCGGCGGCCGTAATAGTCGTGCCGGCTTCTATCGTGAGCGAGCCGGGAGCCTCTATCTGGAGGCTGGAAGTAAGGGTGTATTCTCCGGCACGGAGGGTGATATTGTCATTGTAGCGTCCTCCAAGAGTCGCCCCGGAGGTGAATTCGATATCCTCTACAGGATCTGAAGAGTCGTCATCTTTCTGGCATGAGGCCAATGCCGCCATGCACAGTGCAGCCAATGCTGACAAGAAGAATTTTACTGTTTTCATACTTAAAAATTTGGTGTTGTTTCTGTTTTGTTACCTGTGCCGTGTTCCGTGCCGCGCAGCTGCGGCGGGAAGGCCCTGTGCCGGAATCACAATGAATAGCTGAATCCTATCTCGAATCCCGGGCCCGTCCTCCACTGCTCGACGTCCACCGTCCTTCCCGCATCAGGTATCTCCTGCCTGAACCTTATGGTGGAATTGAGCATGTTCTTGAAGGAAAGGCTTACGGTAAAATGCTCATTGAACCTGTACGACCCTGCAAAATCGAGCGTATGCACCGGCATCTGCTTCACGTCCCCGAGCCCCATTATGCCCACGGCGTGGATCCTCGGTCCCTGCAGGCTGTAGAGGATGCTGAGGTTGAGGCCGTCACCGTTCCTGAATTCAGGGGTGTAGGTAAGGTCAGCGTTGGCGAGGTACGGGGATGCCCCCTGGAGGGACCTCTGCGGGTTGGTATAGACACCGCCCTCCGGAAGGATCACATTGGTGTACATGTACGATGCGTTGGCATTGAATACAAGGTCCCTGACTATCTGCTTGCGGAACTCCGCCTCAAGACCCGCAGCCACACCGTTGTCCGCATTCTGGAAGGAATGCTCGGTGGCGCCGCCCGAAAGCCTCTGGGTACGCTCGATAGGGTTGTCAAGGTATTTGAAATATGCCGTTACGGCGAACATGTCGGTATTCTCCCTTGCGAAGAACTCGTATTTCAGGTCCACATTGTAGTTGTACCCGTTCTGCAGTTCGTCATTACCGCGGACCTGCGCGCCTCCGAAGCTCTCCTGGTACAGGAACGGGGCCATTTCCACGAACGAAGGCCTGGTGACGGTCCGGGAGAGGGAGAGCCTGAACATGCTCCTGTCCGTAAAGTCGTATTTGAGGTTTATCGCCGGAAAGAGGTCAAAGGCATCAAGGTTTCTTGTAAGGTCCTCTACATCATCGTTGTAGTCCACACTCTGACGGCTGGCCTCGAACCGGAGCCCGGCATTGAGCGACCACTTGTCCGCCAGCCTGACATCGGTCTCCACGAAGGCTGCGCCGATAAGGCTCCCGGCATCGTACCTGTCCCTGTTGGACTGTGAACGTGTGATGCTTATGAGACCGCTCTGGATGTTGGCAAAGTTCAGATAGCTGTCCATGCCGAACCTGTCCTCGTAAAGGAAGGTCCCGTCCAGTCCGTCTATGTCATAATAGAACCTGGTGGTCCGGAATTTTCTGGTCTTGTCCTTGGCCGTCAGGCCGAAACGCAGCCTGTCCTCGTCGTTTATCTTCCACGTGGCCTTGATGTCCGCGACAAGTTCGTTCTCGGCAAGCCTGCCGAAATACCTCTGTGTCTCCTGCTGGTTCAGGTCGAAGAAATGCAGCGACCCGTCATCACCCCTGCTGAACATCACCTGCCTGCGGTCCGGCTCGTCACTGGACGTGAGCGAATATGAAGCGCCCCAGTCCACGTCCCAGCCGTCAAGTTCATGATGGCCGGAGAGCTGGTAATTCTGGAGCATATAGAAGTGCGACACCTGGTTTATGCCCACAAGGTCATACCCCTCATGCAGGTCCTGGCCCTGCCTGTCGAGAAAGGTGTCGGAGGCGTTACGTGCGAAGAATGCTGTAAGCCCGATGTTGTCATGCTCGCGCAGGGTGTAGTCCACATCTACGAGGGCCGCGATGTCGAGCTTGCGGGCATAGCTGTCATACAGGTAGTTGCTCTGCATCTGCCCCTCCGAACTGGCC
The DNA here is from genome assembly GCA_944326305.1 of uncultured Bacteroidales bacterium. GTDB lineage: Bacteria > Bacteroidota > Bacteroidia > Bacteroidales > UBA932 > Cryptobacteroides. The sequence goes on from CALVDL010000005.1 coordinate 75,645, forward strand.
TCATAGGTCCTGTAGAAGGCGTCCGACCTGGTCTCCTGCCCGGACTTTATGCTTGCGGAGGTGAGGACGCTGAGGGTCTGGCCCCCGACCTTGAAATTCCTGCCCCAGCCGATTCCACCGTTGAGGTCCGGGAGCACAGGAGTGCGTGAAACCTGGAAAGAGGTCCCGAAAATATCACGGCTCCTGGAATAGTCCGCGAAGCCGCCGTATGAGATATTCTCCGCAGTCCTGTCGAGCCTCGGGGTTGAAAAGAGGGATTTACCGTCCATCCTGAACGCCGGACCAGAAAGCGTATGGAAATATCCGCCCGTGGAGAACGACACATTGAAGAAGTTGTCACCCTGCCCCTCTTTCGTGCTTATATCCACGTGGGCACCGGAATAATCCGCGAATGAACTGACCTCGTAAACCTTGCTCACAGTGATATTCTGAATGGTGGATGCGGGGAATATGTCCAGTGGTATGAGCTTGTTGTCAGGATTCGGCGATGCTATCGGAAGACCGTTCAGGGTGGTTGTGCTGTACCTGTCGCCCAGACCGCGGACAATCAGCTGGCCTGCACTGGCTATGGAGATTCCGGAAAGCTTGGCGACACTCTCCTGCGCATTGGATATGCCTTTGATGCTCATCTCCTTGGCGCCCATGTTCTCTATCGCAAACCCGGAATGTATACGTTCATTCTGGAGTGCCTGGAGGGATTCGAGGTTCTTCCTTGCGGTCACCACCGCATCCGCAAGAGCCTGGCTGTCCGGGGCCATATATATCATCAGGCCGCTGTCTGTCATGGAGATGGAAGTGTCTTCCGATGCACGGACAGTACCTGTGCCGTCGGGATTCACTGTCACGGTAAGATTCACAGTGAGATATCCGATATAAGAAACGGAGAGGCTGTGTGTACCCTCCGGAAGCGCCAGCACATAAGACCCGTCCACATCTGTCACGGTACCCTCAGTGGTACCTTCTATAATGATGCCGGCTCCTATCAGGGGCTCCCCTGTGACCATGTCTGTCACCACTCCCCTGAGTCCGTCCTGCAATGCCGGGACAATCCCGGAAGACTCCTGTCTGTCCGTGTCCGAGGCCATCACGCCTGCCGGAAATAAAGACAATGCCGCTGCAACTGCAGCAATACAACGTCTGCTTATCATACTTGTTCCTTTTCACTATTTTTTCCGGTGGCAAAAGTAGACAGCTGTAGTGAAAGCGGTTTTAACGTTTTTTCACAAATTTATTAAATAAGGTTACAGTATGATTACAGAAGCCCGGATTATGTAACAAAAAATTCAGGAACAGCCTTGGGCGGCTGTTCATCATTTCACAGGAACTCCTTAGAGGGCCTTTCCGGAAAACATTAACTTCCAATACGTTATAAAGACAGAACAACTGCAGGTGTGCAGCCCCACCTGTCAGAAAATTCCCCTTTCCACAGTCCCACTCCTGACACCAGGCCCATCCCCGGTACCGCAGCAAACCGTTTCATGACAACTCTGAACCCTGAAGCATGCCTCTCTCCCATAACGACCCGACTGACAACACCTTGCAAAAAGACACCCTGCTCCAGACCCCTCCTGAATACGGTCTGAAGCAGGGCATCATTTTACGACCCAATAACAATCAACTAATTACAAAGCGCCACCCTGCGCCAGGGTTCCGCCACTCCCCTCCCCGGATGACCTCCTCCCGATGTCGGAAAGGATACACCGCCAGTGCGGTCATACAAACAACTGCAGGGAATCAATTCCCGGAAGCAGATTTTACCGCGCATGGCAGATTCCGCAGAATGTGCCCCGCAGGCACACAGGAAGACGATTCTCCCGACATGGCCTTGCGCGGTCCCTGCCTCTACCCACGCACCGCGCAACCCCATTCTCACAAAACCGCCCACAGACGAACTCCCAGGGCACTTTTCACATCTTTAATGGTGCGCGGTAAAATATGTTTTTACATTATGACAACGCCCGCCCGGCTGATAAAACCGGCCTGGCGGATTCAGGGAAAGTCATTCCGAATCTTCATCCAGCCCGAAAAACAGGTCCGGACACTCTCTGGCCATTTGCGGATTATTAACCGCATCGGCAAAATGCCGGCGGTTCCATGATGAAAATACGGGACTTTACCTGTTCGGGGACAACTACATAATCGACGAGCTTGTCAGGGAATACCAGGGATAAAGTTTTACAAAATACTCGTTCGGGCATATCACGTTTATGTTGTTCTTTCCCGTTGTTCCGGCGGATTTGAAATCCGCCGGAACGGAGGTAAACGGTGTTGCACACCTGCAGTTGGCGATTTTTCGAAAAGAATTGGATACCAGTGCGTTACAGATTGAAGTCAATCACAGGTGTAACATTTTCCGGCACACCTGCAGTAGCAGAATGGCTTTCTACGGCCTTTAAAGGCATATCCGTTACTCCAGGTGTGCTCAAGGATGTACTACCTGCGGTACGGACATCTTTGTAATAATGTAATTATCAGATATTTGCTTCTTACCTTTAATTCCAGGTGTGCAGATGTCGGCGGATTGCAAATCCGCCGGAACTGGGTACAACCGGAGTAACGGTCTATATTTGTTATGCCATACAAACATAATGTTTATATAGCATAATAACCTGCCGGCGGTTCCATGATGAAAATACAGGCCTCTACCTGTTCGGGGACAATTACATAATCGACGAACTTGTCAGGGAATACCAGAGATAAAGTTTTGCGCACGGTCATGCTGAACATGACTCGTTCCGGCGGATTTGAAATCCGCCGGAACAGGGAATAATTACTGCAGGCCGTTACTTATTCGCATGCAACGCACACGGTTTTTCTGGCTACGATACTGCCATCCCGGCTCATCAATTCCACTTTTCTCATATGCATATTCCCCTTCCCAGTTGACATTATTAGGTGCATTAGGATTGTCTTGTCCTCCAGGATAATGTCTGACACGAGTTGCGCGTGCCCGCGATAAATCCTCATTAAAAGTATTGAATACAGTAGAGACTCTAAATCCTTCTTCTTCTCCTGCTGCCGATGACCAATAATAATTCTCTTGGAAATCAGCGCTTGCTGTATAACTATATAAAAGCATCTGTTCAATTTCTCGAATACCCGGCAAATACCATATCACATCTTCCACCTCGCCATTTCTGTTTCGCTTGTTTTTATTCAGACAATAAGCAGCGGCCGAATTCGGCAGATCATTAAGAGTCATTTTCCCTTGTTCATTATGTTTCGCTATAATTGGAGTAAAAGTATTTCCCATTGTATAATTCTGACTGCAATCAGTACCTTGGCTTACCCCAAAAATAGCTCCCTTGTCCGATCCTATCTCTTCATTATTTCCCCATGGCAATCCTTCCTCATACCTTTGCTCACTATCATATGGAGCCAACGGATCATAATAATTCAGATATTCTTCGTATTGTTCCATATAAACAGTTTTATGTGTTCCAGCATCATTAATAGTTGTCGTCATCAAACCTTTTTGCCCGAGAGTCAGTGTCTGTGAAGATGAAGTTCCACTTGATGATTCATAATATATACTAATATCCGCTTCCCTATCTGACAAACTCGGATTTTCATCAAGATAAAAATATATCCTCTCGACTTTCATGATATCACTATTGTTTACCATAGTATATACAGCGGTATTATCCTGACTTACATCCTGTTCTTTTAACCAACTCTGCATATCCGTGTAAAAATAGGAGGCTTTCCCGTCACCTTCAGATTCTGCTTCCCTTCCAATAGGATCCATCCATATCCACCCCCTGGCGGATTCCGGCACGGTAAACTTCAAGGAACCTTTTCCTGGTAAATACACATCCATAGGGGTTACATTAAAATGAGCATCATGATTACGTTCTCTAAGAATCGTATAATAATAGTCATTCGTTTCCCGAGACATAGTAACCCTCGTATCAAGACCTATGACTTCATCTGGGTTATCCGGATGATTAATCGCCGTTATTCCTCTTACACTGATGTTATTGACATATTTACAATTACGTGTTATATTAAAATCATCAATTGCATTTTCTCCCAAATACAACGTATATGCAATATTGCTTGTATGTGCATTCTTATCCGTATAACGTCCAGTCAAATGTACATAAGCAGCATCATCTTTTGCCAGTGTAGGTTTATAACGCTGTTTATATTCATCTTGGATACTGCCATCGATGGTCTTTCCATTTGTCTCTCTCAGATGCTCAAACATGTAAAAACTGAAAGAATGTTCACTTGATGACGCACCTGGAGTAAGATTTATCGTAACTTTTCTTATATCGGAATTCAAGACGGCGATTTCAGAACCATCTGACATACCAGATTCAGATTCATCAGAAATCAGAGCTGCACCGTTCGGGACATTGACCAATTGGATACCTGTTATATTAAGGATAGGATAGCCGTTTTCAATATCGTCGACCGGAGGATTCAAACTAAGATTAAAATCCACCCGGGACATAAGGGATTTCATTTGTATTTCTATCACCTTGGATCCCTGTTCATTAAAGTTTTGCGGAACCATCGTCCGGCCGAACATAGGCAACCCTGTTTCCGGGAAAGAGCCTAAAAGAGTCTGCTCATTCTCTCCATACGGAATATATTCATAACTAAGCAAGGCATTTTCATCCGGTATTTCAACTGGGACACCGTCTTTCATTTCAAATATATCTTGCTTCAGATTTGCCAGTACATAAATATTTACACTTGAAGCATTCTCAAATTGTGCACCGTCAATCAGCATAGATGTTTCTCCTCCTTCAAGATAGCGGTAGCTTTTCCCTTCATCTGCAGCAGATGAAACCGAAGGAGTCAAATACTGATGGGAATCACTGTCAAAGAAAAACACATGAAGATTATGAATCTCCGCTTCTGCTGCTGTCTTGTCCGTAGCTTTTGTATTTACAATATGAGACCCCATACCGACTGGAGAGAACACCAGTTTCATGACATCATTCTCATTGTTCTCTACCAGCTCAAGTCTATCTGAGCATGACGACATCAAAAGTAATGACAATGCACAAAATATATGGCAAACCTGTTTCATAGTCATATCTATTCAAATACAATATCGCTTACATATTCCGCATCCCATTCAGTTTCAGTTGCTGATAATGTAAGGCTGTTCCCTAAAAAATTAAAACTGATATTATGCATTATCCCGTTTCTGTAATTCATTGTCGGCAAATCAAAAGTTCTGGTAACGGCTGTTCCATCTCCTGTCTGATACGTAATTGTAAGTTCCGGAACCGGATTTCCAGGAGTACCTATTATCGGTCGTTGTGTACCGGCTTCCTCAATCAAATTTGCTATAAGTAATAATGAAACTTTTGACGATCCGTCATCCTCAACAACAAACTTATTCTGGGTATTTTCCTGGATGACCATAGGGGCATCCAGAATAGTAAATGCACCGGTATATTCTCCTGAAATTTCATAATCAGTCTGGGATTCTATTGTCATCTGCTTATTGAATGATCCTTTCAATGTCATTTCTGATATTGTAACAGGCTGATTCTGATTATAATTATTTATCCGGAATCTCAAGCCTGCAGTCATATGATAAAACTGAAATCCGACATTACCGTCAACACTGCGATGATCAATGTTGTTAGCAAGCATTGCATCCCTTAAAAGTTTACGATCAGGTTGCTGATTTTCATCAAACGGTAAAGTAAATGTTGCTACTGGAGCATCTTTATACTGGGTTATACCACCTTGTTCACTGGCGACATAACCTATTGTGCTTATTGTAAAATACCCAGGATCACATGGAGAATATGCAAAGAATGAATAAAAATAATCATCATCATTTTCATACCACATTTTCAACGGAGCATAATTCCATCCTCCATCTATGCTTTTTGATAATTTCAGACCTTGAAGCAATTCACTATTTTCATCATACAAAAAAGGGTAGCAACCTGTTTTCTTTGTACTCCATTCTACCTGTCCGCCATTATTGTTTTCTGTTAAACAATAGCCCAAAACCCCTACCGTAGAATTTTCAGGAAACTCTCCACTTACAGCGTCATAATCTGCTTTTGCAACGACATCTACTTGCAGTTCATCGAACAAAATAGGTCGTAAAGAAAATTCAGGTACAGAAAATGAATAAATACTCTTTTCGCACCCGTAAGCCGACAACAATACCAAAGTCGGTAAAATAAAAATTCTGATTATATTCTTTTTCATAACTGCACTATCTCCCCCAAATTATTATTCAACAGGAATTGCACCTCCAGAAGAAGTTTCTCCCCATTCGTCAGCTTTCAAATCATCAAATACTATTGCATTCGGCTGAACAGTCATAGTATAGCGATACTGCTTCCCGGCTTCCCATTCAAGAACAGTAGTAGAAGTTATTGAAACACTTCTTATTTGTTCTTCTTGCTTTAAAGATGAATATGTTACAGACAAAACCACGGATTCTATATTCTGTGGAATCATAAGTAAAGCGTCTTCCTCTGTATTGTTAAAAATAAATTCTCCGGGTGTTTCAGCAGTCAACATAATTTCTGATTCATGCAGAGAAGAAGCAGACAATTCTGACCATGATGAAAGTGAGGCCTCTGCATTATGTATCATTTTACCTTTTAATGATATCGGAGACAGTTCGACACTAACTTTAATATCATCCTCCGCTTCCCATAATCCACCTCTCTGAATATAAAAGCTTACTAAAGCCAGTTCGTGGCTGAAGGTGAAGGCTACGGACTGGGGAGGGTTGGTACAGGAGAGGCCTGTATTGGATGCGGTCATGAGGTCGTGGCCGGAGGTGGAGTCGAAGCCGGTGACGGTGAGGGTGCCGTCCGCATCATAGGCTGCGCTTTCTGCAGCCTTGTGTCCGTTCCGGTCTTCTGCCGTCAGCGTAGCTGTGTCAGGATAGAGGGCGTAGAAGTCATATGTATTTTCCGGCATCCAGTATCTGGTTCCTTCGTATGTCCAGGAGGTACCGGTACGGGAGACTTCGGTAGCGGAAAAGACTTCCGCCGGGGTCGGGGTGGCAGAGGAATTGTCTGTCCTCCAGCCCCATACGCTGAAACTGCCGATATCGGAAGGGCCAGTCACGACCGACTTGGCGGCCACGTCTGTGAAGATTATGGCAGAACTGTCCTGACCGTGCTGTCCTGCAACGGTGACCTTCGAGCAGGATGACAGCATGAACGCCACACTCCCCAGAAGCAAAACCGCCCGAGGGAGGAAGGTGATGGAGTGTACGGTATGTTTCAGCATATTCATTACATTATTGGCAGCCGGGGGGGGACATTCAACCCCGCCCGGCCGAAAAAACGGTGTAATTACTGGACAGTTGTAGGTACGTTAGTATCTTGAGCCCATCCTTCAACAGTAGTGACTTCGAACAATATAGGCTTCAATGTATCGTCAACATCATCCGGTTCTATATTAACCGTATAGTTATATGAGCTGCCGGCTACCCATGTATTGGCATCCGGAACGGCAAGAGTCCCTGCAAAGTTTCCTGTTTTCAACACTCCTGACTCATCTGAAAGGGTCACCATAAATGATACCTCAATAGCATTTGTACCTGTCTGAGGAATAACATATCTTACTTCTGATGCAGCGGATCCTCCCGTTACAGCGAAATCTGTAACGCCACCGAAGTTGTATGCTTCGACACCTTCACCTGTTGCAGTTCCAGCCCAAGTCCCGACAACATTATCAGTGAAATCAACAGATGCAGTCTTAACAGCATTGGTTACTTTCAGATCGGAAACCGCCATAGTATATGTATCAGCAGCACCGGTTTGGAAAGTGAATTTCACTTTTGAAAGAAGGTGTTTGAATGTCAGACCTACTGCAGGAGCGTCACCTTCACCACCCCATGTAAGAGCATTGTCTGTCGTCGCAGCAATAAGATCGTTTGCGCCAGCAGAATAATCAGTGAATGTCAGTTTCTTGGCATCCGGGTCAAAAGCTACACCCTCTGAAAGTGCACTTGTCCCGTCTGCATAGGCACCGAATGCATGATTTTCATTAACTACCCAATATGCGTTCTGAGCCGGCTTCCATACATTACCTGAACCTGTGGCAGTTCCGTTTACCTGTACATTGTTAAACAAAGGAACCCATTTTGATTCAGTAGTGTTGTTATAATTTCCGAACACCCAGAATGACTTGATGGATTCGTTAGTCACATCAGCCTTCGTCACATTATCGACAAAAGCGTTGCTGAACCTGATCAGATTGCCTTCGGAAACAGCAGTGGTCTGAGTCTTGGTGCAGGCAGTCATGGCTATCGCCGCGGCAGCTGCAAAGAAGAAAAACTTTTTCATGTTCGTTTATATTAAGTTGTTTGACATTTGTTATCTATCGTCAGTATCGCTACGGTAATGTCCTGTGGCCTATCCTATCGGCAACGGAATGTCCTCATAGTCGCCCCAGCCGTCGACATCCACTTCGAAGCCGCTGCCTCCGGCAGTACCTTCTTCGTCAGTCACTTCAAATCCGGAAACACGGATGACACCTCCTCTTGGGTGAGCCTCGAGAATGGCGGTAACGTCGACAGGATCGTATTTCTTCGTATTTCCGTTGAGGAGCTCGACCTCCAGCGTGAGGGTGAACGTCCCGTCAGCCTTCGTCGATGCATAGTCTTCATAAGGATAACCCGGAATACCGAAAGACTGTACCGGAGCGACTATTCCGTAATCTGTCATCCGGCAGGCATCCGTATCGAAGAGAATGGCGCCGGCCTCCTCGCTTGTCGTTCCGCTCTGGAGATAGACTCCGGTAGCGACTCCGTCCAGTTCGCCGCGGGCCTTCTTCACGTATTCTATCCCTTTGTCGAACTCGGCCACTATCAGGTACGTATATACCAGAGGACGCAGGCTTATCGGCATAGGGTCAGGTTCGTATTTCCTTTCACCCCAGTAGCTCGGGACATAACAGCCGTAAAGCATGTCCGGAGGATTGTATCCCCGGGTAGGGGTCTTGCTGTCGGTTCCGTCCAGAGAAAAGCGGGTGCGGGTACGTGTGGTCGCCATTGCGGATGCGGAGGTGCCGAGGTTGTCGAAAAGAAGATACTCGGTATCGTTGTTGTAGAACAGCAGAGAGTGGTCGCCCTCGTACAGCTGCACGAGCTCGCCTTCAGGTGCGATATTTCTTATCTCATAGCCTCCGTTCCTGTAGACCAGTATCCTGAGACCTCCGGGCAGTTCCGGAATGTGGTCTTCATATTTGGAGTCGAACAGTTCTTCGTCCCAGTTCCGCTCCCATTCGGAAAGGTTGTCTATCTCCCACTCCCGGATATAGTCGGCGGTGATGTCTGCCTTGACACTTGAGGAGTGCTCCCAATGGTTGTAGCACAGTTCCTTACGGCATGACTGTCCTGCCATCAGGACACAGACCGTGAAGCAGGTGAACAGAATTTTATGTCCGGTCATTTTCATAGCGCAGCCCTCCTGACTTTTTCAGACTTGTCTCCGATACGCCAGACAAGGCCCAGTTTCAGCTTGACAGGTCCCCAGTAGACAGTCCTGCTGGTCTGCTGGTAAACATAGTGCTCGTCTATCGGGAGATATTCTTCGTATCCGGTAGACAGGACTCCGAGTCCTACTCCGGCTTCAAGGGAAAGGCTCTTCCCTATCGGGAACATGTATCCGTAGCTCAGACCGGCAGACCAATACTCGCCCTGGTAGCCTCGCTTGCCTTTCCATTCCAGGTCATAGAGGCCGACCATGCCGAAAGCCCCGAGATAGTGGCCGTGCCATCTGCTTTTCTGCCCGAACCACCAGCGCACCTCCGGGCTGAGCATGTCCAGCTGGTAGAATGTATCCTTCCTCTTGCTGGACCACCATGCGACGGCCCCTTCAGCGTTGATGCTGAAGCGACGGCCTATAGGTATCTCGACCTCCAGTGAAGGAAAGCCTACGGCATCGTACAGGAGGTTGGTCTTTATATTGAGCAAAAGTGGTTTTCTCGTTCCGGAAACCCCGGTACCGGTTGACGGGGATACGACAGGTTCCGCAGCGGCAGAAGGCCGTTCAGCTGCAGCCCCGGACAGCCGGGAGATGCCTTTAACGGACATATCCGGTTCCGACCCGCATTCGGCCATGGCTGTGATGGAAGGAAGGCCGGACGGAACCGGCACGAACGGAGGACGCTGGGGTTCTTTCAGTTTCTCAACGTACAGAAGGGCTACTAAGTCTGCCCCCCCCTGTCGGGAATAAAGGGTATCAGGCTCTATGCTGTTGACAGTCTGGTAATACTCCTCCTTCATTCCGGTATGGACGATATACCATGACTTGACCTGGTTGCTTCTGTTTTTTGCAGCCCTCCGGTTCTGCTCCTCCGTAGGCCATGAGGTACAGAACCCTTTTATCCGGATGACGGCATCACCGGCAAGGATGGCCTCCATGTTGGCCTTTATCAGAGAGTCCGCCTTATGGATAGAATACTCGTTGTCCTTATAGTGATAATAGGACATGAGCCTGCCCGGGACAAACCTGAACAGGACAGCGGAATCCACAGTCTCCTCCCTGTACTTTACATCTTCCGCATTCGTTATAAACGGGGATAAAGTACAGAGAATGATAGAGATAACAGATATTTTCAGAATCTGTCCTACGCTTTGCATTACTGTTTCACATTTCACACTATGAGTGCAAAGATATAACATTATTCAATCAGTTATACCCCCCCCCGCTTTTTTTTACGGAAATTCCCTTACTGATGAGGCAAGTGACTGAAACTGTTGCGATACAGCAGAGCATGACCATCCAGAAAAAGCCTGTATATCCCAGCCACTCCTGGAGATAGCCCGCAACCATCCCCGGAAGCATCATGCTCAGAGCCATGGAAGCGGTGCAGAGCGAATAGTGGGCAGTCTTGAACTCTCCCTGCGAGAAATATATCAGATAGAGCATGTAGGCAGTGAAGCCGAAACCGTAGCCGAACTGCTCGATAAACACAAGCAGGTTGATGACAAAGAAGCTCTCCGGCTGGGCCATTCCCAGGTATACGAAGGTCAGGCATGGGAGAGTCATGCTGGCGGCCATGGGCCACAATGATTTCTTCAGCCCCCAGCGCGATGCGGCTATGCCTCCCACAATTCCGCCGACGGTGAGTGCAGCCACACCGACCGTCCCGTAGACTATCCCCACGTTTTCGGTCGACAGCCCCAGGCCCCCTGCTTCGCGCGGGTCCAGCAGGAACGGGTTCATCATCTTCACGAGGAAGGCCTCCGGGAGACGGTACAGAAGCATGAACAGGATGGCTATCCACACGTGCTTCTTACGGAAGAAGGTGACGAATGTGCGTCCGAACTCACGCATTATTTCAGAGGCGCTCCGCGCAGTCCGGGGACCAGGACCCGGCCTGTCCGCTCCGGGCACGGCATGGCGGAGAGGTCCGGAAGCCTCCGCCTTCGGCAGGAGGAAAGCATGGTACACGGCGACAGCACCGAAAAGCACCGCGCACAGCAGGAGGGTGACGGTCCAGGCCCGCGGCACATCCCCGTAATGCGTCTCGAGCAGCCCTGCGACGACTACCAGGACACCCTGCCCGAAAACAGAGGCACACCTGTAGAAAGTGCTCCTTATCCCCACGAAGAAAGACTGCTGTTTCTGGTCCAGCGCTATCATATAGTATCCGTCGGCCGCTATATCATGTGTGGCAGAGGCGAATGCGGTTATCCAGAATATTACGAGCGTGGCGACAAACAGCGACACCGGGGCCTTCCCCGCAGCCGCTGCATCCTCAGGAGGATGCGGAAGCGAAAGGGCGGCCAGTACAAACGAGACCGCTATCACCGCCTGCATGACCACTATCCACCACCTTTTGGTCCTGATGATGTCAACGAACGGGCTCCAGAGCGGCTTTATGGTCCACGGAAGATAAAGGAGCCCCGTGTACATGGCTATGTCCCCGTTGGACATCCCCATGTTTTTGAACATGATTACCGATATTACGTTCACGATGAAGTACGGGATACCTTCCGCAAAGTACAGAGTGGGCACCCATGCCCACGGATTTATCTGTTTTCTCCGGCTGATGTCTTCCATAGCGCTCCCTGTCATTGTACGGAAATCTCCGCCCCCTTATAATAATGTCTCAATATATCTTCATACCCGTAGCCCTGCTCCGCCATCACCGCAGCACCGATCTGGCACAGGCCGACGCCATGCCCCCATCCGCGGCCCTTCAGCACAATCCTTCCGAAAGATACGGCATCCCCCTGCCCGGTCCTCCGGAATGTCTCCGCAGCACGTTCCACCTCCTCTGCCGGGATTTCCTTCCCGGAAGAATCAATGTACTCCACATCAAATGCAGAGCTCTTCAAATGGCTCTCCGACAGTATTCTCCTTATTTCCAGTTCCTTGCCGACCTTCACAGAACAGGCGGTCCCTATTATCCCCAAGGACATGATCCTTCCGGAATCCCCCCGTTCCAGAGGGACCAGGGCAAGCAGCTCCCCTATACCGGTCCCAAGTTTACGGGAAATCAGTTCCGACAGCCCTTCCCTGCCATATTCCACTCTCCAGCTGAAGAAATCCATTGTCTCAAGGTCATAGTCATTCAGCACCTGCGAAAGGACAGCCGGATCTGAAGTATCGCAGAAAGGTTTCTGCACGGCGTCCCCATGAGCGCCCGATACCGGATATATCCCCCGGGCAGCACAGCCGGCAGGCGAATCCTCCGTACTCTGCAGGTAAGGATAGTCCCTGTCCTCCCAGCATACGGAGTACTTCTCTGTCCTGCCCCCGCAGCATTTGGAAAACCTGGCGTCACATATCTCCCCGTTGTAAGACAGTACCTGGCCCCAGGTGGCGTCCACGACTTTCATAGCCTTCCCGTCCGTCACCCGCGTAAGGCCCTGGTAACGCTGGCAATGGTCATCGGCGCATACATCGAACAGACGGTGGTCGTCATGGCCGTACCATTTCTCATGCACGATCCACTCCCCGTCCTTCCCCGCACTGTCCGGACATGGGGATGCGGCGTCATGGCCTGTGTCCCCTTTCCTGCGTCCAATCTGCGAAATCACCCACGAACGGGATATTACCGCATGGGCCTTCAGGAACTCCTCCGAAGCCGTCGGCTTCATCTCGGAAGAAATCACGCTCACCAGATAATCCTCTACACCTATTATATTTATGGCAGTGAGCCTGTCACCGTCTACGACAATCTTCAGTGCCCCGGCGAACTTCTGGTCCTCCTTCCTCTCCCAGTGGAAATCCGCCCCTATCGTTACTCCATACAGGATGAATGCAGGCTGGGCGAACATCATAGAAGGAGTCAGGGAGTCGAAATAGAGCTCGTCGTAGAGCATCCCGTCATATTCAATCTTCCCCCCGCTTAAAACGGCTGACCGCGGACCGGCCCCGTCGGAAATTATCTCGAAAACTATCTCCCTGGCCGACATGATCCCTACGGAAAGCATCCTCTGCTCCCTTGTAAGCCTCCACAGGAGCGTCCGTTCGGCGTCAGCAGACATGCTCACCTCGTCATAGATACCGGACAGTGTCTCCTGCGTCAGCCTGTCGAAATCCTCCCTGCGCGGAGTCACGACAATCCCGGCCATATCCGCGCATCCCGGACTTATCATCATGCGGTCATCATTTTCAGCGAAATAGCAGTGCGGCCTGTGGAGGCCGCGGAAAATCACCGCAGACCGGAATTCCCCGGCAGAGTACCATGACAGCAGGTTGAACATAGGCTCTTTCCCGTCCTCTGATGCCGGGGCGCAGTCTATGAGCCGGTAGAACATCTTCGCAGCAGACTTTGAGGTCGCCGCCCTTATCACGAATACACCGCGTATGAATTTCATGTAATGGAACGTCTCGGCGTCCTGGACGGATGTCAGGTATTCCAGGGTGCAGCCTTCCGGCATACCGCTGCGCACATCCTGCCCCCTTATTGAATCCAGCATGAGGTCCACATCGCACTCGAGAGGCATCATCCCCCGCGGAGCGGCCTGGAAATGGAGATGGTCCGGAGCGGAAGCCCCGCAGCGCGGACCGTTATAGAATACCGTATATCCGCCAAGCGCCCTGGCCAGGTCAAGCATGTCCACATACCGTTTCCAGATGCTCTGTTCCACATGCCTGTCCGAAGCTATCACCAGATGCCCCGGGAAGATGGGGTACGGATTGACCAGAATATCGTATTTCTTGTATTTCCTGCCTTCGAACCTCTGGCTTATCTGCTCCTCCGGCCTGTTATCCCTGCACAGGAAACATTTCCTGGACTTCACACCCGCTTCCGAGACATCGGCCGCAGAGGAGACTATCCTTGAGGGGTTGAACTGTACCTTGACATCTATGCCGCCGATGTGCAGTGTCCTGACCTGCACGTCCTTGAGAGCCCTGAAATTGTCGCAGGCCAGAGGCCACCGCGACAGCTGGTCATTTATGAACTTCTCTATCGGCTTCCTTCCGGGCTTCATTTGTCTGACCTCCCCATTGAAAGGCGTGCCTCCAGCTCGCATGTCCGGATCCAGTCCTTGTAGAAATTATTGGCATTGGACTTTTCAAGGCTGAGGGCCGCATCCGAATTGCCCTCCCACCTGCGGCAACAGTAAAGTGCATCGTATATCCTGCCTATCCTGTACTCCCTGCTTATCCTGAGCCCTACGGCATAGTCCTCGCCATAGCTGACATTAGGAAAACCGCCTATACCCCTCAGGACAGGGACAAAGAATGCCCGCGGAGCACCGAGGCCGTTGATTCTCAGCGCATTGTTACGCCCGTTATCCGGAGTCCACTCCCTATGGTCGACAATTCCAGGCGGAATCGGACGCATATCGAAATCCGTCATCGAATACGAGCCTATGACCATGGCACAGTCCTCCTCGCGGAATTTTGAGACCATCCTCGAAAGTGTGTCCGGTCCGCTGTATACGTCATCGCTGTCAAGCTGTACCGCATACCTGCCGCAGTGCCCGCTGAACACCGCCAGGTTCCAGCACCCTCCGATTCCGAGGCCTTCCCTCTCCGGAACCAGGTGTACCAGCCTGCCGCCGCTCTCCGGCACCAGGCTTCCGAGGAGCTCTGTGGTACCGTCATCCGAACGGTTGTCGACCACTATGACATTGAAGCTGAAACCGCACTCCTGTGAAAGGGCGCTCCTTACCGCATCCCCCACTGTCTTCACCCTGTTGTAGACCGGGATGACGACCGATGCCTCGACCGGGAAACAGTCCTCCGGAGTGCTTTCCTGCGATATGGTGTCCCTGAACTCCGGTGCAAGGTAAGCCCCGATGCGCATAAGGTATGCTGTGCATATCTCCTCCATCTCTATCTGTACCTGCCTGTTCTTCGGATCCACATAGTCGAAAATCTTCTCGCCGGACCGCCTGCGGTCTGTCTCAGCCCAGGAATAGAGGTATTCATGCACATGGACAATCTTCTTCATGGCAAGTCGCAGCTCGTAGAGGGCACCCCAGCGGCGGTCTGCCTGCATCCTGGAGACGGCCCTCCTGAATGAACGTGCACGGAATACCATGACGGGCCCGAAATCGAAATCATCCCGGAGAGCCCCAGCCTGACAGTCTATAAGAGGATGCCTCTCGCCGCTGTCATAATAGTCGGAGTACAGCATGTCCGCACCCGTATCCTCCGCCACGGCGGCAATCCGGTCAAGTGACATGTAACCCATTTCAAGAGGTCCCGGCCTGAGGTAAAGCAGGATATATTCGGACCTGGCGGCATCTGCTATCGAGCGCAGCGTGGCCGTCTCCCCGAACGAGCCCTGCGGTATGACAGTCATGCCGTCAAAGGCGTCGCTACGTGAAAAAGACTCAAGTGTAACGGAAATGTCCTGTTCACAGGACAGGGACAAAACAAAACATTCTATTCCTGGCATAGCGCATTCATTATTGCCGGCGTCCCGGCAATGGTAGGATATTGTGTATTGATGAGGTAACGGTTCAGAGCAGGGAAAGGAGCCTGTCCTTTATCCTGATGAACTCCTGCTCAAAGTTAGGTGTCATTTGCGACTTGCCCAAATTTTCCTCTATATCTTTAATATCCCAATATCTTCCTTCGTCTACTTCGTCCATGTCAGGGGAAAGGGTGAAACTGCCTACTGCAGCATAGACATTTACAAGCTCCTTCTCTATTTCCGACTCGAATACATACGACTCGATATATACAGGATTGAACTCCCTGAGGCCCAGTTCCTCGGAAGATTCCCTGAAAAGGGCTTCAAGCAGGGTCTCCCCGAAATCCACATGGCCGCCCACAGCCGTATCCCACTTTCCAGGCTGGATATCCTTCTTCATGGAGCGCTTCTGGAGATAGAGCCTGCCGAAACGGTCGACTATATGCAGATGCACCACGGGATGGAGCACTTTCGATCCGCTGTGGCAGTACTGCCGCGAAGCAATCCCTTCCACAAGCCCCGAAGGATCGACTACGGGGAACATCTCCTTGCGTCCGGGCTCCAGGGCCACGGCAGCATCCCCGGCCCTGCGCGGAGGCAGTACCGGCGGCATGTCCAAAGGATAGATCAGATCAAACATAGGCATATATCCATACCGCACCTATCACCAGCACTATTCCCAGGATAAGGGCCTTCACCGCCATCCTGGACGGCTTCCCGCCGGAAGGGCCGCTGTCCACCGCATCGGAGAAAAAGATGAACATGGCCGGAAGGCAGGCGGCTGCAAGCAGCAGGTCCTCCGGAATATTGAAAAGCACTATCTTGGTCATCGACAGAAGTGCCCAGTGCATTATGAATATGAAGGCGAAGAAATTTACCTTCCTGTTGAACGCCATGAGCATGCCGAGCATGTAAAGGGCCACGGCGCTCGGAAGCATAGGCGTAGTCATCTCCGGGAAAGTCATCCCCCTGAGCAGAGAGACCACCGGGTATACGAGAGGCAGCAGGATCATTATCACGCCCCACGGCCTGTATTTCCCTGATTTCTGGAAAGATGAATAATGCGTAGCCAGGTCATACACCCATGATGCAGCCACAAGGCACCAGAAGATAGCCATCACACTTGAATGCTCCCTTGTGGCAGCGAACTTCATATAGTACACGAAGGCTATCCACAGAGACTCCAGCACCATCAGCACCTTGGTCGCTATCTTGGCCCATGTGCATGGACGGAACCACAAGACGAGTGTCAATACGGCCGCTACAGCGATGAAGGCCAGCTGGTAAGGCCATGTGGCAGCGTTATATTCAGCTATCGAGTTCCAGAAAATTTCCATATTCTACAGATATTTTGAGCCTCTGGTCATAGAGTTGGCCCTCTCCCTGAGCAGGAACACAGGAAGGGTCGCACCCACGGCAAGCATGAATATGACACTGAAGGCAACAGCCCCGTTGAACATCATCGACTGCAGATATTCGCTCCCTTGTGTCGGAGAAGATATGTTCTGCAGGAACATTATAAGGGAGAACACAGTCTTGTAGGCATAGGTACCCGGGACCATAGGCAGCAAGGCCGGGATATACAGCACTGTCATCGGACAGAACACCTTGCGGCCGAACCACACGCTCCCTGTCCCAATAATGAAAGCCGCCACAAGGGAGGCTGAAGCTATGTCCACCCCGAGGAATGTCATCAGGCAGTACCGCGCGGCATGTCCCACAGCGGCCAGGACGGCAATATACTTGAACGCCCTCAGAGGCGGGTCGGAAATGGCCCCGAACCCCATTGCGGCTATTGCTGCGAAAAAGCCATCGGCAAGAATATCCACTGCGATCATAACAGACTGTCTTTAACCAACATAAGTGTACCTGACATCCCTATCGCAATGCATACGATAAGCATCAGGGCATTGACAAGGCGGCTGATTCCTATCTGGATATGGCCGTCAGTTATGTCTATCACTCCGTTTATGAGCGGGACCCCCGGCACCAGATACAGGACACTTGTGGCAAGGGCTATCTCCGCAGACTCGATTCCCAGAGACAGGGCGGACGAGGCACAGAGCGAAGCCACGAAAGCGGAGACGATGAACACTATATAGTGATTCACTCCGCGTCTTGTAAGATGCTGCCTGGTGAAGAACCCCACAAGGGTGGATGTGAAGACTATCAGCATGGCCCACACCCCGCCTCCGAAAAGCCGGCAGAAAGAGGCGTTTGCCAGACCCACCATGAAAAGCACGAACCACGGGTTTATCTTCGGCTTTGAAATCAGCTCATCGAATTTGTGCTGGATAGCCTCCAGAGACATATCATTGTCATATGCCGCCCAGCTCAATGCGCTGAGGTCCGCATTCCATTCGAAGCTTATTGGGAAGCCGGGTATATCAAGCACCCTGGTGCTCATAGTGGACCCGCCCTTCTCGCATACAGTAAGGGTGGCTGTCTTCTGCGAGGTGTGGATACGCACTTCCGTACCGAGGGCCTCGCCTATGCGCTTGCTGTTACGCACGACGCGGGAAGTATGCACCCCCGCGCCGAGCATGTGTGTCACATACCTGGATATGAAATCCGCTATGTCGTTTACGTATTCCTGCGTCATGTTATGCGACAGCTATCAGTATGAGCACCTGGGCCACAAGCACCCTCATAAACATCGCCAGCGGATAAACCGTAGCATAACTTACTGAAGTATAGTCAGTCCCGTATGCGTTCTGCGCGAATGCAAGTACAGGAGGATTGGTACAGCTTCCTGACAGCAGTCCGCAGATCTGGTAGAAGTTCAGCTTGAATACAAGCCTTCCCAGCAGGGCGATTACAAATGTAGGTATGATTGTGATAAGGGCACCGTAAAGTATCCACCAGTAGCCTCCGTTCACGATGGAGCTTACGAAATTCTCACCTGCCCCGAGACCTACGGCGGCAAGGAAGATGGAGATACCGAGCTCACGCAGCATCATATTGGCACTGGTAGTCGTATATGTGGTGATCTTGAGCTTCGGACCGAAATACCCGATAAGTATGGCTATGATGAGAGGCCCGCCGGCAAGGCCGAATTTTATGGCCTGCGGGATTCCCGGGAACTTCATTGGAATGGACCCGAGCAGCACACCGAGGGCAATACCGAAAAATATAGGTATCAGGTGAGGATGGCTGAGGCTCGACTCGGAGTTACCGACAGCCTTCGCGACCTTGTCTATTGCATTGTCCGGACCAACGACCAGTATGACGTCACCGAGCTGGAGGGTGAGGTTGGGGTTGGCAACAAGATCCACTCCGGAGCGGGACACCCTGGTGATGCTGACACCATATGTTGAACGTATCTTGAGCTCCTTGAGTTTCTTTCCGGTAAGGGAGGACTTGGTGATTATGAGCTTCCTTACGGACATTGTGGTATCGAGCTTGTCCCAGACCTCTTTAGGCATGTCTATGGCCTTTCCGAAAAGCATGGTCACGACATCGACCGATGACTGGGATGTGACCACAAGCACCTTGTCATCCTTATTGATGACTGTCGTCGCGAGAGGAACTTCCACAGCACCGTCACGGAATATCCTTGACACGACGAACTTGTTGGTGATCTCCTTGTCGATTTCAACGAGAGTCTTGCCGAAGATGGCAGGGTTCTCAACCTGGAAAGCCACACGTACCGCGCTTTCTATCCCGGCTTCCTCCCCGTCAAGCAGCGCCTCCTCCTTTTTGAGGTCGACCTTGAAGATCGCCTTTACAATCATAAGGACAGCTATCACGCCCAGCACACCGAGAGGGTAGGCTACAGCGTAACCGGAAGCAAGCGATGCCGATATTTCAGATGACCCGACCTCTGACAGGAATGAGCCGGAGCTTGTCGCATCATAGAAGGTCTGCTGTGCGGCACCCAGGCCAGGGGTATTGGTGACGGCTCCGGACATTACACCGGTGAGCGTCACGAGATTCTCCCCTGTGACAAGATGTATGACATATGTGGTGATGACACCCAGCAGCACAAGACAGATCGCCAGCATGTTCAGTGTCAGTCCCCCTTTCTTGAATGAATGGAAAAATCCCGGACCGACCTGGAGTCCGATGGAAAAGACAAACAGGATAAGGCCGAACTCCTTGAGGAAGTGCAGAAGATTCTCATCAGCACGGAATCCGAAATGGCTAAGGAGAATACCCACGAACAGAATCCAGGTAGTCCCGAGCGAAACTCCTTTTACCTTGAACCTTCCAAGGTATATTCCGGTCGCAATGACAAAAGCGAGCAGCATGATCGAGTGCCCTGTTCCCTGACCGAAAAACAAATCTCTCATATTATTACTAAGCTTTGGTTTTATTCTATCAAAATACCAGTTCCGCCATGAATGCCGTCCTGCCAGATACGTCACCCTCTATATAATAGACTGTATCAGCCCCTCTCTCTGTGCAGGCCCTGTTGATGGTTACCTCATCCCCCGGCTTCGTTTCATGGTTGAAATTGATCCGCACCTCTTTCACCGGACGGCCGGATGCAAAATCATAGTCCACGGCATCCATCGACCAGACCAGATACATGGCGTTGTTCGCATGCCCGTTCATGTCTATATCCGAATATGACACCCTGTGTACGCATACATGCTCCATGGCGCACCCGTCCGGAATCCTGATCTTGCCGCATGGCTCTGCCACAGCATTCTCGGCGCAGATGCCTTCTTCCGTCAACCCTGCATCACGCACTATCCTCCTGGTGTCGATGTTCAGCACGAGCCACGATGTGGTGGCCTCCACGAGTATCGCCCCAGTGGCGTCTGTCATCCGGAAATCCCTCAGGTAGAACATCCTGTCCAGTCCCTTATGCCATGTCTCCAGATCCACCTCCTCTCTCCAGCGGGGATGACGCACAAAACGGATATGCATCCTCGAGAGGACCCAGGCCGTCCTGGTCTCCATAAGGTTGTCATATCCGAATCCCAATATGTCGGCATGCAGGTTCGCCGCCTCCTGAGCCAGGTCCATGAAAGACGCCGGCTTGAGCAGCTGCGCGACATCCGTATCGTAACACGGGATCAGTATATGCTGTCTGAATCTGTTCTCCATAGCAAATATTTCCCTTTCCGCCGGCAAAGCAGCGTGCAAAAGTAGCATTTAATTTTTGAATTGAGAAATATTATGGAGAATCTCATAATCCTCGTCATTGTACAGGAGCCCGTCCATCACGCCCGGAAAAATCCTTGCTATCGCCACATACAGAAGCAAAAGCAGAACGGCGGCCGCCGCCACAGCAATCACTATGCGGATAATCTTATTTCTTGTATCCGCCTCATTTTCAGGCATCTTCAACTCTGGCACCGTAGTTGCCACCGTATCGTGCCCGGTTACTGTTCCGGTAGATGTCCCCTTCTCGGATGCAGACTCCGGCACGGCCTCATGCTCCTTCCCGGCCCCCGCCTCAAGTCCGCTCTCCTGTTCAATTCCCTGTACGGAATCAGGCCCGTCCGCGGCAGGTACGGTTTCTGCCCCGACGTTAATTTCCGGTTCAATGCCCGGAACAGGTCCCTGCATGGACACCTGTTCCGCTCCGGAAGACACCAGCAATGGCATATCCTTCAGTTCATCCATCTGTCCGTCGTCATCCTCATCCGTCATGTCACCTTCCGTCCCGCATTCTTCCGGCTGTCCCGGCTCCATGTCGGCGGGGATTTCCGGATGCGGGAGTTCATCCTCCACCACATGAACTTCTTCCGCAGGAACTTCCGCGGTCTCCCCGGGATGCCTGTCTTCCTCCTGTATGCCTATAATGCCGGACAGTCCGTCCAGCGCAGTGGAAAGCTCCTCCCTGGTCTCATCATGCGTCTTGAGCGAGACCGGTTCAAGACCGAACCCGGCAGGGTATATATCCAGATCCCCGTCGGATACAAAAAAGAAATTGTTCTCACGGGTAGCCCGCATCCTCCCGAGCCCGGGAAAGACAATGACCTTCTTCTTTTCGAGAACCTCCTTCATCCCCGACACGAAATCGGACACAGCAGCACTTGCCACTTCAGGACTGACCGCATTAACCGAAGCGTACATTGACACCAGCAACCCGTCATCATCATGCCCCGGCCGGAAAGAAAGCCTGCGGTACGGAGGGGTAATCGTATACCCTTTATCGGTAAACGAAGCCGGCACCATTTCCGCAATAAAAACGCCCAACCCCGGAAGTGTCACCCTGTCATGCTCCAGGACCAGCTCCCTTATCATCTTCGACAACAGATCTATATCCATATCTGAACAACTATTTCTACTTCTTCGGCAAAGTTAATACATATTAGAAGCTGTTTCGATTTTTTATGATATAAATTTCCTCCTGAAGGAGCATCAAAAGAATTTTCATTAAAAAATCTTCAAAAAATTTGCAACGTCAGAAAAAAGCTGTATCTTTGCAATCCCATTCGGGAAATATCCCGATAAAATAAAATTCCTGAATAGCTCAGTTGGTTAGAGCATCTGACTGTTAATCAGAGGGTCCCAGGTTCAAGTCCTGGTTCAGGAGCAACTAAAAATCAAGCACTTGCATGAAAATGCAGGTGCTTTTTTGGTAACTGGATGTATATGAAGGTCTGTCGGTATAACATAGATACCAGCCGCAGATAATCAACAAATATGTCCGAGTGATAGATATTATGATGAGTTTACCCGACACGTTGTCTTTAATGAAGATAAACTCATTGAATTACGAGAAATTAAAAGGAGATAAGAAAGGACTGTCCTCTGTCAGAGTCAATGACCGGTACAGGATAGAATTTGAAGAATATACTGTGGATGGACCCGAATATGATAGCAAACAATCTTGAGCCCTTCCGGCCTACACATCCCGGAGAAGTGCTGAAAGATGAGCTGGAGTATAGAGGAATCTCCCAGAAACAGCTGGCGACAGAAATGGGGATTTCATACACATTACTTAATGAGGTACTGAACGGCAAAAGACAGGTAAATACAGAACTTGCATTGCTTGTTGAGGCTGCATTGGATATTCCTGCAGAATCACTGTTACAGATGCTGACAAGGTTTTGAAAATCCATATTTAGACACGCCCTCTTGCAGCAATGTGAGAGGGTTTCTTGTATATAGACGCATCTCAAAAAGTCAGAAATTACAATACTGATCTTGCATCCGGAAAAACGCCGTCCCCGGAAACTGCATCGTTTTCCGGGGACGGCGTTTATATCCAAATCATAAAAGGCTACTGCTGTGCAGCCTGTGCCTTTGCCTGAAGTTCTGCCTGGAGGGACTCCATTGTCCTGTCTGCAGGAATGTTAAGGGCCTCCCTTGCACTCTGGGTAAGATTCGTGCTCTGGCTCTCATCGATATACAGGAGCTGTGAAGAATCAAATACATAAATGAAACCCTGTGCCTTGGCAAGATTGGTGACAACTTCCTGAGCTTTCTGGTAGATAGGTCCCATCAGGGCATTCTGGAGCTGGCTGATATCCTGCTGGCTGGACTGCTCGAACTCCTGTATCCTTGTCTGGATACTCTGGATCTCACGCTCCTTGCTCTCCCTTACGGACTGGGTCCAGGTAGCCTGCTTCTCGCCGTACTCGGTATACTTGGCATTGAACTCTTCAATCATACTCTGATAAGTATCCTGAATCTCTTTCTGGGATGCATCCATCTGTACCCTTGCAGAATCCATTTCAGGCATGAGCTGAACAAGCTCATTAAAATTGACATGGGCGAATTTCGGGCCCTGTGCCATAGCTGCAACACCTATAAAAAGGGATGCTGCCGCAATTAAAGCGATTTTTTTCATATCCAAAAAATTTTTCATTATATAATTTTTCTTTCTAGAACTGCTGTCCTATCACAAAGTGGAACTGGCTTCCACCATACTGGCTGTCATCGAATCCGTATCCCCAGTCAACTCCGAGAAGACCGATCATCGGCAGGAACACCCTCACACCGACACCGGCAGACCTCTTTATCTGGAACGGATTGAAATCCTTTATGTCAGACCATGCGTTACCTCCCTCCAGGAACAACAGTGCGAATATCGTGGACTGCGGCTGCAGGACGACAGGATAACGGAGCTCGACAGTAAACTTGTCATATACGTTACCGGCATACGCATAACCGTTGGCATATGGGGCATAGACCTGAGGAGTAAGGGAGTAGTTCTCGTAACCCCTCAAAGAAATGACCTCGGAACCGTAAGTATTGTAACCTGACATACCGTCACCTCCGAGGAGGAAGCCCTCGAACGGAGAATAGCCCCAGTTCCGGTTGTAGTAACCCAGATATCCGAACTGCGCACGCGCCATCAGGACAAGGTCACCTATCAGCTTGGTATATATAGAACCCTTGAATGACCACTTGTGGTACTCGATCCATTTGTACCTGTCCTCGGATGTCTGGAGGTTGTAGTCTATGTCACGCCAGCTCTTGACCCTTGTAGGATTGCCGTTCGCGTCGAGCACACCCTTGTCCTTTTTCCTCAGGAGGGAATACGGAGGTGTAAGCTGTACAGAGAAAGAGAACTCCGATCCCTGGCGAGGATATATCTGCTGGTCGGTAGATGTCCTGGAGAGGCTCAACGTGTAGCTGAGGTTGTGGGATATACCTGTATCGAACAGGAAGTTGTATGCCCAGTTCTGGAGGCGGTACGTCTGCCAGCTGAGCTGGTTGTACAGGACGAAATAGTTGTCAGGCCACTTGAGCCTGTTTCCGATTCCGGCGGCGACACCGTAAACTTCCATGAACTCGTCGTTGTTCAGGATGTCGAGGGCAATATATGAATTGGTCTGCCTCGTGTAGTACAGTGATATGCTCAATGATGTAGGTTTCTTGCCGAACAGCCACGGCTCCATGAAGCTGGCGGAAAGGCTCGTATAATACGTACCGTTAGTCTGGAACCTTATCGCAAGATTCTGCGCATCGCCCAGCGGTACAGGACGCCACGCCGACTTGTCGAACATCCTGCGTGTAGAGAAGTTGTTGAAACTCAATCCGACAGTGGCCACAAAAGTGTTTCCTCCCCATCCTCCGGAAAGCTCAAGCTGGCTGGACGGCTTCTCCGTCACATTGTAGATGAGGTCCACAGTGTTGTCCGCCTGGTTCGGGATCATCGACCATCCTTTCGCAGGGTCGGCTATCGCTTCAGGGTCAAACTGCCCCAGAGATGCAATCTCCCTGATGGACCTTTCGAAATCGGTCTGGCTGAACAAATAGCCCGGACGGGTGAATATCTGGCGGCGCACGACCCTCTCGTTGGTAAGGTCATTGCCGTTGATGATGATATTGTTAAGGGTGGCAGGCTTGCCCTCCACGATACGCATCTCGACGTCTACCGAATCCCCTTCGACATTCAGCTCGACAGGCTGCAGGTTGAAGAAAAGATACCCGTTGTCCCTGTACAGCTTGGAAACGTCATACTCGTTCTGCTTGCCGCCGCCGAAAAGGCGCTTCTCCATGGTCACAACGTCATATACGTCGCCCTTGTTGATCATCAGGATATTGTTCAGGTCATCCGAAGAATATACCGAGTTTCCGGTCCATGTGATGTCCCTGAAGAAATACTGGCGGCCCTCGTCTATAGCGAAATCTATCTGCAGCCTGTTCGGCGCCACATAGTACATGGTATCCTTCAGTATCCTTGCGTCACGGTATCCGGCTTCGTTGAAAGCGCTTATGAGGTTACGCTTGTCGTTGTCGTATTCCTTTTCATTGAATTTCTTGGAACTGAAGAAGTTAAGGATGCGCATATCCTTGGTCTTCTTCATGGAGCGGGCCAGCTTTGCCTCCTTCACATGATCATTTCCTGAAAATGTGATTTTCTTGATCTTCACCTTCTGCCCGCGGTCAACGGCGAAATTCACCCTGATGGCGCTCTTGACCACAGTATCCCTCTTGGTCTGCACATCTACCTTTGTCAGAAGGAAGCCTTTTTCTTTATAATACCTTATTATAATATCGGATGCAGTCTTGGCCACATAGTCGGAAAATGCGCCCCCGCGCTTCAGGTTTAGACGTTCAAGCAGCTCCTTCTGCTCCCCCGTCTTGACTCCCGAGAATGTCCATCTCGAAACCCTCGGGCGCTCCGTTATTGATATTTTGAAAAACGCCGTATCCGTAGCAGGTGCTATGGAATCGATGACCATCGCCACATCCTCGAAATAGCGCTGCAGCCAGAGCCTGTTCACTATCGATGACATATCCTCGCCCGGGACCGTAACTTCCATTCCCTTCTGAAGACCTGTAAGCTGGATTATCTGCTTGTCACTGAAATAATGGTTACCCTCAACCGAGACACCACCGACCTTGTATTTCTTCGGATTGTTGTAGTCTACAACAATACCGTCTCCTCCATTCTGGGCAAGCGCGGGGAAAGAAAGGACCGCCAGAATAAGAAGGATGCCTATCCGCTTAACTCTCATCGTTAATTACAGCTATTAAAATTACAGCCTTTAAACATAATAAACGTGCAAATATAGTGAATTATTTGACTTTTCCATAACGTCGGTCCCGTTTTGCGTACTCCGCAAGCGCCGCATCGAACTCCGCAGCCTTGAAATCAGGCCATAGCGTATCAGTGAAATACATTTCAGAATATGCACACTGCCACAGCAGGTAATTGCTGATCCTGAGCTCACCGGATGTCCTGATAATCAGGTCCGGATCAGGTATCCCTCCTGTCGAGAGGTACCGGCTGAACCCTCCGGCGTCCATATCCCGGACCGCCTGCGCTGCGGACGGGTCCGCGGCAGCCTCAAGCGCGAGACGCTTTGCTGCCTGGAGAATATCCCAGCGGCCACTGTAACTGAGGAAGATCACGAGGTTCAGGTTCGTATATCCGGCGGTAAGCCCCATACACTCGTCTATCTCTGCATTGAGGCTGTCGTCGAGACGGGACCTGTTGCCCAGCACGATGAACTTTATCCCGTTTTTCTGGAAGGTCGGGAGCTCGTTTACCATAGCTTTGACCATCAGCCCCATAAGAGACCTGACCTCATCCTCCGGCCTGTTCCAGTTCTCCTCGGAAAAGGCGAACAGTGACAGATACTTTACACCTTTCCTTATGGCCTCCTCGGTGCACGCCCTCACACTCTCCACCCCCTCGACATGGCCGTAGAACCTCTCCTTCCCGCGTTCTTTCGCCCATCTTCCGTTCCCGTCCATTATTATCGAGACATGGACCGGTATCTTGCTGTTTTCTTCCATAATATTTCTACTGGTTATTTCCGTTCCTTATATCCTCGCCCCAGAAAAGCTTCCCGGTGAGGGCATTGATGAAGTTCGAGCCCTCCAGCCTGATGCGGTTCAGAGGGAAAGGCGCCCTGGAGATCCTGATGCTGGAGCCGGCCCCGATCTCAGCATTCCTGTTGTCAGCCGTAAAAAGCACCCTGCTGTCCCTGGAGACGAACCCTATCTCGATGACGGAGCTGTCCGGAACGACCAATGGCCTGACATTAAGGTTGTGAGGGGATATAGGAGATATTATGAGCACACTGGACTCAGGAAGCACAATCGGGCCGCCTACGCTCAGGGAATACGCCGTGGAGCCGGAACTTGTCGCGACAAGCAGCCCGTCCGACCAATAGACCGGCAGGCTGTTACCGTCTATGCTGACGGTTACCCCGAGGGTCGCCGCACCGGACCTGTGTACAGTAAATTCATTGAGTGCATACGGCCACGGAGCGATCTGTGGAGGAATCTCCCCCCGGATGAAACCGGCATGCAGCATTGTCCTTTTCTCCACCTCATATTCACCGGAAGCAAGAGCGCTGCAGATATCTTCAGGACTGTTTTCAGACAGGAATCCGAGACGTCCGAAATTGACGCCGAGGACAGGTATGCCGTCCATGCCCGCCACGGTCGCGGCAGACAGGAAAGTGCCGTCTCCCCCAACACTCAGGATCATCCCCGTACCGGGGACAATATCAGACGGACAACGGACAGGGTACAGGCTGTACCCGAGCGCACGGAGGCCCGTCTCAAGCCTTGTATACCTGATGTCGTCCAGAAACTTGCCGTCCCGGACAAATACCGCCAGTTTCTTGTCTGATGTCATCGGATGGTTTATAATATGGGTGTCAAAAATAGAACTATTTTGCCAAACTTTAAACAATAATGGATAAATATGTTATTTTTGCGGCTCAAAAACATTGGAATGATGACAAGACTGAGCGTAAACATAAACAAAATCGCTACCCTGAGGAACTCCAGAGGGGGCAATATGCCGGATGTGCTGAAGGCAGCAGCCGACTGCGAGAGGTTCGGCGCCGAAGGCATCACAGTCCACCCGAGACCGGACGAACGGCACATAAGATATTCGGACGTGCGGGCGATAAGGCCCATAATCACCACGGAGCTGAATATCGAAGGGAACCCGATCCCGAAATTCATCGACCTTGTAAACGAGGTAAGGCCGGCACAGGTGACACTGG
The DNA here is from genome assembly GCA_944326305.1 of uncultured Bacteroidales bacterium. Lineage (GTDB taxonomy): Bacteria > Bacteroidota > Bacteroidia > Bacteroidales > UBA932 > Cryptobacteroides. The sequence continues at coordinate 103,868 of CALVDL010000005.1, forward strand.
TCCCGGATGCTGAAGACGCGATCACATCGAATGCCGGATGGGACACGATAAAAAATCACGGATTTCTCTCTGAAGTCTGCAAAGAGTTCAAGAACAACGGGATACGCACCTCCATATTCATAGACCCCTCCCCTGTGATGGCAGAAGGGGCGGCCAAATGCGGCTGCGACCGGGTGGAGCTTTATACGGAATCCTATGCATCCGGATACAGGGCGGACAGGCAGGCGGCAATAGCCCCGTATATCAAGGCGGCCACAGCTGCAAAGGAGGCCGGGATAGGGCTCAATGCAGGACATGACCTCAACCTGGAGAACCTTGAATTCTTCATCAGGACCATCCCATGGACGGACGAGGTGTCGATAGGGCATGCTATCATCTGCGACGCCCTGTACATGGGCCTCGAACAAACAATACGGGCATACCTGTCCAAGGTAAAGATTTTTTGACTATATTTGTAAAATATTGCGGCTGCCTCAGCCGCAAACCGATCCGCAATAACAACGAAAACAACTTTTAATAATGAAAAACGTATCTTTAATCCTCAGCATTGTCGCCATATTAGTGGCAGCGGCAACCGGAATAATCCTGCTCACATCTGACAAGGACAGCGCTACAGCAAGCACTTCGGAATCGACTTCGGAGACCGCTGCGGCTGCGAAAGGGGACATAGTGTACATACAGCTCGACCGGATACTGCAGGAATATGACATGGCGAACGACCTGAGGTCAGTAGTGGAGACTAAAGTACAGAATATACAGGCGGAAGTGGACAGGAGGGGCAAAAAACTGGAGACCGATGTGAACGACTTCCAGGAAAAGCTCAACAAGGGCCTCATGACAAGGTCAGTCGCAGAGGTGCAGAGCGAGAAGCTCAGGCAGCAGGAAGCTGACTTCAACAATTACGCGAACCAGAAGCAGAACGAGATCATGGAAGAACAGACTGTCATGATGAACCAGCTCGCCGATGCAATAAAGACATTCCTCGACAAGTACAATGAGGACAAGAAATACGCGATGATACTCACGAACCAGGGAGGTGCGCCTGTAATCACTGCCGACACCACACTCGACATCACAGACGACGTCCTCATGAAGCTCAACGAGGAATACATCAAGAATAAGAACAAAAAAGACTGAGAGGAATCTTGAGAATAGCCATACTGTCATGTTTCTATCCATATAGAGGTGGAATCTCTCAGTTTAACGCATGCTTATACGGTGAACTGAGCAAAGGGAACATTGTCAAGGCATTCAATTTCAGAAGGCAGTACCCTGACTTCCTGTTCCCGGGCAAGACACAGTATGTGACAAGTGACGATGAAGCCGTACCGGTAGAGAGCGAAGCTCTGCTGGATACGGCTAATCCTTTTTCATACGCCACCACCATGAAGGCCATACGGGAATGGAGGCCGGACCTGCTGATAGTAAGGTACTGGATGACCTATTTTGCACCGTCCCTCGGATTCATAACCAGGCATATGAAGAAACACTGCACAGTAATCTCCATCCTTGACAATGTCGTACCACACGAACGTCACTTTTTCGACAGGCCGTTCACAAGATATTTCCTGAAGGGCAGCCACGGACATGTGACCCTGTGCGAGGCCGTATCCAAGGACCTGCTCGAACTTGCCCCCAGGGCCAGATATGCGGTGATCCAGCATCCGCTGTATTCTCATTTCGGAGAAAAGGTCGAAAGGCAGGCTGCAGAAAAGAAGCTCGGGATCAGAAGCGGGATGAAGAATATACTTTTCTTCGGCCTCATCCGGGAATACAAGGGGCTCGACATCCTCATAGAGGCATTTAAAGGGCTCGGAGAGGAATATCAGCTCATAATCGCAGGAGAGCCTTACGGCTCTTTCGACAGATACCGTGAACTGATCGACAGTTCAGGATGCTCCGGACGGATACACACATTTCTCCAATATGTCAGGGATTCAGAGGTAAAAGACTACTTTTCCGTTGCGGACGTAACTGTCCTGCCATACAGGAGTGCCACCCAGAGCGGCATCAGCTCGATTTCATACCACTTCGAAGTCCCTATGATAGTGACTGATGTAGGAGGGATGAAAGAAACCATCGGAGACAGGGGCACAGGCCTTCTGGCAGAGGCCTGTTCACCTGAGGCCATCAGGGAATCCATATTAAGGTATTTCAGCGACCCGGAAATAGCAGCGATATGCAGGGCCGGAATAAAAAAGGAGAAAGAACGGCTCTCCTGGGAAAACTTCTGCAGACAGCTCCTGGACTTTTCCGCCCAAATTAAAAACAATTTATGATGAAAAAGAATTTTTCTGCCGCCCTGATTTCGGGGCTTCTGATAATAGCCGCCACACCGGAATACACCCATGCGCAGGACTATGAAGCACCGCAGGTGACCATCTCCAGGGAAAAGACACGTATGGGCGGAAAGCTGTACTATTCCCATATAGTGCTCGAAAAGCAGACATTGTACTCGATAAGCAAGGCATACGGCGTTACAGTAGATGACATATACAATGCAAACCCTGGGCTGAAGGAGACAGGGCTCAAGAAAAACGCCGTCATCCTCATCCCGGAAATGTCTGACCAGGAGCCGGAAAAGACAAGAAAGAAAAAATCCGAAAAAAAGGAGGCCGAATACATAACCCATACCGTAAGATGGTATGAAGACCTTGATGTAATCGCTGAAAAGTACGGGGTCACGGTAGAGGCCATAATGGAGTTCAACGACCTGAAGGGGCGTAAGCTCAAAAACCGGCAGAAGCTGAGGATACCTCCGGCAGACCAGTCTCCTGTACTGTCCCCGGCCGGGGAAGCCAGCGAACCGGAAACAGGAAATGATACCGGAGCAGCCAATGCGGGCAGCAGCCAGACAATACCGGCAGAGGGGGCTGGAGACAATACAGGAAGCAATATCATGCATCTTTTCCGCAAAAACCACGTGGACATATCGCTTCTCCTGCCCCTGAACGCAAGGGACAGCACATCGGGAAGCAGGAGCAGCATGGATTTCTATTGCGGGGCCCTGCTCGCTGCAAGGCAGCTCGGAGTAGACGGCATAAACATAGACCTCAGCGTGTATGACGTAGCTGACGGACAAATGGCTATAGACAGGGAAAAGGTCAACAGTAGCGATGTAGTCATAGGCCCTGTCTCACCGGGGGCGCTCGGCAATCTGATGTCAACCATACAGAACAGCACATACGTGGTCTCCCCTCTTGACCACAGGGCTGAAAAGATGGCCCTGTCCTACAGGAACTTCATTCAGGCGCCGTCATCATCTGCAGCACAGTACGCAGACCTGGTAGACTGGATAGGAGAGGAGAAATCCCCGCACGACTCCGTCCTGGTCATCTACGAAAAAGGCACGGAGGAGAAGGCAGGAATCAAGGTCATAGCCGACAGGCTTCAGGAAAACAGCATAGGGTTCCAGACCCTGTCGTACAGTATCCTTGAAGGCAGGGACATCGCGAATACACTCCGCAACAAAATGACCCTCACAGCAAAGAACCACCTGATGATAGCATCCGAAAGCGAGGCCTTCGTCAACGATGTAATCCGTAACATAAACCTGATGGTCCATGAGAAATACGATGTCGCCGTTTATGCTTCATCAAAAATCCGCGGATTCGAAACCATTGAAGGGGAAAATCTGCACAATGCAAACCTGCACGTATCCACCTCCTACTATATAGATTATGACCAAAAGGAAGTGCAGGACTTCATCATGGAATACAGGGCACTTTTCAATACGGAGCCGACGCCTTTCGCCTTCCAGGGGTATGACATCATGATGTATTTCGCCGGGATATGCTCAAAATACGGTAATGCATGGCCGTCAATGCTCCCGTTCGAGGATGAGGAAATGCTCCAGTCCGGGTTCAAGTTCTCAAGGGTGTCTGTAGGAATGTCTGAGATAGGATTCGTAAATACCGCAATAAGGCGTGTGACATACGGACCTGACTTTTCTCTCAGTCTTTCAAAAGGTCTTTAGCATTCGCGATTGCGGCATCTGTAAGAGTTGAGCCGCTGAGCATACGGGCGACTTCAAGGACTCTCTGATCTTCAGAGAGTTTTTCTATTTTGGTCTCCGCACGGGAAGACTCAGGATCAATGGTCTTCGAAACAAGATAATGCGCACTGCCCTTGGCGGCGACCTGCGGCAGGTGTGTGATGGCAAAGACCTGCATATACTTGCCCATTTCACAGATCAGGGCCCCCATCCTGTCTGCCACACTCCCGGAAACTCCGGTATCTATCTCGTCGAAAATCATCGTCGGCATCTTGCGGAACCGGGACATCACTGCCTTTATGGAAAGCATGATACGGGAGAGCTCTCCCCCTGAAGCGCATTTTGCCACATCCACCGGGTCCTTACCCGTAGATGAGAACCTGAAAGTGACAGCATCGCTTCCCGTAGCAGACATGTCTGCCGGCTCCAGATCAACCCTGAATACGGAAAAAGGGAGCTCCTGGAAATGCAGCTTCTCCATGATAGCCTCCGACAAGGCCGGTGCGGCCTTCTCCCGGGCGGCATGCAGTGAATCCGATTTTGACTGGAGGTCAGAACGCACGGCTACAATCTCCTTCTCTATTGCCGTTTTCCTTTCCCGGAGGTCGGACAAGCCCGATATAGCTCCGGACAATGACTCCTTCAATAAAAGCAGCTCATCCACACTTCTGCAAGAATGTCTCTGCATAAGGCCGTATATCAAGGAAATACGCTCCTCGACAGCCTGAAGGCGCTCGGGAGACGCATCTATTGAAGAATTTATCTCCGATATTTCAGAATAGATGTCATCAAGCTCCAGTCTGCATGACTCGACCCTGGATGACAGCTCCCGGGCTTCATCTATATATGGTGAAAGCCTTTCAAGATTGCGGTGCACGGTCTTCAATAAGGATGATACGGACTGCGTTTCACCGCTGAAATCCCCGGAGAAGGCTGACTCGATGCTGCAGAGTGCAGATTTTATATCCCCGGCATTGGCAAGTTTCTTCTGTTCTGCCTCCAGGTTTTCAAGCTCGCCGGGAACAAGCCTGGCCTCCTCTATCTGTTGCAGGACAGCCCCGTTGTACTCCTGCTCGGCAGCTGACTTTTCTATAGTTGCCGTCACGTCCTCCAGTTCGGACCTGAGGGAAATGTATCTTTCCCATGTCTTCCGGAAATCCCCGAGCATGTCTGCATCACCGGCAAAGCTGTCAAGCATGCCGAGCTGGAATTTTCTGTCCGAGAGCAGCAGTGTCTGGTGCTGCGAATGTATGTCCAGCAGATGTGATGAAACCGAAGCGAGCACCTGCAACGAAACAGGACAGTCATTGATGAACGCCCTCGAGCGTCCGGAGCGGCTTATCACGCGGCGCACCAGCAGGGACCCGCCGTCCCACTCCGCCCCACTGTCCTCGACCTTGCCCTTTAGCTGCAGGTCGCTGTCCCCCATATCGAATCCGGCCTCAATCACACAGCTGTCGGCCCTGTCCCCTATCACTGAAACATCGGCCTTCGCACCGCAGACCATTGCAAGGGCTCCTATCATTATGGACTTTCCCGCACCTGTCTGCCCGGTGACAATGACCAGTCCCTCCGGAAAATCAATATCCAGAGAGTCTATCAGTACATAATTCTTGACATGGAGGCTTTTAAGCATCTTTTCCGGATTAGTCCTCGGACTGCTGGTTCTGTGCCATCCTGTAATAGATCTCGCCAGACTCGAATTCAGAAATAGCTACAAGACCCGGCTTAGGCTGTTTTTCGTAGTACTTGGAAATCTCTATCTGTTCCCTGTTCTCGAACACCTCCTCCATAGTGTCCCTGTCATTCTTGAAATCCTCAAGCTTCTTGGTAAGCTCTTTCTTCTCGGCCATAGCTATCTGGTTGGCCCTTTTTGACAGGATAACCACAGTCTCATAAATGTTGCCGGTCGGTGCGGCAAGATCGCAGAGATCCCTCGTAATCGTGTTTGTAGGAACTTTTTTTGTTGTCATATCATTTAAATTTTTTCACTCTATATTATTATACAGCGGGGGAAAAGACGGGTTTCAATTTTTTTCCGCACTTTCTTCCGCTTTTACCTCCTCCTCGTCCCGGACTGCCTCCTCAACAACGTCCATCTCGGATTCCTTCAGCAGTTTTTTGTTCTTCCTCTCCTCTGCCCTGGCAGCCTTTTCCAGACGCTTGCGCTCTTTTGCGAAGTCCCTCTCGTCAATATCGTCGAAAAGCTCCGTATCCACCGGACGTCCGAGCTCTTTCTGCGCCCTGCGGTAGAGCACGTCAAGCTCGCGCCTGTACGGGGAATCCGGCAGCTCCCCTACAAAATTCAGGTAGTCATCGATGAAAGTCAGATACCTTTCCTTCTGCTTCGCCTTCACGCTGAAATGCGCATATTTATAGGAGGACATCGCAATATAGTAGAGGATATCCTCCCTGTAGGCATTCTCCGAATTGTCCTTCAGCACATTCCTCAAGGCAACCCTCGAGGCAATGTAGTCTTCCATCTTGTAATAGAGCCTGGCAGCTTCATATGCTTTGGTGTCAAGCCTCTTGTTCAGGTCATCGAGCATATTCCGGCAGACAGATACATTCTCATTGTCCGGATATTCAGCTATATATTCATTGATAGCGTTGATTGCGACATGAGTCGGTGACTGGTCCAGCTCATACCGGAGAGTCTGCCGGTAGAGACAGTCTATCCTCAGGAATCTCGCCTCGGGTGCGAACGGGCTTCTCGGGAAACTGCCCACAAAATCGGAGAAATTGGTCTCGGCCGTATAGTAGTCGGAAGCCCTGTAATTGCTCAGACCCCAATAATACCTGACCGTATCATCACGCTCTGTGCCGTTTGTGAGTACCGACAATGACTCGAAAAGCGCAGCGGCCTTCTGGTATTTCTCATCATTGAAATACTTGAATGCGGCCTCATACTTGGTGTCCGTGTCATTGCTGTTGAGCAGCATTTCATACTGGGACTTGCATGAGACAGCGAGCATCGCAGCCATTGTGGCAATAATAAAAAACCTGGTCCGTTCCATAGTCACCCTTTGTGGATTAAATTATCGATTTTCTTGATTTTCATTTTGAAGAAAGGAACCTCTCGAGGTCAAGGGCGGCCCTGCAGCCGGAAGCTGCCGCCGTCACCGCCTGGCGGTACATCGGGTCCTGTACGTCACCTGCTGCAAACACACCCTCGACATTGGTCTTCGAGGTCTTGCCGTCTGTAATGATATACCCGTTCCCGTCGACATCGACCCACCTGCTGAAAAGCTCTGAATTGGGGTGATGCCCTATCGCAAGGAAGAATCCGTCGATCTTTATGTCGAATTCCATCCCGTCCTTTCTAAGCAGCCTGGCTCCTGTCACTCCAGTGGCGTCTCCGAGAACCTCCTGCGTGTTGCAGTTCCAGAGGATTTCGATGTTCTCCATATTGCGGACCTTCTCCTGCATAGCCTCGGAAGCCCTGAGTACATCACGCCTCACAATCATATACACCTTGCTGCAGAGGGAGGCCAGATATGTGGCCTCTTCGCACGCGGTATCACCGCCCCCTACCACCGCAACGGTCTTTCCACGATAGAAAAACCCGTCGCATGTAGCACATGCGGACACACCCATCCCCCTGAATTTCTCCTCTGAGGGGAGGCCCAGGTATTTCGCCGTAGCCCCGGTGGCGATTATCATGGCTTCGGCCTCAATCTCCGTGTCCCCGTCGACAGAAAGCCTGAACGGGCGGGAGGACAGGTCGGCAGAAGTCACTGTCCCGGTACGCAGATCGGCCCCGAGTCTACGGGCCTGGGCACGCATAGCGTCCATAAGCCCCTGGCCGTCAACACCATTTTCAAAACCCGGAAAATTCTCTATATCTGTAGTGGTGGTAAGCTGGCCCCCTGGCTGGAGCCCCTCATAAAGGACAGGCACCAGCCCGGCCCTGGAAGCATAAATTGCCGCCGTATAGCCGGCCGGACCGCCTCCTATTATCAGACACTGAATGTGTTCCATTTCAATAGCCATTAAATGTTATTCTGCACAATCTGCAAATATAATGAATTATTTATTATCTCCATTTTTTATCTTTGTGGTGCAAGATTCTATCGATAACGGGTTTATTCTTTAGAATAATTAAATTTAGATACAATGAAAAGACATATGAAATGGATTTCCGCCCTGGGGGTTCTTCTATCCACCGGAATCATACCGCAATCCTGCTCAAAGGATGACGGATACGACCCGTCCCTGCTGTTCCCGAATGCGATAGTCACACTCAAGCCGACCGACGGCACCCCGTCGTTCTATATCCAGCTTGACGACGAGACAACACTCGAGCCATCCAATATAATGACTTCCCCGCTGGGAGAGGAAGAAGGCAGGGCGCTCATAAACTTCACGGAGACTGACGAGGTCAGTGAAAAATACGACAAGAAAGTATATGTCAACTGGATAGACCCGGTACTCACCAAGGCTTTGGTAAAGGATCTCGGTGAGGAAAATGACGAGAAATACGGCTCCGACCCTGTAGAAATCGCCGACTCATGGGTAAATATAGCAGAGGACGGATACCTCACGCTACAGTTTATCACATACTTCGGCAACTCCGGTATAGCACATGAGGTCAACCTGCTGATTGCCGGTACGGAAGACGACCCTTATGTAGTGGAGTTCAGGCACAATGCCCACGGGGACTACAGCAGCAGCTACGGCTCCGGCATTGCGGCCTTCAGGCTCGACGGGCTTGAAGACGGGCTCGGGCTTCCAGACACAAATGGAGAGACTGTCGACCTCACATTGAAATACAAATCTTTCGGCGGCGAAAAGAGCATCAAATTCAAATATTGCACAAGGAAGACAACAGAAGAAGGCAATATAGACACTGACACCGAATACAGTCTGAAACTCAGATAAGACAGTCCGGAAACGGGGCATGGAACAGGACAAGGATCTAAAGCTCATAACAGATATAAGGAAAGGTGACAGGTCTGCCATGTCAGACCTGTACTTTCGTTATATAGGCTATCTCCGTGCCCTGTGCTCCAGATACATAACTGACGACAACGATGTCAACGACATACTCCAGTCGTGTTTCATCAAGATATTCACCTCCATAGACAGGTTCCAGTACCGGGGTCCAGGCTCGCTGAAGGCATGGATGAGCAGGATCATCGTGAACGAATCCATCCGGTTCCTGTCCCTCAACAAGAAGACGGACGCCTTCAAGGACGGCCTTCTCAAGGAGTCGGACGAGACGGACGATGAAGACCCGGAAGTGGAGGAAATTCCGGCGGAAGTGCTGCAGGAGATGATCAGGGAACTGCCGGACGGGTACAGGAGCGTATTCAACCTCTATGTCCTGGAAGAAAAGAGCCACCGTGAAATAGCGGAAATGCTCGGCATCACCGAAAGCACGTCGGCGTCCCAGTTCCACCGGGCGAAAAAGCTCCTTGCTACCAGAATCAAAGATTACAGGAATATGGCAAACAGATAGACTATGGACAGACAGTGGGAACAGAAGTTGCGGGACAAAATGTCCCAATATGCCCAGAGCGAGCCTGAAGGGCTCTGGGAAGGGATCATGGGCCAGATGGACATGATCGCCACGAAAAAGAAGAAAAACAGGCGGACTGTCTTATTCATGGCCACCGCAGCTGCAGCTGCGGCAGTAGCCGCCATACTCCTGCTTCCGGGAAACCAGGTCCGGACAGTAGACAGGGGAACGGGCATCGGCATTATCGCAGATGCCGGCACCGGGATAATTTTACCAGACATTCCATCTCCCGGCACAATGCATCCAATTGAAAGGCAATACGGCACTACTCCCGCAGAGGGGACATCCGCAGTCGAGTCAGGAACAGGTATGCCGGAAATAGAAAAAGAAACGGTGGCAGAACCAGTGGCCGGAACGGAAGATACCGGCGCAGAGGCATCCACAGCATCAGAGGAGGCAACAGATCCAGCCCCTGCAGGGAAAAGCAAACCGGACGGCAGTACCGCCGCCGGAGCAGCCGAAGAAGGACACGGCACACCTTATGACTTCCCTTTCCCCGATGATTACGGACAGGACTGGAAAAAGAGAGACAGGAAAAGGTTCAGCACCAGCCTTTCAGTGTCCAACCTTACAGGCAACAGACAAAGCTACAACGGGTTCGGGACCATCCAGCCAGCAGCCTCGGAATTCAGGGGCATACCTGTAAAAGACGCGATAAGCACAATCCAGGGCAACGGCATAATGCTGCTCAACGGCGGCAACGAGTCGAACACCGAAATCCACCACAGGCAGCCGGTCAGGGCGGGCGTATCCTTCAAATATTACCTTACCGACAGATGGGGGCTCGAGACGGGACTCACATATTCGTACCTGTCATCCCGCATGGATACGGAAAACTCCAGCATGTACTCCAGCCGGACAGACCAGCAGCTCCACTACCTTGGCATACCTCTGAAATTCAGCTATGATATCTTTGACAGGAAATTCATCACCATATATGCAAGCGCAGGCGGCATGGTGGAGAAATGCATATCCGGCACAGCCAGAAGCAGGACTGAAATAAACGGCAACGAGGTGAACAATACTGAAGACAAGCTTAAAATCAAGCCTCTGCAGTGGTCTGTCAATGCAGAAGCCGGAATACAGGGAAACATCACGGATTTCCTCGGGATATATGTCGAACCCGGTGTCAGCTGGCATTTCGACAACAGGAGCATCGTCAGCACCATATATAAGGAAAAGCCCCTGAACTTCAACATAGAATTCGGTATCAGGTTTTCTTTCGATTAAATCCACTCTGTTATCGCGGCAGTCAATGCTTTGTATGGTTCACAAAAAGACTCTTTCTAAAAAAGCGGCAAAAGGTGTTGCAGTATAGGAAATTTTTGCTACCTTTGCAGTCCCAAACATACATGGTACCCATAGTTCAGTTGGTTAGAGCGTCAGATTGTGGTTCTGAATGTCGTCGGTTCGAATCCGACTGGGTACCCTCCAAAAGTCCCTGAAAATCAAATGAATTTCAGGGACTTCTTCTTTATGTATCCACTATCAGGCCCCATCTTGAACTCCGCCGGGACGAAAAAAACAGGCCCGTCCCTTCATCTGAGGGACAGGCCTGTTCATATTGGAATCTGTTTTCAGCTATTCCACGAAAGCGATCACCTCGCCCTTGGCGACCATATCACCCTGCTTTGAGCAGATGGCCACGATGCGTCCGCTTACTGCAGGGACAACTTCCTCCATCCCGTAATAAGTCTGGACATAGCTCATCGCCTTTCCGGCCTCGACCTCAGTCCCGACCACCGGGGCAGTGGAAACATCATCCACATCCACCTGCCAGATCAGCTGGCCCTTCACCGGAGCCTGCACTGCCGTAGCCTTAGGATACTTCTCGGCAATCTTCTCCACATCATACTTCGGCACTTCCACCACAGGACGTGTGATGACTACAGGCGCTCCAGCCTTTTCTTTCGCAGCCTCGAGGTCTTTCTTGAAACGCTCCTTGGCTATGCCGCTCTTGTAGTCGCGGTACTGCCTTTCGTGCATGGCGAACTCGAAGAGTTCCTCGTCGTCCTCCCCGAAGTCCCAGCCTTCCTCTGTCATCATCTGGCGGTACTTGTCCAGCTCGTCCGGGAACGCATCCTGAGGATTTCCGGTATAGAACTCCAGGCCCTTGCTCTTGGCGAGCTCCACAAGCTCCGGAGCCAGCTCGCCAGGGAGACGGCCCATCTTGCCGAGAATCATGTTCCACGTGTCCTTGTCGATGGTGGTCCATCTCGGCTGCCCCTTGAGGATGTTCATGAGGTTCATCAGGGCGGTATTCTTCACATACTGGCTGAACGGCGTCACAAGTGGCGGATAGCCCAGGCGAGGCCATACGTACTCGACCTCCTGGAACAGCATCACCATCAGCTCGTCAAGAGTAAGCTCCTTCTTGCCCTGGGCGCGCAGTGAAGCGTTGATGGCTCCGTGGAAACCTTTCAGGTCCGCCATCATCGAGCCCATCATGCCGCCAGGAAGGCCGCAGCCCACCAGAAGCGAGCTCATATGCGAGTTGTTAGGGTCAATCCAGTAGCCGAGGAAGTCGTCTATGAACTTCTGGGTAAGGCGGCGCACCTCCATATATGCGTTCATGTTCAGGTCCTTGACCTTGAACCCGTCCGCCTTCATCATCTCGCGGATGGTGATCACATCCGGATGCACCTTGCCCCATGAAAGAGGCTCGACAGCCACATCCAGATAGTCGGCGCCGGCGCGGGCGACCTCGAGCATCGAAGCCGGAGAGAACCCGGGGCCGGTGTGGCCGTGGTACTGTACCTTTATATGAGGGTATTTCTTCTTTATTGACGCAGTAAGCCGGCCGAGGAAAGTCGGACGTCCGATTCCGGCCATGTCCTTGAGGCAGATCTCGTCACAGCCGTACTCGACCACCTTGTCGACGATGCCCATATAATATTCCACAGTGTGGATAGGGGAATTCGTGATGGAGAGGGCCACCTGCGAAATCATCCCGCCCTTCTTCGCATACTCCACTGAAAGGCGGAGGTTCCTGTGGTCATTCAGACCGCAGAAAGAACGTGAGATGTTGGTCCCCTGCTTGCATTTCACCTTGTACATGAGCTCGCGGACATCGGCCGGCACCGGGTTCATCCTGAGCGCGTTAAGGCCCCTCTCCAGCATGTGGGTCTGGATTCCGGCCTTATTGAAAGGCGCGGTCCACTCGCGCACGGCCCTGTTCGGGTTCTCACCGAACAGGAGGTTCACCTGCTCGAACGCACCACCGTTGGTCTCGACCCTGTCGAAGCACCCCATATCGATGATAGCCGGAGCCACTTCCTTGAGCTGGCTGACAGTCGGGACATACTTGCCCGAAGACTGCCACATGTCCCTGTAAACCAGGGAGAATTTTATTTCTCTTGCCATAAATATGATAATATCAATCTGTTCAGCCTGCAAATATAGTGGTTTTTATCAAACATCCATCCTTATAGGTGACAGAAGTCTGTATATCCAGGCAAGCACAGGATCCGGCAGCACGGCTACAAGCGGCTTGAAAATATGGTTGAGGAGACCAGGCATCGTGCCTTTCCTCCTCCTGAATGTAGCCTCCAGGGCCTTCTCCACAGCCTTTTCAGCAGGAATCATCACCCTGAGGTTCCTTGCAAGCCTGCGGTAAGACGGTTTAAGATTGAAAAGCGGGGTGTCAACAGCCCCGAAATACGCATTGGTCACACTGACGCCTGTCCCGCGGCATTCCACCCGGAGGGCCCGGGAGAAATCCTTCACGAAGCGTTTGGTAGAGGCATACATCCCCAGGCCGGGCCACGGTATCCATGCGGCGAGGGACGACACGTTGAGGACGTATCCGCATCCCCTCGAAAGCATCCCGGGTACAAACGCGCGGCAAAGAAGCAGAGGGGTATAGTTGTGCACCATCACCATCCTCGACAGGGCCGCCGGGGAGGTCTGGGCTATCCCCTGGTAATAGAAAAGTCCCGCATTGTTCACAAGCACCTCCACCTCGCATCCATGCTGCATGGTGAACAAATGCACCTTCTCCGCGGCATCCTGCCGTGAAAGGTCCTGTACCAGAGGCAGGACTGAAAAGGATGACTTGTACGGAATCCTCCAGTCTGACAGTCCGGCGACCATATTCCTCAACCGGTCGGCCGTATCCTCGAGCTTTGCAGCGTTTATATCAACTATCACCAGGCTGTACCCCATCAGCGCCAGCCTTTCGGCATACAGCCTGCCCATGCCGGAAGCGGCCCCGGTAACAATGGCAAACGCACGGTATTCTCTGAATTTCTTGCTGTCAATTTCCATAAATACAGTGAGAAACTGTTTCTAAATTTGAATATTTCAATTTTATTTGGTACAGGAGCAAAATATTCCTAATTTTGCGCAATCCGATTTGCAAATATATGACCAATTCGAAAAATACAAACATAGAAAAGTTCAAAAACGACCTCAAGAGGCACGGTCTGAAAGCGACCCCGCAGAGGCTTGCCGTGCACGAGGCGATGATGAAGCTCGGGCATGCGTCAGCCGACATGGTCACCGAAGAAATCAGGGAAAGCGGCACCACCAAGGTTACAGTGGCGTCGGTATACAACATCCTTTCACATCTGGCCCTGCTCGGGATATACGACCACAGGCTCAGCTCCAACAACAAGATGTACTTCGATGTCAACACATTCAAGCACATGCACATCTACGACTGCGAGAACCATGAGTTCAAGGATGTCGTAGACGAAGAGCTGCTATCCATCGTGGAGCGCCACCTGCTGCGCAGGAAGTTCAAGGGATACAGGATAGAGAACATCGACATCCAGCTTATCGGACGGCCGTCAAGGAGAAAGGCGAAGCCGGCATCAATATGATTTGACGATGAAAAAATACCTGATACTTGCAGTCCTGGCCATAGTCCCGGCCATTACTGTATCAGCCCAGTACTTCAATCCCGACAGTTTCCGGAATGACTTTGAGGCAAGCGTGGGGTTCCAGAGCGACTTCAGGAGCGGCGAAGGCCCGGGGGCAAGGATAGACGTCAGCTATGCACGGTTCTACAGGCACAGGATAGGGTTCAGGGTCGGTGCGTGCTATATGCCTGACAATGTAGGCATCAGCCACTCTGCAGGCATCCCTGTGGCATTCGCATGGAGGACCAGGATATGGGGATATGAAGACCAGTATGTGGAAGCCTCGAAAACTGCCATAGGCAGCAGCATAGAGGATTTAGCGGAAGACATCGGAAGATACGATTACTACTATGACGATGACAGCTTCGGGAGGGACATCGCCGAAGGGGCCACAACCGGGTTCCTGACCTTCCTCGCCAACCTCGTATCAAGGTTTGAGCTCTACTGCGGCCTCACGCCAGGATACATCTTCGGGGACGACAGCACACAGATTGTGCCCTACCCGTCGGGACGGGACCGCTACTACGAGACCGGCATCGTGACACCGCACGACTTCTACCTTTCCGCAGACCTCGGAGCCAGGATCGTAATCAGGATATGGAGGTTCTCCTTCAACATCTCCCCTGCCGCCCATTACTATATCACAGACAATTTCAGGGAATACAACTCGGCCATGAAGACCAAGCTGTCCGACCCGATAAGGTGGCAGATGTCACTGAATTTCGGGATAAGCTGCATGTTCTGACCCCCTGTCGCGCATCAGGAAAAGCATGACAATCATAGCAGAGACCTGTAAACTTTTTCCAATGCAGCTGCACTGGACTTCCAGTCGAACATCTCGAGCCTCTTTCTTCCGCGTTCAACTAATTTTGCACACAGATACTTGTTGTCCAGACACTTGAACACGGCATCACACACAGACTCCGAATCCCCTGGTGTAAAATACAGGGCCGCATCGCCGGCCACCTCCGGGAAACAGCTCGCATCTGAAAGGCAGACCGGGCATCCTGCCCTGAATGCTTCAAGGACAGGCAGGCCGAACCCCTCATACAGGGAAGGGAAAACAAAAGCCTCCGCATTCATATACAGGGAAAGCAGCTGGGCGTCGGTAGCCCTCACGGTGGACACACGGTCATACAGCCCCATCCCGGCCAGCTCCCTGCCCTCATGGGAACTGAGCGGTTCCCCCGCACATACTATTTTCAGGTCCTTCTCCTTCTCCATAAGCGGGAGCAGGTCACGGACAAAAGGAAGGAAGTTCTTGTATCCGTCACGCCTGCCCACCAGCAGCAGATAGCGGGCCGGCCACGGCCCGCCCTCCGGCTCAAGGTCCCTGAATGATGTCCCGTGGTATATGACCGAGACCTTCGAAGGGTCTATCCCGGGATACAGGGCCAATATATCCTTCTTAGTGTTTTCCGATACGGCCACGATATGGTCGGACTCGAAAATATGCCTTTTCTTATCCCTGATGATCTTCCTGTCGAAATCCCCCGGGTACAGCTCCTGTATCATATCATGTATGGTGGTCACCACAGGCCGTCCCGGCTTCATGTCGAACAGATAGCACCCGTAATATGTGGGATGCAGGATGTCATAGTCCTGGTGCCTGATATCATATTCAGAATACGCCCTGTTTATCCTCTCCACGGCCGCCAGGGCGACTTTCCTGCCACGGAAACGGAAATCGTAGTCGGTGACATTCCTCAGGAACAGCCCGTCCGCCCCGGAGATATACATGTTCCTGTTGAACTTAAGCGAGACGACAGGCTCCACCTCCGGGGAAAAATGGCTGAAAAGCTCCGCAAAATACCGTGTTATGCCACCGGCCCTCTGCGAAGAAAACTTCTGGTAATCAAACAGGACCCTCATTCCACCCCCTGTTTATCAGAGCAGTATCTGGGCCGCGTGGTTCTTGGTATCCACCTTCTCTATCACCCTTTCGAGAATACCTTCCTCCGAGAAGATGAACGTGCGGCGGAGAGTCCCCGTTGTGGTCTTCCCGTACATCTTCTTCTCTCCCCATGCCCCGAAATCCTGAAGCATCTTAGTGGAACTGTCGGAAAGCAGGGTGAACGGGAGCGAATACTTCCCGATGAACTTCCTGTGGGAGGCCTCGCTGTCCTTGCTCACGCCCACCACATTGTACCCTGCCGCCACGAGGGCGTCATAATTGTCCCTCAGGCTGCATGCCTCGGCAGTGCAGCCGGGGGTATTGTCCTTCGGATAAAAATAGATTATTGTCCTCTTCCCTATCAGGTCTGAAGACTTCACCACATTGCCGTCCTGGTCGGTTACCTCGAACTCAGGCATCCTGTCCCCTGGTTTCAACATAACGAACGAATTTAAAAACAACTGCAATTATAAGAAACAGTTTTGGATTTTTCCAAACATTCTTTTATTTAAGTCTGTCCGCCGGAGTCAGGAGGCAATCCGGTCTTCAGTCAGCCTTTCCGGAAGGGTCCTTGAGGGAATCCATATAGTCCATGTAGAACTTCCTCACGTCGCTCCACCTGTAATACGGGCCGGACACGGGCTCCAGCGGCAGATGCATCTCCTTCTCGTTGTGCATCATCCTGACAAGAATGCCGTCCTCCCCGGAAGACTGACTGTTACGGTAGAATATTATCTGTATATTAGCCGCCATAGGGCTGAGCTCATACAGCGTCCAGTCCTCGGCGACAGCCTCCATGTCCCTTTCGTCCCTGTCGTAGCCGCTGTATTCCGTGAACTGCAGCATAGTCAGCAGAGGCATGACATTGGTGTCGTGGCCGAAACGCAGGTCTGCACATGGTGTACCGGCCTGGAGGGCCCTGTCTGCCTTGAATACAATGTCCTCCAGGAGAAGTTTTCCATAATATTCCGGGAAGCCCCTGTTTATCGATGACGGGCCGTTGGTCACGAAATAGCGGTAATTCTCGTATACGCTGAGACGGTAAAGTTCATCCGGGGTGAACAGGTCGTAGAACGATATGCCCAGGTCGAGGTCCTGCATATCGGACGCGAAAAGGTACAGATTGATGACCAGCTCTACGGCATCGATTCCCTCTGTGAACTTCCTGTCGGAGAACAGCAGGCCTGTAACACGCTCCACCGGGACATATTTTCCGGCTGCCGCATCATACTCCTTCCTCCACGGGGCGTCTGAACTCCTGTAGGCCCGGAAATCATCGCTCAGCTCCGGATGGGTGGAAGAATCATAACAGTTGAGGTATCTTGTAGTGCGCGGACTTGCCTCCCTGCTTATCGACAGGGCCGGCTCCAGTTCCTTGAGACGCTCGCAGAAAGACGCCATGCTGAGGATGCAGCGCGGCACTACGGTGGATACGGCCTCTATCGTAGCCCCGCTGCGGAATACCCCTGGGAACGAGGCGTACATCCTTGAAGCAATCTCCCTGTGCTGTTCCGCGCCCAGAGGGGAAAGCGTACCATAGCGGTATATGCCGTCATCATACACGGCCTGCACCCGTTTGTAAACATCCTCGCCGAAAGGCGTGAGGACACCCTCTGCGGAGGCGGCATCGAAGACCTCCTTTACCTCATTGTAATATGAGGCGCTTGTGAGCCACCTCGACCCGTGCCTGCCGTAATGGCTTATATAGAAAGGCTCGTAGCCTTCCGGCGCCGGGGTGTAGTCCTGCGGGACATAGTAATAATTGTAATATATGTTGCCCGACTTTTCCGGGCAGGCGAAGATTTCGTCCCTGACGGACTGCGCTCCAAGCGGCAGGGCAAACGAGACGGCGGCGAGAAGGAGGACGCTCCTTAAAATTCTTTTCATGGCAGCTTGCCTTCTATTCGTTTTCAGGGTTGATCCTCAGGTCCGCGACAAGGAAATAGTGGTCGCTCGGGTAAATCCCGTCCCTGCTGTCCTTGACTATCGACGAGGACAGGGGTTCCACAGGGCCTTTGGTGAATATGAAGTCTATCCTCTTGCCTGGATTCTTCGGCTTGTATTCCGCTCCCTGGAAAAGATGGCAGGTGAACTGGTCCGCCTCCCCCTCATGTAGGCCGGAATACACGTCATCCCATCCGGCCCCCACAAGGGTCGTGACGGCAGGCTGTGTCTTGCCGGAATTGAAGTCGCCGCACAGTATCTGCGGAAAGTCCTCCAGATACTGGCCAGCCTCCGCGGCTATCATCATAGACTGGTTGCGCTTGGCCTCCTCCGACTTGTGGTCGAGATGCACGTTCATGACGCGGAACTCGGCTCCGGTCTTCCTGTCGCGGATGCGCACCCAGTTGCAGTGCCTCGCCCTGTTCGTGTTCCAGGAGCAGCTGCCGGCAATCAGAGGTGTCTCGGACAGCCAGTAGGAACCGGAAGAGACAAACTCGTAACGTGATTTACGGAAGAATATCACGTTCTTGGCGATATTGTGGTACCCTTCGGTGTACGGGTCCATTTCAGGTCCCGGAAAACCGAACGCGAAGTACTCCTTCAGGTTCTCCTCCATGAAGGCATCTGAATCATATACCACCTCCTGCATGCATATTATGTCCGCATCATAGGACTTTATCACATCGAGGCAGATGTCTTTCCTCTCATTCCACGGACGGCCGGGATGGCCTTCATCAGCTTCAAGGCCGGTCACCCTGATATTGCAGGTCATGACCCTGTGCACTGTCCTGTCTTTCGCTTCGCAGACCCCGGAGGCGGCGAGCAGTGCCGCGAGGGCGGCAAAAACCATGAGTTTATTTTTCATAGAGTGATTTTAATGTAAATCGGACAAACGTATCCAAATAATATTATAATGGTGTATAAAATTTTCTTACAATTCCTTCAGGGCCGCAGATACGCCCCGGTATCAACAAGTTCACGCTGCAGTTTCTTCACGTCCACCTCAGATACCGGGACGCCGTCCAGGATTGCGATTCCGGCAGCCCGGCCCGCAGCCTCTCCCATAGCCATGCATGTGGACATGACCCTTGCAGAGGCCATTGCCTCATGTGTCATGGAGGCACACCGCCCTGCCACCAGCAGGTTGCCGACCTTTTCCGGGACAAGCATCCTGTACGGGAGGTCATAGCAGTCCTCGCACCAGTGCATAGTACAGTCGTCTCCTACACTGTGGTGTATGTCCACAGGATAGCTCGCAACACCTATCGCATCATCGAAATGCCTGCAGGAGAGTATGTCGTCCGCCGTAAGGACGTATTTCCCCACAATGACGCGGCTCTCCCTGATTCCCATGAAAGGAGCCACCCTGTCGATCCAGGCGTTCCTGAAACCAGGTATATAGTCCTGGAGATACCTGCGGATCTCCGGAATCTGTTCTATGGCAAGCATTTCGCCCCTGGTGTAGCTGTCCGGCGAGGTGGAGTCCGTTCCGTTTACACGTGTCATGTTGACCCAGATCTCGTCATCCGCAATCCCCGTGATGAGGATGGTCCTCGCCACCGGGATAGAATATCCGGCGGCCCTGGCCCGGAGTATCTGCTTCCTGAAGCCGACGGTAATGAATTTCCCTTCCCTGAACTGCTCCGGAGGCATGGTGTCCATATCGAACTCGTCGCTGTGGTTGACTATGGCATCCCTCAGGGCAGGGACATCCACACCCTTCATCGAGAACATCAGTGTAGGAGGCTGCATCCCTCCGTCGGAGTCGCCCTTGCGGCACTCGACGCCGGAGAGGAAGGCGACATCCCCGTCTCCGGTGCAGTCGATCACGGTCTTCGCGAGAATGGCCTCGCGGCCCTCCTTGCTCTCGATTATCACCCCTTTAAGCGCATCTCCGTCCTTTATCGCACCGGCACAGAATACATACATCAGTATATCCACCCCGGCTTCCCGCAGCATGTCCAGTGCCTCGGACTTGACAGCTTCAGGATCGATGATGGTAAGGCTCACATGCAGACGGCACGGCTTGTGAGCGCAGGCGGCGCCCCTGGCCTCAAGCCTGTCGATGAACTTCTGCGGCAGGCCCTTGATTATCTGGTTGCCCTTCCTGCCGAGGAAGCCCAGTATAGGCAGGCCTATTGTCATGTTCCCTCCGAGATAGCCCCTGTTCTCTATCAGCATTACCTTCACACCTTTCCTTGCGGCTGCACATGCCGCCATTATACCGGCCGGTCCTCCTCCGACCACAAGGACATCAGTCTCGCACTTGACCCTGATGCTGCGTTGAGGTTCAATTATTGTCTTGTCCATAATATCAGTATTTAATTTGATTTTCCCGGTTCCTGAAAATTGTCCCGTATTATTTGACTGTCTCTTTCCTGACCATCTTCCACAGGATCAGGGACGAGATAAGGTGCATGACGCCCATTACGGCGAAAAGGAGATTGCCCATATGGGCGAGCAGCGAGCCTATGAAAATGTTGAATACAGCACCTCCCACCGCTCCGGCACCGGCCGTTATTCCGACGACGCTGGCCACATTCTTCACAGGGAACGCCTCCGCTATCACCACGCAGATGGTGTAGAGCCAGCTCAGGCACATTATCGCGATAAGGCTGAATATGGCGACGACAAGCAGTATCCTGCCGTCAAAAGGTATCGAAGCGCACTGGCTGACATACGGGACCGCGACGCACAGAGGGGCCACGAACGAAATGCTTATCATCATGACCTTGCGGGCTTTGAGCGCCGGCATCCCCTTCTTTACCAGATGGTCGGACCAGACGGAGGAGAGTATCCCGCCGATGGCCCCGAAAAGGAAAGGCACTCCGCCGATATACTGTATCATATCCAGTGTCTCCTGGTGGCTCAGCCCCTGCATCTGTCCCATCTGCCTCAGATAGCCGGGCAGCCAGAAACAGCAGAAATACCATACAGGGTCGCTTATCATCCTGATGAGGAGCACTCCCCAGAGGCTTCTGGTGCCCCAGAGCCCTTTCCATGTGAAATACGGCTCCTCCGCAGCAGGTCCGGCCTCCGCGTCACGGTCCATAGTCACCGCGAGCACGTCAGGAGAAGGGTTCCTGTATACGAAAAGCCATATCAGGGCAATCACGAGCCCTGCGACACCGGAGACGATGAACACCTCATTCCACGGCAGGTACCTCGAGATCCATGCTATCACTAAAGGAGCTATCACCGTCCCGAGGGAGCCGCCGGCGGTACACAGGCTGTTGGCCGTTGCCCTGTGGCGCTTCTCGAACCATACGGTGACGGCCACGATCTGCCCGGCGAATATGGTAGGCTCCGCAAGGCCGAGTATGCCGCGGCATACGGTAAAGAGGACGACATCATTGGCCAGACCACCGCCGATACATGCCAGCGACCATGCGACAATCCCCGCGAACATTACCGGCTTCGGACCGAACCTGTCTACAAGGATGCCGGACACAGGGTACATGACGGCATAGCAGATGAGGAACACGTTCACTATCCACGCGTATTCCATGTCGCCGATTGAAAAATAGTCAAGTATCTCGGGCTTGAGAATAGATAGCAGCTGCCTGTCGAGATAGTTGCAGATGATGGCGATGAATATCGTCGCCACGATGAACAGCCTTCTTTTGCTGTGGATTTCCTTTGCGGCCATTGGTTTAAACATAAAAATGATCCATGAACGAACCCAATGATATGTACCGCCTGTACCTGGCGTCAAGAACCGGTGCGGAATTTCCGTCAGGGGTGTATTCCGTGCGGCACGGCGGACACATGCGGCTCTGCGCCTCAGGGACGGATGCATATATGCCGGATGCCACTGCGGCATTCACAGCGGCGCCCAGGGCGCAAGGCAGGCTGCTGCCGGAAACCTTGATAGGCTTCCCGGTGACATTGGCGAGCATCTGCATTATGAAAGGGGACTTAAGCGCTATGCCTCCGACAGCGACCATATCCTCTACCGCCACTCCCCCGTCTACAAGATGCTCTATGACAGCCCTCGTGGCGAAAGCCGCCGCCTCGGAAAGCGCATAGTAGAACTCCGGTGCGGAATCCGCAAGGGAAAGCCCCGCCACCGCTGCCTTCAGGCCCGGCCTCGGGTCAGGGCTGCGCCTGCCGTTGAAATGGTCGGTGGCCACAGGCGCATCCGCGGCCGCCTGTATCTTCCCCGCACATTCTCCCAGAAGGCCCAGCATCCTGTTTTCAGCGTCGGCGCAGAATTTATGCACCTCTCCGCTCCCGGACATCTTGCCGAAGGTATCCAGCGGCCAGCTGAGCAGCCTCTTGAGCCATGCGAAAATATCCCCGAAAGCCGACATCCCGGACTCGAACCCGATCATGCCAGGGATGATGGAGCCGTCCACCTGCCCGAATATGCCTTCTATCTGCCTTCCCTTCATCTCCTCCGCAGGCATGACCGCCATGTGGCAGGCGGAAGTGCCGAGGTTGAGCACCATCGTACCATATGCTATACCCGCACCGACAGCCCCCGCATGGGCGTCTATGCAGCCGGTGCAGACAACCACATCCTCACCCAGGCCGGTCTTCTCTGCCCATTCGCCGCACAGCCTGCCGGCAGGGACGGTATTTCCGGCCACAGACGCAGGGAGGTTCGAGGCCACCCTTCCCGTAGCCGCATCCATTGCGGCGAAGAACTCCGCAGGAGGGAATCCGCCCCAGTCCTCCGCCCACATCATCTTCGAGCCGGCGGCGCACCGGCCGACCTTCATTGCGGAGATGTCCCTGCATCCGGTAAGGACAGCAGGTATCCAGTCGCACAGCTCCACTGCTGTCCATGCGCTCTCGCGCAGGCGGGCGGAACCCTTCATTATATGCATTATCTTGGACCAGTAACATTCGGCTGAATAGTATCCTCCGCAATATTTCATATAGCCGGCGCCGCTCCTGCGGACTGCATCCGTGATCAGGCCGGACTCGGCCACAGCCGTATGGTCTTTCCACAGTACGAACATGGCATCCCTGTCATCAGCATATTCCGGCTTGAGCGACAGCGGCATGCCGCTCCGGTCCACAAGGCACGGCGTGCTCGAGGTGGTATCCACCCCCACAGCCCTGACCCGCCCGGGGTCCGGGCACTTTGAAACCACGTCCTTCAGCACATGCTCAAGGCCTTCCAGAAAATCCAGGGGGTGCTGCCTGAAGCAGGACGAGGCCACATCGGTGTACCTGCCCTCTCCCCATCTGAGGTAACGGAATTCGGATTCAGCGACTTCCCGTCCGTTCCCGGCATCAACGAGCAGGGCACGGACGGAGTCGGAACCGAAATCCACTCCTATAATATAAAAAGAATCCATAACAGACTTGATTATCCAAATGCGAAAATATGAAAAATAAGTTAAAAATGAAACTTTTTGAAACAATATTTGTTCAAAAAAAAAAAAAATGACTTAATTTGGAATCGAAATGAAAAAATTGTTGCAAAAATGATAAAACAATAAAAACAGGTTTCAACTTTATTACATTTCAGTTAAAACGACAACTCAACTATGACCATTATGGGAAATCCAAACTTCACAAAAACGTTGATGGCACTCATGGTCCTGCTGTCATGCCAGAGCATGTTTGCCCAGTCGGAGATAAGAGGGAAAATTTCCGACTCCAACGGAGAGCCTCTTATAGGCGCCGCAGTGATAATAGCCGGACCTTCAGGTTCGAGCGCTATCACCAATGAAGAAGGAATCTTTTCTCTGACCGCCGAAAAAGGCCAGGTGATGACCGTCTCCTACATAGGCTACAAGGACGAGAGCGTCACCGTCACAGACAGGTCCTTCTACAACATCGTACTTGAAAGCGACCAGCTTTTCATCGATGAGACGGTAGTCGTAGGATACGGCACGCAAAAGAAAGTGAACCTGACAGGCTCGGTGGCAACGATGGACGCCGACGCACTCAACGGAAAGCCGATCCTCCAGACGAGCGCCGCACTCCAGGGAATGATACCGGGAGTGACGGTAACGACCCAGTCGGGAGGCCCTGGCGATGACGGAGGTGTGATCAGGATCAGGGGTATCAATTCCTTCGGAGGAAGCTCTACAGCCCCGCTGGTGCTGATCGACGGTATTGAAGGCAGCCTCGACAGCGTAGACCCCGAACTCATAGAATCGATTTCTGTCCTCAAGGACGCCGCATCGTCTTCCATCTACGGTTCCAGGGCGGCAAACGGCGTCATCCTCGTGACCACGAAGCGAGGGACTACCGACAAGTTCTCCATCTCCTATTCCGGATATGTCGGCTGGCAGAGGCCTACAGACCTTCCTGACATGGTCAACGCACTGGAATACAAGGAACTCACAAACGCCACGAACATCCAGGACGGGAAAGACCCTACATATGACGAGGAAACCATGTACCTCTGGAGCAAGAACGTCGGCAAGGACCAGGACCTCTACCCTGACACCGACTGGCAGAAGGCTGTCCTCACAGGCTCCGGATTCACTCACAACCACTCAGTTTCCCTGGGCATCGGGACCGAAAGGATAAAGATGCTCACCACCTTCGGCTACGCCAACCAGGACGGTCTCATAGAGAACTCCGGCTACCAGAGGTTCTCTTTCAGGAACAATGCGGATGTCATCTTCAACGACAAGCTCTCCATGAAGATGGACATCTCGTTCTCCAACGGTGACAAGATAAAGTCCCCTTATCAGGGCACAATATTCAACTACATGAACACCCGTCCGGCCGACATACCGAACCAGTTCTCCACCGGGCTGTACAACGGCCTCGGGGTCCAGGGAAACAACCCTGTAGCGCTGATGAAGTACGGAGGCCAGAACAAGAACAACACCATACGCCTCTCCGGAGCGGTAACCCTCATATACAAGCCTGTGAAATGGCTGACCCTGCAGGGGATGGTGGCACCCCGCTACTCCACAAGCAACAGCCACAACTGGAAAAAGCCCGTAATCACATACCAGGACATGGACGGGACCGGAGAACTCACATCTACCTCGTTCGCGACTCTCACCGAAAGCGCCTCGAGGTCATTCTACGGAAACTACAACTTCCTCGCGACATTCCAGAACACGTTCAAGGGCGGCCATGACCTGAAGGTAATCCTCGGAACCGAGAGGAATACGTATGACTACAACTACCTCATGGCTTACAGGGAAGTGTTCAACTACGACGACTACGACCAGATAGACGCCGGCGAAATCGAGAACATGGACAACGGCGGCCACCGCTACCAGTGGGCGATACAGTCTTTCTTCGGCAGGATCAACTACAACTTCAAAGAACGCTATCTCATAGAGGCCAACCTGAGGATCGACGGATCATCGAGATTCACCAAATCCAACAGGTGGGGATACTTCCCGTCCGTGTCAGCCGCATGGAGAATCTCCGAGGAACCTTTCATGAAGAACGTAAAGCATGTAATCAACGGGCTCAAGCTCAGGGCCTCATACGGAACGCTCGGTAACCAGAACCTGGCCGGAGGAGATGCCGCAAGCTACTACCCTACCACAGAGAACCTTGCAACGGGGCAGATCTCGATGAATGACAACATCTACTCCCTCGTCACCCTGAACACCCTTGCCAACCCGGACATCAAGTGGGAGACCACATCAATGGTGGACGTGGGTATCGACCTGTCCCTCATCAACAAGATAAGCATCACGGCAGACTGGTACCACAAGATCACTGACGACATCCTGATGAAGCTGGACCTCCCTATGGGACTCGGGCTCAACTCACCTTACCAGAACGCAGGCACGGTGAAGAACACAGGATGGGAAGTCAGCGTGGCATACAACGACCAGTGGGGAGACTTCTCGTTCGGGGCACAGGCAAACCTCTCCGATGTCCGCAACGAAATCGTCGACATGCGGGGCAAGACCTCGACCAGCGGTGTGCTGCGCAACCAGGAGGGGCACTCTATCGCCAGCATCTACACCATGAAGAGCCTCGGGATAATCCGCACACAGGAAGAAGCCGACTGGGTGAACGCCAACTGCCCGCAGTTCAACGAGACAGTGCAGATAGGCGACATCCGTTATGAGGACGTGGACCAGAACGGCTCGGTGGACGAGAACGACAAGACCTTCGTAGGCAGCACCATCCCGCGATACACCTACAGCCTGAACCTCAACTTCGGATGGAAAGGGCTTCACCTCGGTGTCCTTCTGCAGGGCGTGGGCAAAGCCGACGGCTTCCTCAACTCCTACTATGTGATGCCAGGATATTCCGGAGGTACCTTCCGCACGGAATACCTTGACTATGCGTGGTCAGAGAACCCGGACGGCTCCACCCCGAGACTGACCAGCGACAACAAAAACAACTGGTACAACTCCTCCTACTGGATGAGAAGCGCCGCATACCTGAGGGTCAAGAACGTACAGCTCGGGTACTACCTCCCGAAAAAATGGATGAACCGCATAAAGATGCAGTCCATCTATGTATACGCAAGCGCACAGAACCTGTTCACATTCAGCAATTTCTGGGACGGATACGACCCTGAGGTCGGATATGGCGGAAGTTCCAGCGGCGATTTCGATGTCGTCAGCCTCGGCTCGGCCAACAACTATCCACAGGTAAAAACATTCACCGTCGGTCTCCAAATCAAATTCTAAAGGGAAACAAGCAATGAAAAACAGAATACTTACACTGGCTGCGATCAGCGCCATCTGCCTGACAGGATGCTCCCTTGACAGGGAATACCTCAACGGTCCGAACGCATCCACTTTTCCTGCCTCCAAAGAGGAAGTAGAGGCCGGGGTATTCGCCGCATACAAGGGGCTGGGCCTCCTGACGGCAAGCGACACCCCGTATCCCGGGATACAGGACAACGCGTCCGACATCGGCGCCGGACGACTGAACTCCAGCAACTACAACGACCAGCAGACAGGCAAGCTCACCCCGACAAACCCCTGGGTGACAAAGGTATATGACAACATCTACAAGACCGTGGCAAGGGCGAACCTGGTACTGGACAATATCGACAAGGTCAAAGACCAGATGACAGAGCAGGAATACAACATGTACAAGGCCGAGCTCCTTCTTGTCAGGAGCTACTGCTTCGACCTGGGCTGCCAGATGTTCGGTGACATACCTTACCTCGACCATACATTGTCCCTGGGGGACACATATACAAGGACCCCGAAAGAAGAGGTCATATCAAAAATACTTGACAATGACCTGAAAGACGAGATGCTAGACTACCTCCCCGTAAGGCACAACAAGTCCAGCTACGGGTTCGTCCGCCTCGGACGTGTGGGCGCATACGGGCTCAAGGCGCGTATATGCCTGAACTGGGGCAGGTACGAAGAGGCGGCAAAATATGCGGACATGGCACTGCAGCTCTCCATCGAAGCAGGATACTCCCTCACTCCGCTTGACATAAGCATGTGCGGGAAGGACTACACAGAGGGCGAGCCGCTGCCTACAGCGCTTTTCGGCGTGACAGGGAGCAAGAGCAGCGACGAATGGATATGGGGGCTCGAATTCAACACCATGATCAGCGGCAACCAGCACAATTCCGAATACTACGCTGCACCGCGCATCGCCGGAGGCTGCTCATATTTCAGCCCGACACAGGCATTCCTGGATGCCATACAGTGCACAGACGGGAAATCGATAGTGGAATCAGACCTGTTCGACTGGAAAAACCCGTGGAAGAACAGGGACCCGAGGCTCGACCTTTATTGTGTCAGACCCGGTTCACGTGTACTCGGCATACAGTTCGAGACCAATCCGTCCGTACAGAAAGTACTGAACTACAACAACGATCCGGCAGGGGTCGAAATGACAAATTCAGAGGCATACGGGACAAAGTCGGAATACGGGGCGAACGGCTCCAAGGGACCTTGCGGCTACCTGTGGAGGAAATATCTTGACATCGAGGAATACAAATACAACAGCAACAGTTTCGGGACCTCTTCAGTCTGCGTACTCAGCTTCCCTCTGATGAGGCTCGCGGAACTCTACCTCATACGGGCAGAAGCCAACATAGAATGGGACGGCGGGAATCTCGCCCAGGCAAAATCCGATATTGAGACCGTACGTTCACGCGTAAGCATGCCAGCCTTGAGCGACGCATCCAGGGAAGGACTGAGGTCAGCCCTCAGATACGAAAGGATGGTAGAACTGTGCAACGAGGGGTTCCGGTGGTTCGACATCCGGCGGTGGGGAATAGCCGAGACAGTAATATCCGGCACCCTGTACGCACCGGCCCTCAACGGGGATGTATCAAACGCCAAGCCGATAATCGACGAAAACTGGCACGCGACATATTCGTCCAACATGTCATTCGACGGCAAGTCCATAAACCTCCGCAAGTTCATAACCATGAGCTATGACCCGCAGAAGGACGTCGTATGGCCGATACCTGAAGACGAAATCGTGGCCAATCCTCTTATCAAGCAGAACCCCGGCTATGCCGGAGCAGCAGAAGAAGAATAAACTGCCTCTCACATGAAACGGTTATTTATACAGCTATTGACAATATGCATCGTCTGCACGGCCCCGGGCATCTGGTACGGATGCTCGGCGGAGCCTGCGGATAACACCGGCGACGAAGAACAGCCGGAAACCGTCCCGGAGGACTGTGATACCTACGGGTACATACTCGACACAGGAGGCAACCCTGTCCCTGATGTCGTAGTCACTGACGGCTATACATGCGTCCAGACAGACGGGGACGGCATGTACAGCTTCTACCGCAACAGCGAAGCCGACTTCGTCTCATACAGCATCCCTTCCCAGTGCGAGGTAGGCATGAGTGAAAAAGGCATACCTTCATTCTACAGCAGGCTCGAGGAAGGGAAATACCGCTATGACTTCACCGTCACCATGATGGACGCCCCGGAATCCAGGTTCAACCTTCTGGCCATCGGGGACCCGCAGATCACGGAGAACGCGCACGCCGCCAGGTTCAAGGATGAAACGGCCGCAGACATCAGGCAGTACGCCGCCGGAAGCGGTGTCCCGTGCTACGGGATCATACTCGGGGACTTCGTGGGCAACAAATGGGAGCTGTACAGCAACATATTCAACGCCACCGGAGAGGAACAGCTCGGCATCCCGGCATTTGCCTGCATCGGTAACCACGACCATGAATATCCGGCAGACAATGACAGGGCCGCCAGGGCCAAGTACGAAAGCTGGTACGGGCCGAGCAACTACTCGTTCAACAGGGGCGATGCCCACATCATCGTGATGGACGACATAATGCACGGCTGCAAGACGAGCTCGGAATACGACGCAGGCTTCACCGCGGCACAATTTGAGTGGCTGAAGCAGGACCTCAGTTACGTAGACAAGGACAGGATGGTCATCCTGTGCGTACACATCCCGTTCCGGGGAGGATCCGAATCAGGGGGCAGCAATGTCAACAAAGACAAATACTACAATGAAGTCCTTGAAATGCTGTCCGGATATGAAACTTCCACAATCATGTCCGCCCACACCCATTCCAACATCAATTATATCCATACGGCCGGAGGGAAGGAGATCTTCGAGCACATCACAGGGACAACCTGCGGGGCATGGTGGAAGTCGACTGTATGTACAGAGGGCACTCCTATAGGATTCGGGATATATGAAATCAACGGGAACCGCATGGAAGACTGGAAATTCAAGGCAGTCCGCCATGACGAAAATTTCCAGATCAGGCTATACCGGGGAAGCGACGTATTCACCGGAGGGGACACCGGACGTAAACAGTTCGACAAGAACGGGGAGAACCAGATTGTGGCGAACATCTGGAACTGGGACCCTAAATGGAAAGTCGAGGTCTACGAAAACGGCACCCTCAGCGGGGAGATGACCCCATACAGGGACACCGACGCGTGGGCCACGGCCTACCATATTGACGTGATGGGCCTCGGCAGCAACTACAACAAGAATACAGACCACCTCCTTTACTTCGACCTCAAGGACCCTTCAGCCGAGGTAAAGGTCGTGGCGACAGACCGCTTCGGCAACATATACGAACAGTCAGTGTTCACCGACCCGGACTCCAACCCGGGACGTTTCCATGAGAATTATTAGAAAAAGATTGAAAAATGAAAAAGATATTGCTACTCCTTCCTTGCCTGTCCGCCATATTCTCCTGCACGACAGAGGAAACGGACATGAGCATCGAGCTTGCCAGCCCCAAGCTCACAGTAACGACAAGACTCGCATCCGCCACCATAAGCTGGGACCCTGTACAGAAGGCGGACGGATATGCATACAGGATCGATGACGGCCAGGAGAACCTGGTGGCCTCCGATGTGACAAGCATCACGGTAGAGGACCTGACGAAAGGCGAGCACACCGCGTATGTATGGAGCACCGGGGATGAGGTGCACACTACCAACTCACTCGAAAGGAGCACTACATTCACCATCGACCCTAAACTCCAGACTCCGCAGCCCTCATACGAGATCAGCGAGGACATGCAGTCAGTGACTTTCACATGGGAGGCGGTCGACGGAGCCTCAGGCTATGTCTACAGGATAGGCGAAGGTGAAGAAAAAACAGTCGGAAGCGATGTTACGAGCGTCACCGAAAGCAATCTGGAGGCAGGCGTGACATACACCTTCACCATGCACGCCACCGGAGAAGGCAACATAGAAGACTCGGATGCAGCCATGCTCTCTTTCTCGATAGTGGATGTATCACAGGGAGTCTGGGCAAGATTCACCGACGGCACTACCCTGCAGCTCACCGAGCAGTCAACAGGGATATGGACAGCCACGGCCGACTGCGCTGCGCAGAGCGAATTCACCATAGTGAAAGACGGGACAGTCTACGGATTCACCACATGGAGCGGCAACGGCGGTATCGGCACAGTGAACAGCCAGGCTTCCGCAGTACCGTTCTACACATACCCTTCAGCCGTGTACTATGTAAGGCAG
Organism: uncultured Bacteroidales bacterium; assembly: GCA_944326305.1. Taxonomy (GTDB): domain Bacteria; phylum Bacteroidota; class Bacteroidia; order Bacteroidales; family UBA932; genus Cryptobacteroides. The sequence goes on from CALVDL010000005.1 coordinate 134,937, forward strand.
AGCCTCGGGCAGATGACCGCCGGGGAAACGGAGAACGATGTGAACAGGTTCTGGGTGAACATGGATTCAGACTGCAACATTGACATCACGGTAGACGCGACGAACAGTGACGGCATACTCAGATACCGCCTGGAACTCAAGAGGGATGAAGACCCGTCGGTTGTCCTCGAGCAGTACTTCGACCTGATGGTATTCGGAGGAGACTGGATACAGACCGGCAAAGAAAGCAAAAGCGGCAAGAAGCTCGGAAGCTCATCCACAGAAAATGTAGACGGTACCGAACCTGGAGACACCGACGCGTCATACACGACCTTCGGCTTCAGCATAGTCAGCGACGAGACTGCTTCCCCGCAGTATCTCGCAAACCGCGGGCTTACAGGCTGGGACCTGTCATACTGCTTTGAATATCCGGGATATGTCCGACTTTCAAATTCAGACGGAGAACAGCCGTACGGAATAATGACCACCCCGGCACTCGAAAGCCTCGGCAGCGGCAGCTCCATCACCGTCACATTCGACGCACTGAGGTTCGCATCCACCGCCTCCATCCCGGTGAAGGTCATTGGCTCCGGAAGCATCACTTCCGCCTCCGTGACAGTGGAGGGCAACGGATCGCCTGTAACCGTCACACCCGAGGCTGACGGCAAATCCATCCTGATACTCTCGGCACATACGCCGAAGCATGCCAACGGCGACCTCAAATACTGGTCGAACTTCACCATGACCATAGAGGGAGCAGGCCCTGACACCAAGATAAGCTGGGACACATTCGAGGCAGACACCAAATTCAGCAATACGAGAATCTGTCTTGACAATATAGTCATCAAAAAACTCTGAACATGAAAACAAGGAATATACTTGCCGCGATACCTGTATGCGCCCTCGCACTTGCCTGCTCCTGCAACAAGGAGCAGACAAAGGAGGACTTCAGCGACGGCATCAGGATAGTGGAGCCAACCACAGAATACGGACTGGAGTCCGATGATGTATCAAAGCTCCAGCTCACACCCGGAAAACTGCTGCCGATCAAGAACGTCACTGCCACGAACTGTGCAAGGGCGGTAAAGGCCGGCATGTGGATAGATATCATCACCAGTGATGCGGTCATCACTGAAGGCGGACTTTCTGAACAGGAAATTGAACAGCTGTTCATAAACGGGGAAGAAGCCATCTCCCAGACAGGTGCAGATGTCTGGGGGATGCACCTCCCCTATCAGAACAATGACATCGCGTCAGTCTCCGAAGCGACACGTGCAGAAGCCGTATCCCTGATGAACAGGATGATTGACCTGTCCCTCAAATATTTCAAGCCGAACCACTTCGTGATTCACCCGTCATCCGGTTCAAAGCTCACCACAGACAGCGGATTCGAACAGGCGGTACAGCAGAGCCAGAAATCCCTCGCCCAGGTCCAGGCGTACCTTGATGAAAGGAATGCCACATACGGGACAAATGCGATACTGTGCGTGGAGAATTGCCCGAAAAGCGTTGCCTACGATGCCGAATCAATCCTGCACCTGCTCGATTACCCGGGCCTTGAAAAGACACGTATCTGCCTGGATACCGGGCACATACTTATACCGTCAAACGGCAAATACGCCGATCCTGTGAAAAACGGGGACGCACTGGCGTTCGTCAGGGCTGTCGGCAAGAGGCTCGGCACCCTGCACATCCAGCAGAACCCCGGGGCCGAAGGGCAGAGCTCCCCTCTTGACAAGCACCTCCAGCCTTTCACAGGCGGACTGATAGACTGGGGGGAATTCTATTACGAGCTCCTGACCAGCGCGGCATACCGCGGATGCTTCCTGTATGAGACATCCTACACGGACACATACGGCGGCAGCGGCTCCACAATCGAGACCGTAAAGGAAAACTACACTGAAACCATCCTTTCCGAATACAAAAACTACCTTAAAACAAAATAATTTTCACATAAAATGAAAATTATTACTATATTTGCATTAAGAAAAGGCATTAAATGAAATATAGATAAAAGAAAATGGAAAACATCGGAGAGGTATTGAAGAGGACTACTGACACCAAAGCGGCAAGAATCGGCATTGGGGCCATGGAGTCAAGCCATGAGGTTTTCAACGAGCTGTTCCCCGGCAGGAAGGCCGTATTGGTGGCCGACACCAATACATATGAAGCAGCCGGAAGGAAAGTCGAAAAAAATCTGGAAGACAACGGCATCGCAATTGAGGGTAAATTTGTGTTCGATGATCCGGATCTTTATGCAGAATGGGGGTATCTGACCGAGCTCGAGGACTATCTCAAGACCGTGGACGCGATTCCTGTCGCAGTGGGGTCAGGCGTGATAAACGACCTTTGCAAACTCTCCTCCCACCATCTCGGACGGAAATACATGATAGTAGGTACCGCAGCTTCCATGGACGGGTACACCGCCTACGGGGCATCTATCACCTACCAGGGCAACAAGCAGACATTCGACTGCCCGGCACCTGCAGGAATCATCTTTGACCCGGAAGTGGCCGCCCTCGCACCAAAGGAGCTGGCGGCCTCCGGATATGCAGACCTCCTGGCAAAGATACCTGCCGGGGCAGACTGGATGCTGGCTGACGCCGCCGGCGAGGAAAAGCTGGACAAATACGCATTCGGGCTTGTCCAGGACAGGATCAGGGAAGCCCTCAGAGACCCTGACGCCATACTCGCAGGCAATGTGCAGGCCACAGGCCATCTCGCGGACGGACTGATAATGAGCGGATTCGCCATGCAGGCCATCAACTCAAGCAGACCGGCCTCCGGAACAGAGCACCAGTTCAGCCATTTCTGGGACATGGAAGGCCTGTGCATCAACGGGAAACATGTATCGCACGGCTTCAAGGTGGCCATAGGGACCATGGTCTCCACCGCCTGCCTCGAATACCTTCTCAAGCAGGACATCCAGAACATAGACATAGACACATGCGTAAACGCATGGCCGTCATGGGAAAAGATGGAAGAGTACATACGGCAGATCTTCAAGGGGAAACCAGGACACCTGGAAAGGGGCCTTACCGAGAGCAGGGGCAAATACATAGACGCACATCAACTGAGGAAAGAGCTCGAGAGGATAGCAGCGGCATGGCCTCAGCTCAAGCAGCGCATCTCCGCCCAGATCATCCCGCTGTGGAAGATAGAGGATTCGCTCCGCAGGGTCGGAGCGCCGTACAGGCCGGAAATGATAGGGGTGAGCAGGGAGCACCTGCGGGATACTTTCCGGTGCATACCGTTCATGAGGAACAGGTATACGAACATTGACCTGATATACAGATGCCACCTTATGGGCAAGGTAGAGAAACATCTGTTCGGGAAAGGAGGAATATGGGAGGTCTGAGGCCTCCCTTTTTTATGGCATTCGCCTGATTTTGCCCATGCCCCATACGGAAGGGATCCCGTTACCGCAGGGGCTATTTTTTATCGCCGTAGGCCAGGTCGCCCGCATCGCCGAGCCCCGGAACGATATACGAATGGCTGGTGAGCTCTTCATCCTGCGTGGCCATCCACAGGGTGATGCCCTCGCCCGGGAGATGTTTCTGGAGATATTCCACAGCATATACACTGGCCACAGGGCACACGAGATGGGTATAAGACGGCGTGCCGTCCTCAAGAAGCCTGTTGTATGCCAGCTCCAGGGAAGCCCCGGTAGCCAGCATGGTATCAGCCAGGATAAGGACTTTCCCGTTAAGGTCGGGGGCGGTCACATATTCTATGTTGATATGGAAATCATCTCCCTTGTCATATTTCCTGTAGGCGGCCACAAAAGCATTCTGGGCGTCATCGAAGAAATCAAGTATCCCCTTGTGCAGAGGGAGTCCGGCCCTCAATATGGTGGCGACCACTATCTGGTCATCATGTGTGCTGACATCCGCGATGCCCAGCGGCGTCACGACCTTCTTTTCCGAATAGTGCAGCCTTTTGCTTATTTCATAGGCGAAGATAGCCCCCACACGCTCCAGGTTGGCCCGGAACCGCATGCTGTCCTTCTGCACAGTCCTGTCCCGCATCTGTGCAATGAACCTGTTGAGGATAGAATTCTGTTCTCCGAGATTGATGATTTCCATGACAGTAAGTTTTGATACCGCTAAGATACAACATTTTCCCGTCAGTGCATAACTTCCGTGCGCTCGTCGGCAAAACTGTAGAAGCTGTCATCCGCGATGATGATATGGTCAACGAGAGATATGTCGAACGTCTCCGCCGCCTTTTTCAGAATCCCGGTCTGCCTGATGTCGCTTGCGCCAGGCTGCGGATTGCCCGAAGGATGGTTGTGGACCAGGATTATGCCGCTGGCTAGCCTTTCAATGGCATTCCTGATGATCATCTTCACATCGATGACAGTAGCGGAGACCCCTCCGGAGCTGAGCTTCTCCTTCCCTATTATGTAGTTCGCCCTGTTCAGGTATATGACCCAGCATTCTTCATGGCCGAGCCCCTTCATATAGTGGAGCATGTGCCGGTATACCATCGCAGGGCCCGTGATTGACACCTTCTCCACACGGCTGGCCTCCGCGGCACATCTGCGCCCGAGCTCGAAAGCGGCGGCCACCGAGGCGGCCTTCCCAGGGCCCATCCCCCTGGTCCTGCACATCTGCCCAACGGTCATCCCCGACAGGCATGCGAGGCTGTCCCCTGCGGATTTGAGCAGCTTCCTCGATATATCTACGGCATTCTCCTCACCGCATCCAGTCCTTATGATGACAGCGGCCAGCTCCGCATTGCTCAAAGCCCCGACCCCCTTCTCGGCCATCTTCTCCCGCGGCCTGTCATCCTGTCCCAGTTCCTTAATCTTCATTATTTTTTCCGGCAAATATATGACACAGGCATAAAAAAAATCCCGGAGCGGAGCCCCGGGAAGCGATATTTTTCTTTTTCTTTAAGTTTTTTACGAATCTTTATGTCCAATCTCGGCCAATACCTTCTCCGCCTTCTCATAGCCGTCAGCCTTGGCCTTCCACATCGTGGCTATCACCAGCGATCCGATGACCCCGACTATGACAGAAACCATGAATACGGCATTCCATCCGAAATGCTGGGCAAGATAGCCGAAGCCGAGCCCAGAAACGGTAGTGCTCGCATACCCGAATACGCCCAGTATTCCGTTTGCCGTGGCACAGGCATGTTTCGTTGCCTGATTCGAAGCCGCGATGCCGAGCAGGGCCTGCGGGCCGTAGACAAAGAAGCTTGACAGGCAGAGGAATACGGAAGAGAGCCAGTTCATGTCAGCCGGGGTCTTCCAGAACAGGAAGAACGACAGGGTGGCGCCTATCGTACAGAACAGGCAGGTCCTGTGGGCCCTGCTCTTCATGAACCTGTCGGTGAACCATCCGGCTATAAGCATCCCTGCAATGCCTCCTATTATCTCTGAAGCCGCCACAACTGACCCGGCATGGGATATTTCCATCCCCTTGTACTGAGTCAGGAAGGTCGCCCCCCAGTCAAGTATGGTGAAGCGCACCACATAGATACAGAAATTCGATACGGCAAGTATCCATATGATGGGGTTCCTGAACACGAGCCTGCTGATGAACTGCTTGAAGGCGCCTCCCGTCAGCTCCACCTCCTTCTTTTCCTCCTGCGGTTTCGCATCGTCCATGTCCTCGAGCTCCGGCAGCCCGACAGAAGACGGAGTGTCCTTAAGGGCGAACAGGAGTACGAATGCCCCGACTACTGCGATGGAGGCCGGCACGGCGAAGCACATCTGCCATGCGCTGTAGCCGTAGTGGTCAAGTATGAACGCACAGATGACGCTTATGAGACCCGCCCCGATTGAGTGCGAGGCATTCCAGATGGACTGCTTGGTGGCAAGCTCCTGAGGTTTTATCCAGTGGGCCATGAGGCTCATGCACGGAGGGACACCCATCCCCTGGAAATATCCGTTCAGGACCCATACAGAACCTATTATATATACAAGCGCGAGCGTCGCTTTCCCTTCGGTATCCAGCACGTCCACAAAGGAATCCATTGCAGGGCTGAAGCAGATGAAGAAATTGGCCGTCGCCGAAAGGAACAGTCCGGAGGCCATCAGTTTCCTGCGGCTGAACCTGTCTGCCAGAAAACCGTTCGCAAACCGCGACAGTCCATAGATTATCCCGTTCAGGGTCAGGAACAGTCCCAGCTGGACTTTCGTAATCCCCAGCTCCGCCTCCAGGGCGGGCATGACCACGCTGAAATTCTTCCTCACGAAATAATAGAATGCATATCCGAGCATCAGGACGATAAGTGTCCTCCACTGCCAGTAGTTGTATTTTTTCTTCTGCTCTCCAGTCATGATTAAAATGCCAATATCAGGGTTATATGGTCGCCGGACCGGCGATTCCGTTTCATTATTCCACCAGTTTTACGAACTCCAGGGGAAAATCCGTCTCCACAATATCAGGCGAGGTCCCGAGTACGTCCCTGAACAGGGCGGCCCTCTCCTGCTCCGTCTCCGCCTTGTCCTGGTCCGGAGCGGTGGACACCATGCATGGTATGCCCTCGGCATGCAGGGCGTCATACAGGTCCTGAGACCCGGCCTTCATGGTAGAGGAACATACATATGCAAGGGCGATATTCTCCATAGGGATTCCGGCATCCTTATATGACTGCAGCTGTGCCACGTCCTTCACCCAGGCAGACATACGTGCATCAGGGTCAATGCTGTACACCTGGAGCGCCTCCTCCGCATTCCTGACAGTATAGATGCAGTTTTCCGCCCCGAGCGAATTCACGAACGGCACAAGGACATCCCGCGTCACATCCTTGATGTCGAAATTCAGGATGGTCTTGCCCTGGCTCCATTTGATGACGGCCTCCACGGACGGGATCTTATATGGGGTCTCGTTCCCCCAGCGGTCCACAAGCCTGAAGGCCTGCAGTTCCTCATAGGTATAGTCCTTCACCTTCCCGGTACCGGTAGTCGTACGGTCCAGTGTGGCATCATGCATAAGCACTATCACGCTGTCCTTTGTCATCCTCGGGTCAATCTCGTAGAATACCGGCATGGACTCGAGAATCTTGCCGAAAGTCTCGATACAGTTCTCCGGATAGCCCGGCATATTCCCGCCGCGGTGCCCGCTTATGACTGTTCCGCCGCGTGACATGAAGGCGTTGATGTCTTCAGGGGATTTGCAGCTGTAATAGTTACCTGAATCACCGTCCTGACAGCCGGATACGGCCATGGCCAGACATGACAGTCCCACAAGGGACTGAAAGAATTTTTTATTCATCTTATTTTATTATGATATTTGTCCCGCAAATATATAAATTAGAGATTTCATTTCAAATTTTTTATATATTTTTGCAAAATGAAACAAAATAAAAATTCAAATTTTCATAATATGTCAAATAATTACAACACCGAACTTACTCCGTCCCTGATCTCAAGCCTGAAAAAAATCAGGCATGTTGCCCTGGACATGGACGGCACCATATATCTCGGGAACAGGCTGTTCCCATATACCCTGGGCTTTCTGAAGACCCTCACGGAAAACGGCATAGGCTACTCATTCCTCACAAACAACCCCACGAAGTCAATAGAAGACTACCTCGCCAAACTCGCAGGCATGGGCATACATGCCACGGAGGAGAACATGTACACGACATCCATCGCGGCCATCGACTACATAAAGGACAGGTTCCCGTCAGCCAGGCGGCTTTTCCTGCTCGGGACACCGAGCATGGTCAGGCAGTTTGAAAAGGCAGGTTTCGAGGCCTGCACCGACGACCCGGACGATGTCCCTGATGTGCTTATAGGGTCCTTCGACATGACCCTCACCTATGCAAGGCTGTGCAGGGCCGCATGGTGGGCCTCACAGGGAATCCCTTATATAGCGACCAACCCGGACAAGGTGTGCCCTACCAGCGAAAGGACCGTGCTGGTGGACTGCGGGTCCATCTGCAAATGCATCGAGCACGCGACAGGGAGGAAGCCGGACATCACCCTGGGCAAGCCGGACCCCAACATGCTCCAGGGCATACTGCACAGGCACGGCCTCCAGCCTGACGAGATAGCGATGGTGGGAGACAGGATCTACACCGACATAGCGATGGCGCACAACGCCGGAGCCTTCGGTGTACTCGTCCTTTCAGGCGAAACCACGCTGGAGACTGCCCTTGAGGCAAAGGAGGCTGCCAGGACACAAAAAAATCCGGAGGTGTACCCCCCGGATCTAATTGTCCGCGACATAGAGGAGCTCGGCTCTCTCCTTGTTGCCAGCCGCCGGTAGTATCCGCTGCCGGCTACTTGCCGTCCTTCGCAAAGAACCTGAACTGGAAGAACAGCAGATACAAGGCCCCGCACGTCACACAGCTGTCTGCAAAATTGAAGACAGGGGCGAAAAAACGGAACGGGTGCCCTCCTATCAGAGGCATCCAGTCAGGGAATACCGTATCTATGATCGGGAAGTAGAACATGTCCACCACCCGTCCGAACATGAACGGGGCATAATCCCATATAATCCCGTAGAACAGGCAGTCAATGATATTCCCCATGGCTCCTGCGGTGATCAGTGTAAGTCCGACCGTGACCCCGAAAGGCGTGTCCGGCTTCTTCAGAAGCCTGTGTATCCACCACACAAGAAAACCGAACAGCAGTATCCTGAACAGGGAGAGCAGGAATTTGCCTGCCGTACCGCCGAACTTCATGCCGAAGGCCATGCCCTCGTTCTCTATGAAATAAATCTGGAACCAGTCACCGAAGACATGGATACTGTCCCCGATGGACATATTGGTCTTTACGAGTATCTTGATGACCTGGTCTATCACGACCAGCAGCACCCCGAGAGCTATAAGTAATTTTCCTTTCGAAACCTTCATTTTATTTGTTCTTGTTCATCATCTCCTTCGCCTCTACAGTCAGGGTGGCATGAGGCACGAGACGGAGCCTCTCCTTCGGAATCAGCTTTCCCGTCACGCGGCAGACGCCGTATGTCTTGTTCTCTATCCTGACAAGGGCCGCCTCCAGGTTCTGGATGAACTTGTACTGGCGCTGGGCCAGCTGCCCTGCCTCCTCCTTTGAAAGGGTGGAAGCGCCTTCTTCCATCACCTTGAATGTAGGGGAAGTATCTTCTATGTCGTTGCTTGACCCGTGGGTCACGACATCCCTGAGCGTCTTGTACTCCTTCTTGGCCTTTGCAAGCATGTCAAGGATTATCTCCTTGAACTCCTGAAGTTCTTCGTCACTATAACGGACCTTGAGCTCCGGCTCATTGTTCTTCTTTTCTTCAGCCATAACCGAATAGTTTTAATTTAACGTCAGTTCGACGAATTTATGTTTAACAATATTATATTAAAAATCAATATTTTATCATTTATGACCGGAATCCGTCACACTGACGT
>CALVDL010000006.1 GCA_944326305.1 uncultured Bacteroidales bacterium
CTGCTGTACTTCTGTACTGCGTCTCCAGTCTTGTCAATGATCTTGTTTCTGCCCCTCGGGATGGCCCCTCCCGCCTCAATCTCTCAACCCGTTTCCCGAACGGGATTGCAAAGGTACTACTTTTTTCTTTACCTCCAAATTTTTTACAGCTTTTTTTTTACCTCTTTTGGAAGGACACAATCTGTATTAACATCACAAATACCTCAGGATATGGCATTTACAAAATATGCATCTGTATAATTTTTTTTTGAAAAAACTTGCAGGTCTTCCATAGTCATCTGGCCTGGTCATAACACAGGACATTTGCACGCCGGCGGTCACCGTCATTGACAGCATCCCTCGATGCAAATCCTATATAAAGATGTCCGTCACGTATCTTGATGCCCTCCGCTTCCATGAAGCCGGTAGAAGTGATGCCGATGGAAGCTGCCGCATCAGCATCGGAGGCAGCCGCGACTCCGGTCCTGTCCTCCACTATGTCTCCATAGCAGTTGAATACCGTCAGGTATGCAATGCTGCCAGAAGTGCTGCCTTCCCCTTCCAGCCAATATATGAGGCCGTCGGCCACATCGAATCCCTGCCAGTCATAGTATGAAATCTCATCCGGTCCAGAAGCCGCATCCTGACCCTGGAACCTGATTTCAGCCAGGGAAGTCAACATCCTTAGGTCCTTTACCTGCACTTCCGGGGAGGATGTCATTTCCGGGTCCCCGCTCCTGTCCCCGCCATAGGATATGGACTGCAGGGTGACAGTTGCAGGACTGAGCGCCATGGCATCGTCCAAACTGTAAAGACGTATGCATCTGGAACCGTCCCCGGAAGGATAGTATACCGCAAGGATACCGTCCTCTATATCCAGTGCAGGATGTATCTCCGTCTTGGCTCCTATATAGAAATGGGTATCACACATTTCAGGAGTGACTGTCCTGCCGGCCTCGTATTTCACTCTGGCGATTGTCTGGCTGTCCCAGTACTCTCCGGATGAATTCTTTGAGCCGTAACTTCCTATCCATATGTAGTCCCCGTCGGCAGCCTCCTCCACAGCGAAGTTGGTACCGTGCCCGAAATATTTGAAATACATGACATTCTCATTGTCGTCTATATGACCGCTCTTGTTGGGGCTGGTGCGTATCAGGGCAAGATTGTGGTAATCCGTACCTGCTATCTGCAGGTAATACAGATCTCCTTTTTCCGTAATGTCAAACCCCTGTATCACGGAATTCCTGTCCAGATAATGCCCCATGCTGTACACATGGTCCTGTGTCAGGGCTGCAGTGATACCTGTAGTGGAACTCCCGTCCTTTACCGTAAGTGTGAAATCGCGCGTACACTCCCCTGCTGCCGCGGTCACAACGGTGCTGCCTGAGGAGACACCCTCTATCCCGGCTCCGGAAGTCACGGCAACCTGCAGGTCTTCTGTAGTCCATACGATGTCCGAAGAGAGGACCTTGACCTTATCTCCGTTCCCATATTCAAGAACTGGCGAGGGCGAAAGTATCCCGCCCTCCTTTACCCAGAGCGAACCGGACGGGGAAGCTATCGATACCACATCCCCCCTTTCAAGCGGCTGATATGGCACGGATTCATATATTGACTCCTTGCATGAGCCGCAAGAGAGCAGGACAAGGAGCAAGGCCACCGGAGTAAAAATCCGGCGGGCCCTGTATGTTTCAGATTCTGTCTTATACATTTTTCCGAAAAAATTACCTGTAATAGAAATTCATTTCTGCAATCGATGCAAGCGGATAATTGCCGGACCTGCGGTTTGACTCCGTGGCAACAAATCTCACGTATTTTGCCTCCATAGGCTCCGTCAGGGAATGGATCCAGGAAGCCTGGGTAGAGGAACCGTAGTCAACGTCTATGACCCTGGTGTATGCCTCCCCGTCAAGTGAGGCTTCAAAATATCCAGCTTTCAGGTCAGTGACATACCGGTCCGAACGCTTGTCAAGCCTGATGTCATAGAGCATCACCGGTTCTTCAAGGGTATATGTCAGTGTGTACGGCATCTGGCGGAGACCGACATGTGTCGAACTCGTGTTGTAGGCACACTCCCACAGGGTACTGAGGTCGCCGTCCAGTGTCAGGTCGGCACCCCTGCCCTGTACATATGTGTCCGCGACGGCAGTGATGGCAGACTGGTCATAGGTGTACCTGTTGGTGAGATTGAGTACCGATGTCCCGTCTCCGAACATCACGAAACTGCCTCCGGACTCGACCTGCGCGACAAGCGAATAGTTGAAAGCCGTCGCGGCGTCCTTGTCAATCTTCACCGTAAAGATAATCTCGGACACACCGTCTGTGAACTGTTCCGCCGATTGCGTAACAGTGTATGAGCCTTCAGGCAGCGGACCGTATTCCGCGTCCGGGGATTCTGCCGGGAAGATGAACCTGACTGGGTTGTCCCAATGGTTCTCCACCGGAGTGGACAGGCGGTATTCGTATGTAAGGAACCCGTCTGCATCCGAGAATTCCGTAAGGTCCACGCTTTTGACGCCGGCCTGCTCGAATGTAAATCCCATCATTTCCATATCGGGGATTATGACTGCGGAGCAGAGGTCGGCATCACCGGCTACCATGACCCCTTCCGTAAGACTGCGCAGCATAACAGGTACTGCGTAGCCCTCCAGATCGGAAAAGTCATCCTGCTGTGAAAGCTCTTCAAGCTTCTGGCAGTCGAACACAATGTCGAACGTGACCCTGTTGCCGCTCATTTTCTTCGGTGCGGATTCTATGGTATAGCATGACTCCGGAAGGAATTCAAGGCTTTCTCCGGTATTTATATTATAGGTATCGAGCGCAGACCTGTCCACCTCGACCACGACTTCAGGATCAATGCTCTCAATCCCGCCGCAGTATGCATGCACCTGTACGGTATGGCTGCCTTCCACGGAATAGATAGTCTCCCTGGTCAGCCCGCCGTTGACAAAATATACGGCCGGCTCATACATGTTGTCGTTAAGATGGGACGGCTCGCAGGATGCGGCTGCCATCGCTGCGGCAATCCATATTGTGTATCTTCTCATAGTTGCGTCATTGTTTTTCATTCATATATCCTACCATCCCGGGTTCTGCGTCATGCCAGGGACCCTGTCTAGTTCTTCCTGGTTGACAGGCAGAAGGTAATTCCTCTGTGTGAACGTGCGGCGTGTCATGAAGCCGCCCTCTCCGTAGCAGTCGAATACAGATGTCCTCTGCCAGTAGTCTCCGCCCATCGAGTGGTCGGTAGCACTTATGTTGCACCCTACGACTTCCCCGTTGTCTTCCTGTTCTGCAATCATCCATCTCCTCGTGTCGAAATACCTGAGGCCCTCGAAGCACAGCTCTACCATCCTTTCCCTCCTGATATATTTCTGCATAAGGTCATGGTCACCTATAATCTCAGGATACACATCTTCAATGTTACCGACACCGGCACGGCTGCGCACCCGGTTCCACGCACCGAGTATTTCGTCCTGATACGCTACACAGTCATACTCGATGAGGGCCTCGGCATACATGAGCAGGACATCCGCATATCTGATCATCGGCCAGGACATGTAGCCGTATACGCCGCTGTCGTTGCCGGCTGTAGTATTGAGTGTAGGGTCTATGAATTTGATGCACAGATATCCGGTCGGAGGATAGTTGTTGGATGTCATAGGACCGTTTGCGCCCCTCTGGTAGAACTGGATGTCCGGTCTGACAACTGTTCCTGAGACCCATGTCTGGCCGCTCCAGAATATGTTGGCATAGAAACGCGGCTCTCTGCCGACGTACATGTTCATAGTATTGACAGGAGTTGTCTGAGGGGCTGTAGGGAACAGCTCGAAGAACGGGTTGACAAACTGGGTATATCCTGTCTCGGTATATCCTGATTCAGGGTCTATATCTATTACGCCCAGGCCGTTGTTGTATGAGGCGTCTTCCATGTTTGCAATAGGGTAACGCCCGTTTTCCATCGCGAATGCATCGACAAGCTTCTGCGTAGCGGCGACTCCGCCATAAGACGTGCCCCCTATCCCCGATGGCGTACTGCCTATCCTCCATGCACGGCCATCTTCCTGCCTCACGAATATGTTCTCCGGGGAATTCATGCTTATGAACGCCTCATGGATATTTTCAATCGGAGAACGGTCCGGGTCATCGACGAGGCTGTACTGGTTCATGTCAATGACAGCCTTGGCGGCATCGGCGGCCTCTTTCCAGCGCTCCCGGTCATATTCTGTATTGAAAAGCTGCTCTCCGAACCTGTTGACAACCCCGTCATACATGCCGGTGCCGTTCTGTCCGTTAAACAGCGGGGATGCATTGTACAGCAGCAGACGCGCCTTCATGGCAAGGGCAGCCCCCTTTGTAGCACGCCCTAAGTCCTGTCCTCCCCAGGAGTCAGGAAGGGCCTCGGCGGCAAGGTCGTATTCATGGGCCACCCACCTTACGATGGTCTCCCATGGGGAACGGTCCACCTTGTCCAGGTCCGGGTCATTGAAGTCGACTGTCCCGTCCCCGTTGAATATGACCGGTCCGTTCCATTTCAGGAGCTCCGTATAGTAATATGCCCTAAGGAAACGGGCCTCCGCACTCCATATGGACTTTTCCTCGGGCGTGAGTTCAGGGCATGAGCCCACATTATCCATGAAGAACGTGGCTTCCCTTATTCCCCTGTACTGGTCAGAGTAAGGTCCGGTGCGGTATCCGGCATGGATGGTCATCGGGGTAAGCTGGTTGTGCGTCCACAATGCAAACGAGCGGTTCCCCGTATAGGCACAGGAGGCCTCGTCAGAAGCAGGTATGGCCAGAGAATTCTTGTCATAGCCGCCGTCTTCCGCGTACCTGAGTACAAAAGAATATACGTTAACGAGATATTCCCACGTTGATTCCTCCCGCTCAAAGACATTCTCCGAGGTCAGCTGGTCGTCCGGCTGCCTGTCCAGGAAACTGTCGCATGCCGCAACGGTGAGGGACAATATCAGCAATGATGTTATTCTGTGTATCTTTTCCATATATGTTTTCTTTATAAAAGGTATTGTCAGAAGGACAATGTGACTCCAAGGTTGACGACAATATTGTTCGGGTAGTTGTCAGGACCGGTCTGAAGGTCAGGGTCCCAGAGTTTGAACGGACTGAATGTCAGCAGGTTGGTCCCGGAAAGATAAAATCTTATGTTGGAAAGCTTCATTTTCTGCGTCAGAGCCCTTGGTAAAGTATATCCTATTTCGGCATTCTTGAGCCTGAGATAGCTTCCGTCGACCATCCAGAAGTCCGAGCTGACGCTGTTGTTCTGGATATCATGGGTGGAAAGCCGCGGATATTTGGCCCCTGGGTTGTCTTCTGTCCAGTAATTTCCGTAGATGTCGCTGAAGATGTTGCTGTCAGCAGGCCTTGCCGCCGTAAAACCGCGTACCATCGTAGAGTTTATGGAGAAATTCACATGGTTTATGCCCTGGAAGAACACCGATACGTCGAATCCCTTCCAAAGTACGGAGAGCCCGAAACCGTAGACTATCTCCGGGATGTCGGTGTAGCCGATGGCCTTCTGGTCAAGTTCATCAATCACCCCGTCCATGTTAAGGTCCTTATACTTGATGTCTCCAGGTTCGATGTCCCCGAAGAATGACTGGTCAGGAGACGAGGCTATGTCTTCCCAGTTCTGGAACAGCCCGTCGGAAACATAACCGAACTGCTGGAACCTTGCCTGTCCGGTCCTGTTCATGTAAGGCTCTGACCATGCCGGTTCATCCTGGTCCAGGATCACATTCCTGGCGAAAGTGAAGTTACCCATGGCCGAGAGTGTGACTTCCCCGATGGTGTGGTCGTACTGGAAGGATGCGTCCCAGCCCTGGTTGCGCATCTTTCCCATATTGACGTAAGGGTCCGATGTTATGCCCACATATACAGGTATGGAGTTGCGCTGCAGGAATATACCCGAGCGGTATTCATGGAAGTAGTCCACCTGGAGCTTCAGTTTGTCGAACAGGGACAACTCCACTCCCAGATCCAGTTTCCTTGCCTTTTCCCAGCCGACCTGGTCGTTGGGCCACTCTCCCATTATCAATGAGTTCTCGCTGTGTACCGATTCTCCGAAATAATAGCTGTTCCCGTCATTTATCGTCTCTAGGTAGATGAACCTCCGGTTACCTCCTATCTGGTCGTTGCCGACAAGTCCGTAAGAACCTTTTATCTTGAATTCGCTGACAACATCCGATACAGGCTCCCAGAATTTTTCGTTCGAGAGCATCCATCCGGCAGCCACTGAAGGGAAGAACCCGAAGCGATGGCCCGGAGAGAAGTTTTCGGAACCGTTGTAACCTGCGTTGAATTCAATGAAATACCGGTTTGCATAGTTGTATGTGGCACGGAAGGCAAGGCCCTGATGGCGGTACGGAAGGGCAGCCTGCGAATCGGTGGCGCTGTTCCCGATGTAGTTTCTCTGTGACTGCTGGTACAGAAGGAGCCCGGAGACATTGTGCTTTCCGAAAGACCTGAGATAATTGGCGCTTGCCTCAAGGTACAGTGACCGCCATCCGCCGTTGCCGTAAGAAAAGTCGAGAGTCTGGGAACCTTCCACGAGCTGGGTCATCTGCAGTACTCCCTGTTCGTCGCGGTAGGCATTGCCCCACTGCTCCGCGGTCTTGGTCCTGTTCTGGTATGCCGTATTCTGTGCGTCGAAAGATGCCTTTAATGTAGCCGTGAGACCTGTAGTCAGCCATGAGAAATCATGTGTGATGCTGGCGAGGGACTGCGCATTGTTGTAAAAGTTCTGCCTGTAGCCGGTCTGGGTCAGCAGTGCATAAGGGTTGTATCCCTGCTGCCCTCCCGGTCCCGGATACTTTCCGTTTGAATATACCGGAGGGAAAATGTTGGACGGTGCCTTCAGGGCATATTCCCATATGGTGTCCGCATTTGTCCCGCCCTGGTTCTTCTGTTCGAAAGTGGTCGCAAGATTGATATTCATGGAAGTATAGCGGGTTATCTTTACGTCCACGTTGGCCCTGAAATTGAATTTGCGGTAATAGGTGCCCGTGTTGTAGTTCAGCATCGGGTCATTCTTGAAGAGCCCGTTCTCATTGTAGAAACCTCCTGAGACGTAATATTTCACCGTGCTGTTGCCGCCGCTTACGTTTACGTTGGCCCTCGTGTTGTTGCTGATGTCCTTGAAAATGGTATTCACCCAGTCCACGTTAGGATAGAGATCAGGGTCCGAACGGTCTATCACCCTGTTAATGTATTCCGGGCTGTAATATTCATACCCTGCCGCATCATTGTACATCTGGCAGAACTGCACTGCGTCTGCCATATCAGGGATCTTCGTAGGGGAGACAATCCCGCTCTCCACCTTGACCGTGACCTTCGGCTTGCCGGCATCCCCGCTGCGTGTGGTGATGAGGATGACCCCGTTTGCGCCCCGTACACCGTAGACAGCAGTAGCTGCCGCGTCCTTCAGGACAGAGAACTCCTTGATATCCTCAACATCCACGAGATCCAGATCACGCTCTATGCCGTCCACCAGGACAAGCGGATTGGAATTGGCACCGAACGTGCTAATTCCCCGTATCCAGAACGTTGACCCCTGCCCTGGCTCACCGCTCCTCTGTACGGATATGACACCGGAAAGCCGCCCTGCCAGCGAATTGGATATCTTCGATACCGGGACCTTCATTTCCGCAGGGCTGACAGAAGCTATCGCCCCGACGATACTGGTCCTTGTCTGGTGGCCGTACCCTATGGCCACAGCCTCGTCTATCTGGTTCTCGTTGGGCTCAAGCCTGACATTGATCATCTGAACGCCTTTCCCGACCGCAATCTCCTGGTCAAGATATCCGAGATAAGAGACACTTATGTAGCCGTAGTTCCCCTTGAATGACATCTCGTACTTGCCGTCCACGTCCGTAACCACTCCTATTGGGGTATCCTTCACCCACACCGCGGCACCTATGACAGGCTCCCCGGTAATGGCGTCCGTCACTGTCCCGGCTATCACAGTCTCGGAATCCGCTCCGGGCCCGTCACCTTTACCGGCATCCTTGGTTATGGCTACGATGTTGCCTTTGATGTCATACTTCAACGGAGGAGAGATGATCTCCGAAAGCACTTGTGCGATTGAAGACCTGACGAAGTCCGCCGTCACCCTCGGTGCGGTGCGAAGGTCCTCGCTTTCATAAATGAAAGAATAATCTGTCAGCTGTTCAAGCTCCCTGATGACATCCGACAGAGCCATGTCCCTGAATTCCCGAGTGACATCCTGGGCATATCCCGGCAGATGCACGGCCCAGAAAGCCAGTACGAGGAACAGGCATTTAAACAATCTTCTGTTCTTCATTTTTCAAGTCAGATAAATTATTGAATAATAGAGTTAAATGGTATGTCCGCCTGTAATCAGCGTTCTTTTATGTATATTTTTCCGTCTTTCATCTCATATTCCATAGGGGCGACGAATGAGATGGCTTCAAGAAGATCGGACAGGGACTCGTCGCCGTTGAGGATGATCCTGAATTTCTTTTCCCTGTATTTTTCCGGGAAATAGACAAAGTCCACTCCATATATGGAGGAAAGCCTGTCGAGCAGCTTGTCCAGCGTCACCTCGGGATAGTCGAGCTTCCCGTTTATCCATGCGGCATAGCTGTCCACGTCGGCCTGGCTGCGGAGGATGCTCTCATCCTTCAGGTCGTACGTCAGCACCTCACCGGGATGCAGGTCTACAATGGCATTCTCTGAACGGAAGATTATGGATCCTTCAAGCAGGGCTGCGGTAATGTCCTCCTCTGAACTGTATGCGGCTACATCGAAACGGGTGCCCTTGACTGTTATGGAGCTCCCGCCGAGCTCCACAATGAAAGGGAGGTCCTCATCGTGCGTGACATCGAAGAATGCTTCTCCTGACAGGCTGACCTTCCTGTCTTCCCTGTTGAAGCTGTCCGAATAGGTCAGTGTAGTGGCGGCATGCAGCCATACTTCCGTACTGTCAGGCAGTATCAGGCGCGTCTTCTCCCCGTATCCGGTACTTACAGTCGTAAGGTACAGCTGCCGGGATCCCGTATCCCCTCCGGAACGGATACCTGTCACTACCAGCAGGACAGCGATGGCCGCTGCTGCGGAAGACAGGCATATCCTAAGTATGCGTATCCTCCTTCTGGCGACTATACGTCCTGTCATAGCCTCGAAGGACTGCCTCTGGGCGACAGTAGGTATATTTCCTGCCTTCCACTCTTCCTCCAGGGCATCATACTCTGCCCTCGCCTGCTCCGAAGTAGATATGCGGTCATAGAGTTCCTTTTCGGAACTGCGGTCGGACTTTCCTTCAAAATACAGGAAAGCCAGCCTTTTCAGGGAGTCCTTGTCCATATCATGCCGTTTTTTATGTTAAAAACGAACAGGAGGCGTCTCCCCCTACCCCGGAAACGGGAATTTATTGTTAAGATTATATTTCAGGCACTGAGAAGGAAAAGCAGCAGGAGCCTCAGGTCATGTCCGAGATAGCCGCTTTTGTGCAGTTCTTCCTTGAAAACCCTGAGGGCGCGGGAGATATGTTTCTCGACAGCCTTTTCCGATATTCCGAGGCTGGAGGCTATCTCCCTGTTCTTCATGCCGCGGAAACGGCTCATGACGAAAACCTCCCTGCATTTTTCAGGGAGACGGTCCAGGACATTGCTGATCTGGGCAGACAGTTCTCCATAGATGGTCTTGCTGTCCGAATGGAAGTCAGAATGGTAAAGGCGGTCTTCGCATACTTCGGAAAGAGGGGTCACGAAGGCCCTGGTCCCGGAAAACTCCAGATGCCTGAGCCTGTCTATGCACCGGTTCCTGACCATGGTAAAAAGGAGGGGATGCCATTCTTCGGATTCCTTTCC
The DNA here is from genome assembly GCA_944326305.1 of uncultured Bacteroidales bacterium. Taxonomy (GTDB): domain Bacteria; phylum Bacteroidota; class Bacteroidia; order Bacteroidales; family UBA932; genus Cryptobacteroides. The sequence goes on from CALVDL010000006.1 coordinate 9,828, forward strand.
CTTATATTTCTCCCAGAGGTGGATATATGCATCCTGAACGATGTCTCCGGCCATGGCCCTGTCGGACAGATAATGTGAAGCGTAGTTGCACAACCTGTCGCTATACTCGTAGTATAGATTCTCGAATGATGTGTTATCAAGCAGCATATTCAGGATGCCAAAGTTACACTCTGCCGTGAAATTTTGCAAGAATTTTTTCCTGACCGGGAAGTACGCAATATTGGTTCTTATATTACATTTTTATAACTTTGCAAGTCCCTCTGACCCTGCCACAGGCAGGACCACGACACATAACTTACTATAAATAAAGAAATTATTCTTAATTTCAATTTTATATGAAACAAATTCTCATGACCGTTTCAGCCCTGCTCCTCGCAGGGAGCATGTCCGCGGCTGAAGACTCCCCTCTGTGGTTACGAAGAAACTGCATCTCTCCCGACGGGAGCAAGATCGCATTCTGCTATAAGGGGGACATCTATGTAGTGAATTCAGCCGGAGGCAAGGCTGTGCAGATCACCAGCAACCCAGCCTATGATTCGGACCCGATCTGGACACCGGACGGAAAGAGCATTGTATTCAGCTCCTACCGTGATGCAGACAAGGACATCTATATTACATCCGCTGAAGGGGGCTCGCCGGCAAGGGTGACTGCCTATCCCGGGAAAGAGACCCCGCTCGCAGTCCTTCCGGACGGCAGGATCGTCTTCTCGGCAAACCTGCAGCAGGATGCATCCTATGACGGGTTCCCGGGAAACGCAGCACAGCTGTATGCGGTAGGCCCTGAAGGAGGGAGGCCGGAATTCATCACATCCCTTCCCGTATCCAGCCTGAGCATAAACAAAGACGGCATTGTCCTCTATGAGGACTGGAAAGGATATGAAGACCCTTTCAGGAAACACCACACTTCGTCCGTCACTCGTGATGTATGGGTCTACAGGCCGGCCCCGGGCCAGAACGGCTTCGGAATAAACGGTCAGGGCTCTTTCGAAAAACTATCAACCTTCAAGGGAGAGGACAGGAATCCGGTATTCGCCTCCGACGGGGACACGTTCTACTATCTCAGCGAGCAGGACGGCTCCTTTAATATATACAGGAGTTCCCTTTCGGACCCGGAGGAATCTGTCCAGATAACCCGTAACACCACACATCCTGTCAGATACATTTCCGTTGCCGGGGACGGTACACTCTCTTTCTCATATAACGGCGAGCTGTATACTGTCCGGGAAGGCCAGGAGCCGGAAAAGGTGAAAATAAGCATTGTCTCCGACCAGATTGAAAGGGAGAACATCATGAGGAACATCTCCAGCGGGGCCTCCGACCTGGCCGTCTCGCCTAACGGGAAAGAAGTGGCTGTCATCCTCAGAGGAGACGTATTTGTCACTTCTGTAGAATACAATACCACAAAGCGCATCACCGATACCCCGGAGCAGGAAAGGGACCTGTGCTTCTCCGAAGACGGAAAGACACTGTACTATTCCTCTGAAAGGAACGGCCACTGGGGCATATACTCAACTTCCCTTACGGACAAGGACGACAAGTATTTTACCTACAGCGTCAAGATGGAGGAGAAAATGGTCACGGATCCTGCCCAGACATGCTTCCAGCCCGCAGTCTCCCCTGACGGGAAATGGCTCGGGTTCCTGCGTGACAGGACAGAACTGGTGGTAAAGGATATAAAGACAGGAAAAGAAAAGTCACTGCACAGGAACGTCAACTATTCATACTCCGACGGAGACCAGAGCTTCTCATGGAGCCCGGACAGCAGATACATCCTGTGCAACTGGCAGGCTGACGGGGGATGGAACAACGAGGACATAGCCCTCGTGGACATCGAGACCGGAAAGATCACAGACCTGACGGAAAGCGGCTATACCGACGGCGCGTTCAGGTGGGCGCTCAAAGGAAAGGCGATGACATGGATGTCAGACCGTGCCGGGTACAGAAGCCATGGAAGCTGGGGCTCTGAATATGATATATATGCGATGTTCTTTGACGGGAAGGAGTTCTACAAGTTCACCCGCGACAAGGAAAGCGATGCAATGGAAGACCTGCTGGCTGATGAAAAAGAGGTGAAGAAGGAAGAAAAGAAGGAGGAGAAGGAAGCAAAGGACTCGACAAAGGCAGAAAAGAAAACAGAGAAACTCATACTCGACCTCGAGAACAAGGATGACAGGATTGTACGTCTGACAAGGTTCTCCGGCAGGCTCGGCGACCACTACCTCAATCCGGAAGGGACAAAGCTCTACTATGTGAGCCGCCTCGAAAAAAGCTACGACCTCTGCGTCCTTGACATCAAGGAAGGCGACATCAGCGTAATGGCAAGGGGTGTATCAGGAAGCATCTACCCGACAAAAGACGGGAATTCCTTCTATGTACTCAGCGGGAACGGGATAACCAAATTCGACCTGAACTCCGGCTCGCAGAAGCACATTTCCTTCTCCGGTGAATTCAACTACAGGCCGGCAAAAGAGCGGGAATACATCTTCAGCCATGTATGGAAACAGGTATCCGAGAAATTCTACGACAAAGACATCCACGGCATCGACTGGGCCATGTACAGGGACGCATACAGCAGATTCCTTCCTTACATAGACAACAACTATGATTTCCAGGAGATGCTCTCCGAACTGCTTGGAGAACTTAACGGTTCGCATACCGGGGCAAGGTACTACGGAGCTCCGACAAAGAGCATGGGCCGGCTCGGGTTCATACCGGACTACAGCTATCAGGGCGACGGTCTGAAAATCGCTGAAGTGCTCAAGGGTGGCCCGCTCCATATCACCGATCCTGAAATCAAGGCCGGGGATATAATCGAGGCTATTGACGGACAGAATATTACGGCAGGAATGGACTGGTTCCCCCTCTTGACAATGAAAGGAGGCGACAAAGTACTCGTGACAGTAAAGAAGGGAAAAAAGAGCGAGGAAATCTATGTTGAAGCCGGATACAGCGACTATTCACAGCTGTACAAAAGATGGGTAAGGCAGCGCGAGGAAATGGTAGAAAAACTGTCCGGAGGACGTGTAGGTTATGTTCATGTGGCAGGTATGGACTCCGACAGCTTCAGGGAAGTATATTCGAAACTGCTCGGGAAGTACAGGACGGCCGAGGCGGTCATCGTCGACACAAGGAACAACGGAGGCGGATGGCTGCATGACGACCTTGCGACACTGCTTGACGGAAAGGCCTATATCAAATTCGAACCGAGAGGGCAGTACATCGGGACCGAGCCTTACAGCAAATGGACAAAACCTTCATGCGTACTGGTTGGAGAGAACAATTATTCCGATGCCTGCGGGTTCCCTTACGTATACAAGACCCTCGGCATAGGGAAGCTCATCGGGGCACCTGTCCCGGGGACAATGACCGCCGTATGGTGGGAGCAGCAGATAGACCCTACCATCATTTTCGGCATACCTCAGGTAGGGGCAGTAGGCCTGAAGGAAGGCCGTTATCTGGAGAACATGCAGATAGAGCCGGACATCCTGGTATACAACGACCCGGCATCAGTCCTGAACGGTGAGGACAAGCAGCTGGAAGCGGCTGTCAAGGAAATGCTCAAGGAAATAGAAGCCAAATAAGGCAGCTATATTGAAAAACGGCTGGAGACAGCACCTGAAAGTCTTGAGAGACTTTGGTGCGTTTTCAGCCGTTTTTGCGTATATTTGACTTTCGGTCATTTATACTGTCTGCGCCTCGGCAAAGCAAGTAAATTTGTTCTGCACTCGGCTTCTGCGTATATTTGGCCTGTAAATTTAAAATTCTATGGACAGCAAGGTCGTCATCATTCCGACTTATAATGAAAAAGAGAACATAGAAAAAATCATACGTGCTGTGTTCTCGCTTGAAGGGGATTACCATATACTTGTAATAGAGGACGGCTCTCCGGACGGTACGGCAGGTATTGTAAAAAAGCTCCAGGAGGAGTTTCCTGAAAGGCTTTTCATGATAGAAAGGGCAGGCAAACAGGGCCTCGGGACTGCCTATATCACCGGATTCAAATGGTCTATTGAACACGGATATGATTTCATCTTTGAAATGGATGCGGATTTCTCGCACAACCCGGACGACCTTCCGCGGCTCTACAACACATGCAAAGACGGGGCGGATCTCGCCATCGGCTCCAGATACTGCGACGGAATCAGCGTCATCAACTGGCCCATAGGCAGGGTAATCATGTCATACTATGCATCCGTCTATGTACGTAAAGTCTTGGGTATGAAAGTATACGACACCACTGCCGGATTCAAGTGCTACAAAAGGAAAGTCCTTGAAACCATTGATCTTGACAATGTCAGGATGAAGGGCTACGGCTTCCAGATAGAGATGAAGTACACCACCTACCGCCTCGGCTTCAAGATAGTGGAGGTGCCGATAATATTCGTCGACAGAAAGGAAGGGACCTCGAAGATGAGCAGCGGCATATTCGGTGAAGCGTTCTGGGGCGTACTTAAAATGAGAATGAGAAAATTCAAACCGAGAAAAATATGATCCAGGAATCCTGTATCCTTCTGTACAATGCCTCTATCGTATCATCAGATGGGGTCAGAGCCGGGGCGGTCGGCATCCGGAACGAGAGAATCAGCAATGTATGGTATGCCGGAGATGACGGCACGGTAGAATTCGGAGGAAAACACATACCGGCCAAGGAGCTGCCGTCAGCATTTCTGGAGATGTACCCGGGAGCTGAAGCCACCGATACGGCAGGCAAGCTGCTTATGGCCGGTGGGATAGACGCCCACGTGCATTTCAGGGAACCGGGGCTTACAGCAAAGGCTGACATCTCGAGCGAATCATCGGCGGCTGTCCTTGGAGGCGTGACTTCATTCATCGACATGCCGAACACAACGCCGCCTACAGTATCCGCAGCAAGGTTGTCAGAGAAACTCGCGATCGCCGAAGGAAGGTCCTACGCAAACTACGGGTTCCATCTGGGGGCCACAAACAACAATTCAGAGGAGATCCGCGCCCTTGCCGGGTCGGAGGATTTCGCCGGAATAAAGGTTTTCATGGGCTCATCGACCGGGAATATGCTCGTGGATAACGATTCTGCACTGAAAGACATCTTCCATATAAAAGGGAAAAGGGTACTTGTGCACTGCGAAGACGAAAGCATCATAAGGGAGAATATGCAGAAGGCCATAGAGCGATACGGTGAAGCAATCCCTTTCCGGGCCCACGAAGAAATACGCAGCCGGAGAGCCTGCATAAGATCGGCAGCGAAAGCGCTGGAAATGGCCATTGAATACGGCACCCGGCTCCATCTGCTGCACGTCAGCACAGCAGAGGAAATCGAGATGGTTCGTGCAGCCAAACAAATAAACAGGGAGATAACAGCCGAAACTTCCGCAAACTACCTGTGGTTCTGCGACAGTGACTACGACACTCTCGGGAGCAAAGTGAAATGCAACCCGTCCATAAAGACAGCCAGGGACAGGGATGCCTTGCGTGAGGCCCTGAAAGACGGGATCATAGATACGGTCGGTTCCGACCATGCGCCACATCTGGAGAGCGAGAAGCTGAGGCCATACCTCTACGCCCCATCAGGGATACCGTCAATCCAGCACAGCCTTCCGGTATTGCTGACTGTCGCACAGCAGGAGGACATACCGGTAGAGAGGATAGCTTCCGCATTCTCGGAAAAGCCGGCGGAACTCTTCGGCATCAAAGACAGGGGCGCCATAAAGGAAGGATACTACGCCGATATAGTCATAGTAGACCCAGAATGCCGGTTTACTCCTGTACGTGACGACCTGAGATACAAATGCGGCTGGACCCCTTACGAAGGAGCTGAACTGAAAGGCAAGGTCGACACGGTATTCGTCAATGGAAAGAAGGCCGTCAGCAAAGGCAGGCTGACAACTGAAGGACCGGCCGGGAACAAACTGGTTTTCAAAAATTAACGCATGAAATACAGATCATTGAAAAACGGACTTGAAAACAACTCTAAAATACTGATTTACACTGTCTCCCTATTTGCCATAATCCTCTGGGGCATATCCTATATCTGGACCAACCGGCTGATATCCCTGGATATACCGGTCACCTATTTCGTCTTTATCAGGATACTGCTTGCAGGATTCGTGCTTTTCCTGCTGAATGCTGCAAGCGGTAGAATCGCGAAAATAAAAAGAAAAGACATACCCAAATTCCTGCTGCTGGCCTTCTTCGAGCCGTTCATCTATTTCATCTGTGAGTCTTACGGAGTCAAGGAAACCGGCTCCCCTACCCTGAGCGCCATGATCATAGCAACCATACCGATTTTTTCGGTAGGGGCAGGCATAATCTTTTTCAGGGAAAAAGTGAATTTCGTGAACATTGTCGGAATACTGCTATGCCTGCTGGGCATAGTGCTGGTAGTTATGAGCAAAGGAGAGCTGGGACGGCACTTTGTAATAGGCATAGTACTGCTCTTGATAGCTGTCATAAGCGAAGTAGGGCACGCTTCCGTAACAAAAAGCCTGTCAGGAAACTATTCAAGCCAGGTGATAGTCATGTACCAGTTCCTGATAGGCTCGGTATACCTGCTGCCCCTTTTTATCTTCAAGGGGGTCAGCGACTTTTCTCCGAGATACCTATCCGCTGAAGTATGGTATCCGATAATCTGTCTCTCGGTACTATGCTCAAGCCTTGCCTTCTCTTTGTGGGTCAGCACGATAAAAAGCCTCGGAGTGGCCAAATCAAGCATTTTTTCCGCCCTGATTCCAGTCGTGGCCGCAATCGTGGCCTGGATACTCGGGCATGAGGAACTGAACCTGAGGCAGTTTATCGGCATAGCCATTTCGGCAGCAGGCGTGGTGCTGTCCCAGTATACAAAAGCGCCGGACTTGAAGTCCGGCGCCGGGTCTGACGATTGAAAACCTACCTGCGGGGAGGCCCCATAGGACCGTGGCCGTGGCCTGAACCGCCGCCCGGACCTCCGAATGTACCGAACCTGTAGGTCAGGGACAGGATAATATAGCGTCCCAGCGTGTTGTTCCTCGTTTCAAGGTGGTAGTTTGAGGCATCCGACACAGACAGGTTCTTTGACTGGTTCAATATATCGTATGCCTTGACTGCAAGCGTGAACTTATCCTTGAACAGCAGCTTGGATATTTCCGCATTGAGGACGAACTCATCTTCCTGCGGAGTAGTGTATCCGTTGTACCAGTTGTAGTCCAGGTCGGAAACCAGGCCGAACCCTTCCGGAAGTGTCCAGTTCATGGAGAAGTCAAGCTGGTTGTTCCATGTGGCCCTCTGATTGGAAGAGGATATGGTGTACCATGACTTGGAAAATCTTGTGCGGCCACCTACGTTCAGTTCCACCAGGTCACTCCTGAACGTGAAACGGAGGCGCTGCGTAAAACTTACAGACTGGGTCTTGTTCTGGGTGAACATGTCGGACCCGTGGTCCAGGAAATCCTCATGGAACAGGGCATAATCGAATTCCGCATTGTCAGAATCATAATACTTTTCCGTTTCAAAGGCCCCGGTCTTGCCGATATAGGAAGAAGCCTCGTTATACCTGGCGAACGTCATGGAAAAGATGGAGAACTTGGAGTTCCTTCCGAACGGGCTGCTGACCATCACATTCGCATCCACCGAGCCGGACATAGGGCCGTTCACCGGAATTGAATACTGCGCCCCATTGTCATCATACCACTGTGCGTTCACTATCCCGTCCTGGACGAGGCTCGCCCCCAGACGGCCGTGGACAGAGGTGAATGTCTCCCTGTTTGTATATCCGAACATACCCCTTATATTGTGGTTGAAGTAAGGGAGCAGGTACGGGTTACCGAGAGAAACATCCAAAGGGTCCGAATTGTCCGGGACAGGCATAAGCTGTGAGGTGGACGGCTGTGACGAACGTCCGAAATAGAACATGCGCACCATGGTATTGTCGTCTATGTCATAGCTGAGCATCGCCTCTGGAGACCAGTTCAGCACCTTGCTGTCATACGTCTCGCCGTTGGTCTCGTTGTGAGTATTGGTAGGGCGCACAGAAGCTCCGAGCTGTGCCCTCAGCTTGTCTTTCTGGTACATGAAATTAAGTCCGGCACTCTGGTTTATATAGCGGTTGAGGATGTCGTTTGAGTATGTGGCGTCATAGGTCTCCCCCGCCGGGTTGTAATTGAGGATACTGTTGGCATAGTCAAGGTTGTCAGACGGATCACCGCCGCTGTTATAGGTCTCTTTCAGGGATTTGCTGATATTGTAGCTGAAAGAGTAGTTCGCCTCCAGATAGAAGTCGTGGCCGAGAGGCTCGGTATATACAACCCTCGCAGAAACCGAAGAATTCCGGGAATTCCTGTCATATCTCTGGTTGATGATTGAATCCTGATATGACTCTTCCTCGTAAGTTCTTGTCAATGACTGGTTGAAACCATTAAGGTCGTTATTGCTGAAATTGTAGTTGAACATAGCGGAAACAGTACGTCCGGCCTTTCCGAGCCTCTGTCTGAAAAGGAGGAAACCGCTTGCCGTCCAGTTCTTGTTATAGCCGTTGTTGTTGCTGAAACCTTCATTTGTCTTTGTCACCGTCCCCGAGCCGTTGTCGCTGCTGGTAATGAAGTCGGAAAACTCGGAATAGTCCCCTGTCCCGAAATTGAACCGCGGTTCAAAGAGGATGGAAGTGTTCTCTGAAAACTTATGGTCGATACGGACTCCGAAGCGGTGCCCCTGGCTGCTGGAATTGTTGTAACCGTTGTTGTCATAGATGAGCGAGCTTCCGTCATCCAGATATGTTGTCCTGGAACTCTGCTCCTCAACATATCTGCGGGACCCTCCATACATGTAATTGGCGTTGAGCTCCATATTGTCATCAAGCAGGTCGAATGCGCTGTTGACACCGGCCATCCAGGATGTAGTGATGCCGTTGTTTCTCCACCCGCCTGTCCCGCGGCCCATTCCCCTCGATCCCCGCATGGTCTGCATCATGCTGGAGGACATGTCGTTGAAGCCACGGTTGTTGGTATTGTTGGCATTGAGAATTATGCTGATCTGGCTTTTCTTCCTGAACTGGCCAACCATTCCTGCCCCCTGGTAGCGCCAGCCGTCTTCGGCAGGAGTAAGGTCCCCTGTATAATAACCTTTGTCCGGAAGGTCGTGCCCTCCCCCGGCCATCAGGTTCCCGAACCACCCGTCCATCATGCCTGGCTTTATGGAAAGGTCTATCACGTGCTCCTCCTCTCCGTCATCGATGCCTGTGAATTCAGCCTGTTCAGACTTCTTTTCGACAACCTTTACCTTGTTCACAATCTTTGCCGGGATATTCTTTGTCGCAAGCTGCGGATCGTCAAGGAAGAACTCCTTTCCGTCAATCATGATTTTGGTGATGGTCTCCCCGTTGGCCGTGATCGTACCGTCAGAATCCACCTCGACACCAGGAAGTTTCTTCAGGAGTTCCTCGAGCATGTCATTGTCGGAAGTCTTGAATGATGCGGCACTGTATTCGATGGTGTCCTTTTTCACTATGATAGGGTTACCGATGGCCTCAACGGTAGCGGCTTCAAGCATTTCAGTATCCGGATCCATTTTTACAGTCCCGAGGTCAAGGCTCTTGTCAACAGTAAGTTCCGAAGAATAGGACTTGTAGCCGAGAAGGTCCACCTTCAGGATATAGTTCCCTTTGGGAAGGGAGGAGAGGACGGCTTCACCGCCCTCGGTGCTCAATACATATTTAAGAGGAGTGGTGCCGCCTTTCGCCGTGAGGGAAACCGTGGCGAACGGGACCGCCTCACCTGTCTTGGAATCAGACAGCTTCACTTTTACCGAAAAGCCAGACTGGGCATATACTGAAACACCCAACACCAACAGAATCAATACGATAAGACACCTTTTAAAGATGAATCCCGCTTCTTTTTCCATTTGTCAAATCCGTTTTATTCTTTCTTTCAACAAAAACACCGGAAATTAGACGCTTCACCCTTCAAGAAGTTTAAAAGCGACTGTATCATTTTTTTATCCTGCCCGGATTGTCCATGATGAACTTCTCCCATCCGGACGAGCTCCTGGATTCTTTGACCGGAGCCGTCAGCTGGTAGTAATGGCACAGGGCTATCGCCAACGCATCTGTCGCATCAAGATAGTCCGGGGAAAGGTCTATATTGAGGATCTTGCGTATCATATTGCATACCTGTTCCTTGGATGCCGAACCTATTCCGGTGATGGCGATCTTCGCCTTTCTCGGGGCATATTCCTCCACTGGAATCCCCCTGTGCAGGGCCGCCGTTATGGCCGCCCCCTGGGCCCTTCCGAGTTTCAGTATGACCTGGGCGTTTTTTCCATAGAACGGGGATTCTATCGCCACATAGTCAGGCTGATACCGGTCCATTATCTGGCCCGTGGCCGTAAATATCGTGTCCAGTTTCTTGAAATTGTCCTTTTCCTTCCTCATGTCGATGGTACCCATAGTGACATATCCGGGACCGCCAGGACCAACGACAATGACCCCGTAACCCATAATATTGGTTCCGGGGTCAATACCCATTATGACTTTATCGAGAAGCCGGACTTTCATAATATGTCCCGGCTAAATTACATCAAATCCTGCATAAGGCCGCAGCGCTTCAGGGATAATGATATGGCCGTCCTTCTGGCAGTCTTCGAGCAGAGCGGCGACCACACGGGGAAGAGCAAGTGAACTGCCGTTGAGCGTATGGGCGAGCTGTGTCTTCCCGTCAGCATCCCTGTATCTGAGTTTCAGACGGTTGGCCTGATATGACTCGAAATTGGAAACAGAGCTTATCTCCAGCCACCTGCCCTGGGCTGCAGAATATACCTCGAAATCATATGTAATGGCTGATGTGAAACTCAGGTCTCCGCCGCAGAGCCTGAGGATCCGGTAAGGCAGGCCGAGCCTGTTTACGATGCCCTCGACATGTGCGACCATCTCGTCCAGGGCAGCATATGAATTCTCCGGTTTTTCAATCCGGACTATCTCCACCTTGTCAAACTGATGGAGCCTGTTCAGCCCGCGCACATCCTTTCCGTAAGAGCCGGCCTCCCTGCGGAAGCATGGCGTGTAGGCTGTCATCTTTATAGGGAAATCATTCTCATTCAGGATGACATCCCTGTAAATGTTGGTCACAGGGACCTCTGCTGTAGGCACCAGATAGAAATTGTCAAGGGTGGCATGGTACATCTGTCCCTCCTTGTCGGGAAGCTGCCCCGTGCCGAAGCCAGACGCCTCATTGACCATCACAGGAGGCTCCACCTCAAGATATCCGGCTGCGGTATTGATATCAAGGAACATGTTAATGAGGGCCCTCTGGAGCCTTGCCCCTTTGCCCTTATATACAGGAAAACCAGCTCCTGTCAGTTTGACCCCGAGATCGAAGTCAATGATGTCCAGCTGCTTTGCCAGCTCCCAATGAGGAAGCGCGTCAGGGCCGAGCTCCGGTGTCTGTCCGCCCATCTTGACCACCAGGTTCTCACTGGAGTCTTTTCCCTCAGGCACAAGGTCACAAGGTATGTTAGGGAGGAGGACAAGCAGGGACATCAGTTCCTCGTTGTTTTTGTCGGATGATGCCTCAAGTTCTTTGGAGCGCTCTTTCAATGAGGACACTTCACTTTTTGCGGCCTCTGCCTCCGCCTTTTTCCCTTCCTTCATCAGCGCCCCTATCTGTGCCGCCTTCTGTTTCTGTTCAGAAAGACAAAGGTCCAGTTTCTGCTGGAGTTCCCTGCGGCTCTTGTCAAGGGCGACAATTTTCTCTACTATTTCCCGTGCATCGAAATGCTTGACTGCAAGTTTCTTGATCACAAATTCAGGATCTTCACGCAGCAATTTCAGTGTTAGCATGATATGATACTTTTTCTACTGTTCCGAATAAAAAACAAGAGGGCTGCCTAACTCACCCGGAGCTGCAGTCCTCTTTTCACCTTCATAAATCCCCGAGTCTTAGTTCTCAAACGGAATGACCGAGACATAGGATTTATTTTCAGCCTTCTTGCAGAATGCCACTTTTCCGTCCACAAGGGCATAAAGGGTATGATCCCTTCCCATACCTACGTTCGCGCCCGGGTTGTGTACAGTACCCCTCTGACGCACGAGGATGTTACCGGCTTTTACCACCTGGCCTCCGAACTTCTTGAGACCCAGACGTTTGCTATGCGATTCACGACCGTTCTTGGAACTACCGACGCCTTTTTTATGTGCCATAATTCAATTCCTCCTCTAAACGTTAATTAAGCGATCTCGTTAATCTGAAGTTTCGTAAGGTCCTGACGATGACCAGTCAGTTTCTGGTATCCTTTACGACGTTTTTTCTTGAAAACCAGAACTTTCTTACCTCTGCAGGTATCGTCGAGAACGGTAGCCTTCACTACTGCACCCTCTACGTATGGAGCGCCTACCTTGACAGCCCCGTCTGCATCTACCAGAAGCACTTTGTCGAACTCGACTGCAGCGCCTTTCTCCGCTGCAAGGCGGTTGACGAAAATTTCCATACCAGCTTCAACCTTGAACTGGTGTCCTGCAATATCTACAATTGCGTACATAAAAATGAAAAACTTTAAAAGTTTCGACCTCAAGCGGGCACACAAGTACCTCTTAATCAATAGCTTGATAGCCATACATAATTTTACCGAGGTGCAAAGATAGCATTTTTCCCGATTCCGGCAAAATAAAAAGGCACTTTTCCTTGCAGAAAAGTGCCCGTATAGTACATAAGGACAGATTAGAAGTTGTATCCGAGGGTGATGGCGAATGTGCCGTTGTGCAGCTTGACATTATTGTTGATTTCCTTTACGGCCATATTCACCAGTCCGAGGTCATATTTTATGCCGACATAATAATGCTCCCAAAGCGCTACACCCGCACCGAACGAAAGCCCGAAGTCGAATCGCTGCATATTGCCGCGGACCTTGTTGTCATCCGATTTCCCGAAAAAAGGAGTTGGCTCCTCATCCTTACCTGACTCGGTCTGACCATCTTCCTCATATTTCCATTTGGCCCTCATGTTGCCGCCGAGACCTACACCGAAGTATGGACCGACATTTACATTGAGTTTTACGTTATCTACAATATCAGCCCTGAATGATGCAAGAACCGGGATTTCCATATATACAGGAAACATTGTAGTCACTTCCCTCACAGACCAGCCCTCACCGCTGTCCTTATAGACATCACGTGCACCTTTTGAAGAGAACATAAGTCCAGGCTGGACGTAGAATCCGTTTGTTACAGGTATTCCGACCACTCCTCCGACATGAAAACCGGCAAGAGATTTAAGGTCAGCCTTGACTGAAACCCCGCCTCCCGTGTATTTCCCGGCAATGTCAGAAATGTTCAGACCGGCACGGACACCCCATTCGATGCCACCTTTGTCATCACTGCGGAACATGTCACGGAAACTTTGCGCATAAGACACAGTCGCGCACATCAGAACAGCTGCAGCTGCAGCAAATACTTTTTTCATAAATCAGATAAATCAGGCCCGCTGCAGCATAATGCGGACATGGTAAAACTTTACAGACCGGTGCGATGCTGCACGTTTTCACTACAACAAAAACGACACACTTCTGCCTTTACGGCTGGACAAATATAGGGATTTTATATTACAAAAAACCAAAGTTTTCCTATTTTTGTATGATGAATTGAATTCAGATACAATGGAAACGCCCTTTATCTACAGCACATACGTAACCGGCAAGAATTTCATAGGCCGCAAGGTTGAATGCAATACAATGGGCAACCTTCTCAGCCGGCAGGAGAATGTGGTGATATACGCACCTCCGAAGTCCGGCAAAAGATCACTCATCCAGCAGACACTATTCAATATGCGCCTCGCCGGCGGGCAGTTCATTGCCTGCGAGGTGAACCTATTCAACATACGGAGCGCCGAGACCTTCCTCACACGTCTCGGGACGGCAGTCATCCGGTCCTGTTATTCCACACCGGCGGAATACGGGGATGTCATTTCAAGGATGCTCGAAGGCACTCACTTCGTCTTTGACCAGGAGAGGTTCGCCAGATACGATGAAGTGGTATCCCTCAACTGGGAGCCGGATGCCAACGACATAGACGCCATGCTCAGGCTCCCGGGAAAAATCGCGGAAGAGCGGGGGAACAGGATATTCATCATCATAGAGGAGTTCCAGAACCTGATGGAGGACGGGCGCTTCGAGACAATATTCAGCCTGCTGAAGGAGGTGATGATGCAGAACAGCGGCACGGAAGACAGGAAATTCTGCTTCATTTTCTCCGGCTCGAAAGTCAATGCGATGAAATACATTTTCGAGGACTACAAATATTTCTACCGCACTGTAGAACATGTTCCGATCACCCCAGTCGACGGACGCGACATAGTGGAGCATGTGATGCGCGGATTCCAGAACAGCGGGAAGGTCATTGAACAGGACATGATCCGCGCCAGCTGTGAACTGTTCCGCGGGAACCTGTGGTACATAAACCATTATATGGCCATCTGCGATTCAATGACAAAAGGCTACATAAACGACGGGATACTGATGGAGGCGCTCAGGATGATGCTTTCCCTTCATGAACCGAGGTTCATGAGGATGATGTACAGCCTTACGGTATACCAGATTAATATGCTGAAGGCCATTCTGGACGGTGTGGTGAAATTCAGCGCCACCGAGGTCATCGAGAAATACGGGTTCAACTCCTCCGCCAATGTAAGGAGGGTCAAGGACGCCCTCTGCAAAAAAGAGATTGTGACCTTCAATGAAAGGGACGAAGCCCTGGTGCTCGACCCGCTGTTCGAACACTGGCTGCGCAAGTATTATTTTGAAATTCCTGAATTACAGCAATGAAAAAAAAGAAGATAGCAGTCCTCACCGGAGCCGGGGTGAGTGCGGAAAGCGGGATAAGCACTTTCAGGGACAGTGACGGCCTGTGGGAGAACTACAATGTGCAGGAAGTCGCATCCATTGACGGCTGGTACAGGAATCCGGGCCTGATGCTGGATTTCTACAATGCCCGCAGGGCGCAGCTTGCAACAGTGAAGCCGAACGGGGCACACTTGCTCATAGCAGCCCTTGAAAAGGACTATGATGTCACTG
Organism: uncultured Bacteroidales bacterium; assembly: GCA_944326305.1. GTDB lineage: Bacteria > Bacteroidota > Bacteroidia > Bacteroidales > UBA932 > Cryptobacteroides. The sequence goes on from CALVDL010000006.1 coordinate 24,831, forward strand.
TGGTAACGCAGAATGTCGACAACCTGCATGAAAGGGCAGGTTCGACACGCATTATCCACCTGCACGGCGAACTGACGAAAGTTCGCCCGGAAAACTGCTGCAACGAAATGGACGGTTTTTCGGAAGCATCGGTGTTCGATATAGGATACGGAGAAATCCACATTGGCGACACAGCCCCCAACGGGGCACAGCTCAGACCGCACATTGTATGGTTCGGAGAAGCTGTCCCAAAAATTGAAAAGGCGATAGAGGAAGTAGAAAAGGCAGACATCATGCTGATAGTAGGGACATCGCTACAGGTCTATCCTGCGGCCGGGCTGTACAGATATGCCGGACCGGATACCCCTATATATATTATAGACCCGAAAGAAGTCCCTGTACACGATTCCAGAATCACACATATCAAAGATGTGGCTACAAAAGGAATGGAGGAATTCAAAAATATTTTGCAAATGAAATAATTTGACTATCTTTGCACCCGCAAATAAAAGGAGGTGATTTAGCGATGATTATAGTACCAGTAAAAGAAGGCGAGAATATAGAGAAGGCCCTGAAGAAATTCAAGAGGAAATTCGAAAAGACAGGCGCTATCCGTGAGCTCCGCGCAAGGAAAGCTTTCGTAAAGCCATCTGTAAAAAGAAGAGAGGAGATCAAAAAGGCCATCTATGTTCAGCACATGCAGCTGATGGACGAGCAGTAATTATCTCCATAGACAGAAAGTTAGACAGGCTGACCTGGAAAGGGCCGGCCTGTTTTCGTATTCGGGACTGACAGGAAACTGGTGCAGCATAATTCGTCTTGCTGACGCTAAAGTGTGAAAAATCCGGATGGCCGGGTGCGAGGAAGACAACGGACAGAGATTGTACCTTTTTCCGCTCCGGCAGCCTCGAGGGCTTCTTCAGCGGCCCTGTAAGCAAGCTCCGGAGTATTGTTGTTCTCACTGAGATGACACAGGAATATATTCTTCAGGCCAGAATGCCAGAAGCGGCGCACGGCCGATGCACACTCGTCATTGCTCAAATGCCCGTTCCCCTGCACGATACGCATCTTCAGGTCGTACGTATAAGGGCCGCCCATCAGCATATCCATATCATAATTGGACTCCAGGACCACGGTATCAGCCTGCCGGGCATACCCGATGGCTTCATCCGTCATCCGCCCAAGGTCTGTCATTATAACGAATCTGTGTCCCTTATAACCTATCGCATAGCCCACAGTCTGCGTGGCATCATGAGGAACGATGAAATACCTCACACTCATTCCGCAGACCATACACTCACTATCATCGGGCAGTATCCGGCGGCATGATGCTATATGATCTGAAGTGAAAGTATGCCTTGAAAGGGCCATATGGAGAAGTGCAGTCGTATACACCGGCTTGTGCAGCCTTTTGCAGAAAGACCCCAGATGCCTGATATGGTCCAGATGGTCATGGGTAACAAGCACTGCCCCGAAAGAGTCCAGTGTCATCGCATTCTCCTCCAGAGCCTTTTTCAGGCGGCGCAGGCTGACCCCGGCATCTATGACTATACCGTTTTCCTCATCCCCGAAAAAATAGCAGTTGCCACAACTGCCGCTGGAAAAACTCATGAACCTGACCATCCCTCAACTACTCCTCCTCACAATATTTCTTTATGACACTGTAGGCTTCAGCCACGCCGAGCTCCCCGGCACGGGAAAGGTCGATACAGCCTTTTTCCTTGTCTTTCAGATATATCAGCACAAGTCCCCTGTTATAATAGGCATCACCCATGTACGGATACAGATCAATAGCTTTAGTATAATTGTCTATCGACGCTATATGCTCCGCAGTCAGGCAGTACAAGTTCCCGAGATTGAAATAGATATAAGGAATGTCATCCACTATTTCACAGGCTGTCTTCATGTCGGCAATGGCTGTGGAATAGTCATATATCTGGCTCACCTGGTCCTTGACCCTGGCCCTTGTAGTCCCGGAATCATCCATTGTAAGCACCTGTACGTTGCTCTCGATAGACGATATGAAATCTATCATCTCTGACCTGAGCACACCGCGGTTCATATAATAGAAGGCCTTGTAGAGACCGGCAATATCACCGGACTGCTCTGTTTCTATAGCGGAATCATAATAGTTAAGGGCGGAATTGTACTGTCTTGAAAGGGTCTCGTAAAGGGCCTTCAGGAAGCTGTTCTGCCCGGAGCCTTCATCAGGCGCTCCATACAGCAGATTCTCTATCTCCTGCTCTGATATGCCATTTCCGGTATATACAGTATCAGCGTTTGTAACCGCCACAGGTACAGCGGCATCCGCAATGAACCTGTCGACAAGAGGGTTCTCATACCTGCGCTGGAGCGCATACCGGGTATCCTCCCTGCTGTCTGCCAGCGTAAACCTGTACAGCGGTTTGAGGCGGATATCTATATCCCTGTGCTGAAGCAGCTCGTCATTGAAATCCTTCTTGGCGAAATCAGCGTCCAGAGCTATCAGTGAGCTGTATTTCTTGGTAGTGTCGGCAAATGAATCCGCATTCTTCGAACTTGCATCCCTGTATTCCTGCACCTTCTTCTGGGCCGTGTCATAGTCCTGCTTGGAAGACTTGAAGTCCCCCAGCATATTTTTCACATAAGCCCTGTTCATATACGCCTTCGCAAAATCAGGATAAAGTTCGATGGCCTTGTCATAGTCCTCAAGCGCATCCTGATAGCGCTCCATCTCTATAAAGATAGAGGCACGGTTGAAGTACGCGAGCACATTCTCCGGATTGATGTTCAGGACCCTGTCCATATCCGAAAGAGCGTCCTCGTACGCCCCGACCTGGGCATTGATAAGCCCCCTGTTATAAAGGGTCAGGGCATTCCCCGGCTCATCTTTCAGAACACGGTTCAGATCCCGCATCGCCCCCATGTAGTCCTTCTGCTCATAGAGCATTATGGCGCGGTTGAAATAAGCAAAAGTATTGGATGTATCAAGCTGGATTGCCTTGTCCATATCGGCTATCGCCTTCGTGTAGTCCCCCGAATCGGCATAGATACGGCCGCGGCGTATGTAGCCTTCGGGATCGTAACGGTCAAGCTGTATGGCCCTGTTGTAGTCATCCATTGCCCTTAGCGTATCCTTCAGGAACAGATAGCTTGCCCCACGGTTCAGGTATGCGGACGGATCCTTGGGTTCTTTCCGGATGTATTTGTCGAAATCCGAGACGGCCTTGTCGAACTGTTGGGAAAGGAAGTATGTCACTCCCCTGCTGAAATAGAGGCCGATGTACCCGGGCCTGAGGCTGATCGCCTGCTGGAGATCGTCCAGAGCCTCATTGTATTTTCCTGCACGGCTCAATGTGATTGCCCTGTAATGGTATCCTGAAGTAAATACAGGGTTCAGCCTGACAGAAGTGTCGAAATCACTTTGCGCACCGCGTATGTCCCCGAGGTTGTACTTGGCTATTCCCCTGAAAAAGAAGGTCCAGTAATCAGTGGTGTCAAGACGCGCCAACACATTGAAATTTTCGATGGCCCTCGCATATTTACCTTCCGAAAGTGCCTGCCGTCCACGGAAAAAGAAGACATCCTTGTCATACTGGGCATACAGCTGGACAGCAGTCACCGCAAACAGCAGGACCGCTGCCAGGATATATTTTCTCAGGATACCCATCTATGTTTATCTTATTTTTCCTAATTTTGGCCCGCATTTCCCGAACCAGGCGCAAATATAATCATTTATCATGCCCTAACAGATAAAAATGGATAAAAAAATCATCATATCCGCTGCCGCAGTCATTATACTGGCCCTCTCCGGCCCGTCTCCCGCAAAAGGGCAGAGCCCATGGGTATCAAATGACACTCTGGCCCATAACTTAGTGTGGGCAGACAGGCTATACAGACAGGTGGAGTTCCTGTCCGGCAGCATGTGCAACGGAAGGGCGACAGGTTCCGCAGGCGGGAGCGAGGCGGCATTCTGGCTCATAAGGCATTTCAGGGAATCAGGCCTTATCGGACCCGGGACAGGATATGCAAGGCACATATATTCCGGAGATGGCATCGTCGGGCACAATATCATGGGAATGATTCCGGGCTCACGGAAGGAGCCGCGTGACTCCTATATAATAATAGGGGCGCACTATGACCATCTCGGTGTCCTCGACGGGAAAGTCTATCCGGGAGCCGACAGCAATGCGTCCGGTACTGTTGCACTTATAACCCTCGCTGAAATGTTCTCCTCTATGAAAATGCTCGGCAAGGCATACGGGAAAACCCTGATTTTCGTGGCATTCGACGGACAGTGCATGAATCTTTCCGGCTCATATTCCTTCTGGAGGATGGTAGAAAACGGGGACCTGAAAGATCCGCTGAGCGGAGAGACGATAACGAAAGACAAAATATCGCTAATGGTCAATATCGACCAGATCGGCTGCTCCCTGTCCCCCCTGCAGTCCGGAAGGAAAGACTATATGATAATGCTGGGGAACGACAGCCTGAAAGAGGAGGACCGCGGTAAGATCACACAGTGCAACCTGTTTTACGGGACAGACCTTGAAATATCCCACTCATACTATGGCAGCAAGGATTTCACAAGGATATTCTACACGCTTTCAGACCAGAGGGTGTTCATAGAAAACGGTGTGCCGGCTGTGCTTTTCACATCCGGCATCACCATGAACAACAATAAAACATATGACACGGCCGACACACTCGACTATGAAGTCATGCGCAGACGTGTCATCCTGATTTTCCACTGGATAGAAAAAATGCTCTAACGGCTGCCATTGCCGGCAGAAAGCAGCTTCCAAACGGCAGCGCTCAAAACAGCGCCTGTGAAAGGAGCCACAATGAACAGCCAGAGCTGCTTGAGGGCGACGCCGCCTTCAAAAAGGGCTGGTCCCCATCCCTTCCTTGAAAGAGTTGGAACCGGTAGCGGTAGGACCGTCATGGGCACCTGATGAGACCAGGGCAAACAGGATGGCAGAACCAATGACGGCTCCGATTTTTATTTGAGATTTTCATGTACCACCCCTTTACTGCTGGAAAACCTTCTGGATTGGAAATATTTATCCATAAATTGACAGGACAATTTTATTGTATTGGCATTAATTTATTTAATTTTGTAAAAAGATATTTTGAATTTTTACGATTCCATATAAACATTAATCACAAACTAATATTTCCAAATGGACAGAAAAATTTTCACCGCGGTGTCAGTTCTTTTGGCATTTAGCATCTGCCTGTCTGCACAGGAGACCGATTTCGATCTTTCGTCCCAGAGACTTGAATCGCAGACCATCGCCAAAGTACCGGGATACAAGATTGACCATAAGGGGCTGGTGCTTAACCCTGTCCCTCATGAATTAACAATAGAGGGGGAAAAGACGCTGGATTTCTCTGCAGGGTTCAATGTAAAGGACAGGAAAAAAGCTTTCAGCGGAGACCTCGCTTTCCTGAAGCAGGACAAAAAAGGCCTTCCTCTGTCTATAGGCTTCGGCGAAAAGGAGGCGGTGAAAGCAGGGGTCAAGGCGCTTGACGGAGCATACAGGCTGACCGTATCCGAAAAGGGCATAGCAATAACCGGGTATAATGAGAGAGGGGCGTTCTATGGACTTCAGACCCTGAAGCAGATACTCGCAAGCGGGAAGCTGCCTTATGCGGATATACACGACTGGCCTGACATGAAATACCGGGGCGTGGTGGAAGGTTTCTACGGCACGCCATGGTCACACGAAGTAAGGACTTCCCTGATAGATTTTTACGGAGCCAACAAGATGAACACCTACCTTTACGGGCCGAAGGACGACCCATATCACAGCTGCCCTAACTGGAGGCAGCCATACCCGGAAGACCAGGCCAGGAACATCAGTGACCTGGTACAGGCCTGCAGGCGCAACCGGGTAGATTTCGTGTGGGCCATCCATCCGGGCCAGGACATAAAATGGAACGAGGAAGACTACGGGAACCTCCTGAACAAATTCAACCTGATGTATGATCTCGGAGTGAGGTCTTTCGCAATCTTTTTCGACGACATTTCCGGAGAAGGCACGAACCCGACAAAACAGGCAGAGCTGCTGAACAGGCTGAACGCCGAATTCGTAAAGGAGAAGGGGGACGTACAGCCTCTGATTGTATGCCCTACCGACTATTCGAAACTGTGGGCCAATCCGGGCCCGAACGGAAACCTGGCAATCTACGGGCAGATACTCGACCCGAGCATCGATGTATTCTGGACCGGAGACTATGTGTGCAGTGACCTGACCAGGGAGACAATGGAATGGGTCAACTCAAGAATCAGAAGGCCGGCACTCTACTGGTGGAATTTCCCTGTGACCGACTATGCCCGCCATATAATCATGCAGGGACCGGCATACGGTCTTGAGCCGTCTCTCACATATAAGGAACTGCGCGGCATGGTAAGCAACCCTATGGAACATGGCGAGGCATCTAAAATCGCACTCTACGGAGTGGCCGACTACTGCTGGAACGCAGCAGGATACAACGCTTTAGACAACTGGGAAAGAGGTCTGGCGGCACTTGTCCCGGAAGCTACGGACGCATACAGGACCTTCGCCATCCACTCCTGCGACACAGAGACAGGATACAGGAGAGACGAATCCTGGGAGACAGAGACCTTCCTTGTGGACAACTACACCCGTGAGCAATACGACGCCCTGCTCGCAGAATTCAGGAAAATCAAGGAAGTGCCTGCACAGATGGAGGCAGGATGCACCGACAGGCTCCTGCTGGAAGAACTCCGCCCTTGGCTGGTGGAATTCGGAAGGCTCGGGGAGCGCGGGGAAAAGGCCCTCGGGCTCATAAGGCTGCTGGAAGAAGGGAAGACAGAAGAGTTCTGGACAGAATATACATCCAACCTCATGACTGCAGACAGGCTGGCATCATACAATGCGCATAAATGCGGCACATTCAAGCTCCAGCCTTTCTATGAGAACGCCATGGATGACCTGGGAATCATGTTCTACGAGAAGCTTTCAGGGGAAAAATCCTCTGTGGTACGCGGGATAGGGTCCTTCAACAACTCTTTCTCCACACAGACGAAACTCATGTTCGACAACGACTCCACCACATACTACACATCGGGAACAGCGCAGAGCAAAGGCTCGTGGATCGGGGTTGACCTCTGTTCTGCAGTCCCTGTAGAAGAGATATTCATCCTCCAGGGACGCAATTCAACGGATGATGTGGACTACTTCGACCATGCGGCCCTGCAGTACTCGGCCGACGGGAAGACTTGGCACACGCTGATAGACGACATGCAGAAACAGTATGTCATAAAATGGGAGGGAGAGCCGGTGCAGGCGCGCTTCGTGAGGCTCCTGAGGCTTGACTCCCCGAAACAGAACTGGGCATCTGTCCGTACATTTGAAGTCAATCCGGCCAAACCGGGGAATCTCGGGTTCCAGATACAGGCCGCCGACCCTCAGGCCGCAGTGGACGCCTTCGACAAGGATGTCCAGTCATTCTACAGGTGTGAAGGGACCCTCTCTTTCGGACTTGCTGAAGGAAGCAGGTCACTGACTCTGCTTACAGGGGACGGCGGCGGATTCACTGTAAAGCAGTTAGACAAAGACGGCAATGAAATCCTGTCAAGCACCCGCAGCGGGGCATTCACATCGGTGGAACTGGCTCCGGAAACGGCTGGAGTGACCATTGACGGCACAGCCGACATCTATGAGATCATTTTCAACAAATAGGGATGCCTCATGACAGGATATGCCAAAAGAATGATTTTCCTTTCCGGGGCAGCCGCACTCGCTGCTGCCCCGGCTCAGGAAACCGCCGCAAAAAAACAGAAGCCCAATATAATCTTCATCCTCTGCGATGACATGGGGTACGGTGACCTGGCCTGCTACGGGCAGAAATACATCAGCACCCCGAACATAGACAGGATGGCCGGGGAAGGGATGCGTTTTACACAGGCCTATGCCGGAAGTCCTGTAAGCGCCCCCTCCAGGGCAGCGCTCATGACCGGGCAGCACTCCGGACACGGGCATGTAAGGGGGAACAAGGAGTACTGGACAGACTCCCCGGTGACGCAGTACGGGGTGAACATGGACTATACGGTCACGGGGCAGGAGCCATACAGCCCCGACCACATCATCCTGCCGGAAATCATGAAAGAGAACGGGTACACTACAGGCATGTTCGGCAAATGGGCCGGAGGCTATGAAGGCTCTTGCTCCACACCGGACAAGCGCGGGATAGATGAATTCTTCGGATACATATGCCAGTTCCAGGCGCACCTGTACTATCCCAACTTCCTGAACAGGTACAGCAAGGCCCTGGGGGACACCTCAACAGTCAGGATAACTCTGGAAGAGAACATCCGGTACCCGATGTACGGGGAAGAATACAGGAAGCGCACCCAGTACTCGGCCGACTTGATACATGAGGCAGCTATGGAATGGCTGGCACGGCAAAGCGGGGATGTCCCTTTCATGGGCTTTTTCACGTACACCCTGCCGCATGCGGAGCTGGCGCAGCCGGAAGACTCCATACTTCTGGCATACAGGGAAAAGTTCTTTGAGGACAAGACATGGGGAGGGAGTGAAGGATCCAGGTACAACCCCGCAGTGCACACACACGCGGAATTCGCGGCGATGATCACACGCCTGGACACTTATGTAGGGGAAATCCTCGGACTGCTCAAGGCGAAAGGTCTGGACAGAAATACCCTTGTCATCTTCACCAGTGACAACGGCCCGCATGAAGAAGGAGGGGCGGACCCTGGCTTCTTCGGCAGGGACGGCAAGCTCAGAGGGCTCAAAAGGCAGTGCTACGAAGGAGGGATAAGAGTGCCGTTCATAGCATGGTGGCCCGGCCACGTTCCAGAAGGGGTGACAAACGGGCACCAGCTTGCCTTCTATGATGTCCTCCCCACTTTCTGCGAGCTCGCAGGGGACAGGAAATACCCGGAAAAGTATCTTGGCGGAGACACCGACTGCTTTGACGGCATATCATTCGCCCCTACCCTTCTTGGTGACGAGGAAAACCAGCGGAAGCACAAGTTCCTTTACTGGGAATTCCACGAGACCGACCAGATAGGAGTAAGGGCCGGGGACTGGAAGATGGTGACAGTCAAGGGCAAGCCCAGGCTTTACAATCTCGCGGAAGACATACATGAAGACCATGACATAGCAAAAGACCACCCGGAGATAGTGAAACGGATGACTGAAATCATCCACAGGGAACACCGTCCGAGCAGTCTTTTCAGAGTGACACTGCCGCCTTTGGAACAGTCCGGGACCGCAGATTAACCGGCAGTGGACTGTTCCGGGAAAACCGGCAAAGTGCTACAAAGAACGATATTTTTCAAGAGCCTTGGAGAGCAGAAGGACTGCCTTTTCAAGGCTCTTTGTTTCAAGCACATAAGCAATCCTGACTTCAGAGCGTCCGGCTCCAGGCGTGAAATAGAATCCTGATGCCGGGGCCATCATCACAGTCTCGCCGTCATACTCGAAGTCCGAAAGGCACCACGCACAGAAACGGTCTGCATCATCTACAGGAAGCTTTGCAATAACATAGAATGACCCTGACGGCACAGATACCACCACACCGGGAATGGATTTTAACCCATCTACAAGGACATTCCTCCTGTGTCCATACTCATTGATAACCGGATCAAGGTACTCCCTTCCTACGCTGCAAGACGCCTCTGCGACAATCTGACCCAGCAAAGGCGGGCTTAACCGGGCCTGGCCGAGTTTCAGGACACCTTCCGCCACAGACCTGTTCCTGGTCACGACGGCACCTATCCTGATACCGCATTCCGAATACCGTTTGGAGAAAGAATCAAGGATCACGACATTGTCATCCACACCTTCCAGATGACCGGCCGATACATACTCCGCGTCCCCATATATGAACTCCCTGTAGACCTCATCCGAGAAAAGGAAAAGGTCATGCCTTCGGACTATTTCCGCTAGCATCTGCATTTCTGCCGCAGTGTACAGGCTTCCGGTAGGGTTGTTCGGATTGCAGATCAGAATCGCTTTCGTAGCCGGTGTGATCAGCGCCTCGAATTCCTCGACCGGAGGCAGGGCGAAATTGTCTTCAATCCTTGTTAAGATGGTCTTGACTTTCACCCCTGCAGCAGCGGCAAATGCAATATAGTTGGCATAGGTCGGGTCAGTCGTGATAATTTCGTCACCGGGATCCATGCAGGCCAGGAACGAAAACAGCACGGCCTCTGATCCGCCGGAAGTGACAATGATCTGGTCCGGTGAATAATCCATCCCGTACCGTGAATAATATACGGCAATCTTTTCCCGCAATGAAAGAAAGCCTTGTGAAGGACTGTATTCCAGGACCGTCCTGTCTATGCGCCTCAATGCTTCTATGGCCACTTCAGGTGTCCTTATATCCGGCTGCCCTATATTCAGATGGTATACTTTAACCCCTCTGGCCTTGGCTTTCTCCGCCAGAGGGGCAAGTTTACGTATAGGAGAAGCGGCTATGCCGTTTATCCGTTTGGATGTTTCTGCCATAAACGTCAGAATCTGAATCCGACAGCAGCGTAGAACATGTCCCTGTTGCATGTCGCGGACTGGGCAATGTCTCCCTTGAACCTGTCCGTGACACCCCAGTCGTAACCTACCTTCAGTTCAAGGAAATTGAAAAGCTCTACCCCGATACCTCCGCCGACAGTAACATCGAACCTCTTGTATTGTGGAAGGCCCAAATGCTGGGTATCCTCCTCATCAAGGGCGTCAGACTTGAACTTCCCGGTGTAATAGTTGTATTTCAGCGAACCGTCCGCAAAATCATAGCTGTATGTGTGGCTGAGCCCCACAGAAAATACCGGACCTGCATAGGCCTGTATCTTAAGCACTCTCGGAACTATGTTGAAAGTATACCTGAGGCGCAGGGGCACATTGAGATAATGATCCTTTTCCGCCCCGCCTTTCATACTCATGTCATCGAAAATCGACCTGGCGGACTTGTCTGTAGTATATGAATAGTTCAGTCCTATGCGGAGCCCTAGCCCTGCCACCAGCCTGATGTCATCGCTTACCCCCACATAAAAACCGTTAAGGGCCGAACTTGTCAAAGCCGGGCTCTCGCCAGAAACATTGTAGCGTGTATTCACATATCCTGCTTCAATCCCGGACTTGGCCGATACTTCCACCGCTGCCAGCGTAATGACAGCAAGGGCGGAAAACAATTTCAATTTATTCATAGACATTTTATTTTAACCGCCCCAAATTTATACATTTTTTTCATTTCAGGACACAGTCCGTTACGTTCTTGACTCCCACAAGACCGAAATACGATTCTACAATATCCCCTTTCAGATACACCCGCCTGCCGATGTTCTCAGGATGCTCCGCCAGGCTCAATACATCCCTTATGTCCCCTGCCGGGACAGACACTGCTATGCACGACTCCCTGGAAGATACAGACGAGCGGCTCGCCACAGCGAGGTTTGAACCGGAAGAAAAGGGAGGGCTGAAGGAAACGGATGTCCTGCTCAGGTCACCGCCCACAATATAGCCGCAGACCCATACGTCTGCCGCACCGATATTCTCCCTTGCCTGGGTCACTGACATGGCATTATCCGCATCCTCACCCTTCCCGCTGTCTCCTCCGCCTATGACAAAATCCTCATCATTCCATATCCTTGTCGTATCTATTGATATGGAAATACCATCGTCATCCTGGACAATATCGTCCGATACCTGTATGCCTATTGTCAATATCTCCTGCCTCCCGAGAGTCCTGGTGAGGAGTGTCTTCATCTCTCCCCCGCTATCAAGGAGCACCGACACTGCCCCGGGCGTGAAATACGCTATCCTTTTTTCTTTATATCCGTACATAAGGCGACCGTCATCCGACGAGACGAACAGTACGCCATCCGGAAACGCATCCAGGAACTCAGGGGAGATACGAAGCTTTATACCTGAATTCATCTGCCTGCACTCCAGAGCCACATCGACAAGGCCGTCCGAAGGGACGATGATACACTGCTCGTCCCCGAACTGCGGTTTCGAGAACTGCGGCTTTGAAAACTCACAGGACTTCACGCTTACCGTATAGCTTCCGGCAGGCACAGATAGCGACTCCGGAGAATCCCCATAGAACCCCGAATAGACTGTCTCCCCTGACGAATTCCTTATATCAAGGATAAAATCATTCGTGTCCGGCAGTTCTGCATGTTCAAGAGCAGACTTGTACATGTCCTCGGGAAACCTTATCCTCATACATCCGCTCCCTACATCCCCTCCGGAATCCCTGGAGCACGAAACAGTCATGGCAACAACGGTAATCTGGAGTATTGCCAGACCTGACAAACAGAAAAAACTTTTTCTCATATTCATGAATTTGGTTGGTTGACAGGCCAAAGATATAATGAGAAACCGGCCCTGCAGATACGCAGGACCGATGTTTTTCTGAATCTTTATTTTTTTTACGTTTTTTAAGGAAAACAGTAAAAAAGATTTTTCTGTTTTTTTTAGAAACTATTTTTCCACTGTCCGTATCTTGGCATATTTCAGAAGCAGTATCTTCTCGCCGTAGCTGTCAAAAGCGATCCTGGCCTTCAGGTCAGAAGGTCCGCCGGTAATCTCGATGATCTTCCCGAAGCCGAAACGGTTATGCTCTACCCTCTGCCCGGCCTTAAGCTGCAGAATAGGGGTCGGCTCGAACTCCGCACCCGGTCTTGGAGGAACAGAGACAGCCGGCTTGCGGGAAGCCGGGGAAGGGATTACAGTAACATCTCCTGACCTTCCGTAAGAGGATGAAGACATGCCCTGGCGTCCCACCTGCGGCCTTGCGGCATATCCGGAACTCGCGAACGGCCTCCGGCTCCGCTGCCAGGATAGAGCAGGACCGGCAGGCTCATCCTCATCGCCCTGTCCGAGCGGATTCGAGATATATCTGCTGTCTATCTCCCGGAGGAAGCGGCTCGGAGAATTGGACTCATGTTTACCGTTGCGCATCCGGGTAGTAGCAAAAGACAGCTGGAGCCCCTTTTCAGCCCGTGTCATAGCAACATAGCAAAGCCGTCTCTCCTCCTCTATATCATTTTCCGAAGCCATCGAGCCGCCTGACGGAAAGATATTCTCCTCCATGCCGGCGACATATACATAAGGGAATTCAAGACCCTTGGACGAATGGATGGTCATGAGAGCTATCCTGTTGGCTGTATCCTCAGAATCATCAATGTCGGCGGCACTCAGCAGGGATACATTCTCCAGATATTCGTCAAGAGTGACCACCGGAAGGCCGGAGGCCGGCAGCTCCTCCCCCTCGGCAACACTGCCGTCAGCCTGCATCTGCTCAAAATACTCGCTCTGGCGTTCCTCCACAAAAGTCCTGACACTGTTCAGGAGCTCCTCCACATTGGCCGCACGGGACTGGCTTTCGATGCTGTTGTCGTTTTTGTACAGCATCAGCAGCCCTGAATCAAGTGCGAGGGAAGTGGAGAGGCTCCCGGCATCATCCGTCATGGCTTTGGCCGAGAAACGCTGCATCATATCACAGAATGCACGGATCTTCTGGAGTGCGGCGGATTTCAGGCCGTACATCTCCAGGTTGTCAAGGTAAACAGCTTTAAAAAGCGGACAGCAGTTATCTATGGCGGCTGCGGCAAGAGCGGCCAGGGACGTATCCCCTATCCCCCTTGCAGGCTTGTTCACAACCCTTTTAAAAGATTCATCATCATTCAGATTGACAGCAAGTTTCAGATATGCCATCATATCCTTCACCTCGGCCCTCTCATAAAAGGAATTCCCGGAATATATCAGATACGGCAGATTCCTTTTCCGTAGGGCCTCCTCTATGGCCCTGGACTGTGAATTCGTCCTGTAAAGTATTGCAAAATCCTGGTATTGGGCCGAGTCTGACCTTATCCTCGACATTATCGAAGAGGCTATCAGCAGGGCCTCCTCCTGTTCGGTATAGGCATTGATAAGCTTTATCTTCTCCCCCTCCTCCCCTTCAGAATAGCATTTCTTTGGAATACGCGCGCTGTTCCTTGCAATCAGTGAATTGGCCGCATCCACTATTGTCCTTGTAGAGCGGTAGTTCTGTTCGAGACGGAAGGTCTTGTTGTCCGGATAATCCTTCTGGAAGTTAAGGATGTTCTCTATTTTCGCGCCACGGAAGGAATAGATTGACTGGGAGTCATCCCCCACAACACATATATTTTTGTGCCGCAAGCTCAATTTCCTTAATATCAAGTACTGGGAATAATTTGTATCCTGGTACTCGTCAACCATTATATAGCGGAACCTTTCCGAAATGGACTCGAGAGCCTGGGGGCAGTCCCGCAACAGGATGTTCATATTCAGAAGAATATCATCGAAATCCATCACACCGGACTGCCGGCACTTCTGGGCATAAAGCTGGTAGATGTCGCAGATCCTGGGCTTGCGGGCGGCTGCATCGTTCTGCTGCGCAACGGTATTGCGGCGGTAGGCCTCCGGCGTGACAAGGTTGTTTTTCGCCATAGAAATCCTTGAAAGGACGTCCTTCGGCTTGTACACCTTCTCATCCAGCTGGAGTTCCTTGACACAGCTTTTTATCGCACTCGTAGAATCGCTCGTATCATAGATGGTAAAATTCTGCGGATAGCCCAGGCTTCCGGAAAACTCCCGGAGGAAACGGATAAATACCGAATGGAAAGTGCCCATGAAAAGTCTTCTGGCCTTATGCTCCCCTACCATCACAGCCACCCTCTCCTTCATCTCCGAAGCGGCCTTCTTCGTGAAGGTCAAGGCCAATATCTTGTCCGGAGGACACCCGTTATCAAGGATATAGGCTATCCTGCTTGTCAATACCCTGGTCTTTCCCGACCCCGCACCGGCGACAATGAGCACCGGCCCCTCAATACAGCTGACAGCCTTCCTCTGCTCGCTGTTCAGCCCCTCCAATATTGTATTCGCATTGTTTCCCATAATGGCCGCGAATATACAAAAATTTATTTCTCCATTAAGCCGGTCCCGGTCCTGACGGAAAGAACATACAGCCGGGTTCCTGCCAATCATAAAAAATTGACCTTAACTCAAATCAGGTGAATTGGAAAAGAACTAAAAAAACACTATATTCGCGGCGGTTTTCTGAAAATACTCAAAAACGGTTTTTATAATGTCAAACAACATTGATTTGAAACGTGGGCTGGACATCCCTATCACGGGTACTGCAGCCCAGAAGACCAAGAAGGTGGTAAAACCAGATGTTGTGGCCGTAAAACCCACTGATTTCAGAGGTCTCCTGCCGAGACTTCTGGTCAGGGAAGGTGACAAGGTCCTGGCAGGCTCCCCTGTCTTGGCAGACAAGAAATCCCCTGAAATACTGTTCACTTCCCCTGTAAGCGGGACCGTGACGGAAATCGTCAGAGGAGAAAAAAGAAAGTTGCTTGAAGTCCGTATCAAGGCTGATGAATCCCAGGAGTATGTAGATTTCGGTTCCAGGAAAGTCGCCGGCATGAGTACCGGCGAGATCAAGGAAGTCCTCCTGAAAAGCGGACTGTGGCCTGCATTCATACAGAGGCCGTACGGAATCATCGCGGATCCGGAAATCCGGCCCAAGGCAATTTTCGTATCAGCATTCACTACAGCCCCTCTTGCAGCAAGCACCGAATATGCATTCAGGGATGAAATGAACTACATCCAGACTGCAGTCGACGCCATTTCAAAACTGACCGACGGCGGGGTACATGTTTCACTCAACAGCTCGAACTACTCGGGCACTCCTTTCCACAAGCTCGAGAATGTCACTTTCCATGTGTTCTCCGGCAAACACCCTGCCGGAAATGTGGGTGTACAGATCCACCATATCTCCCCTATCAGGAAAGGAGAGACAGTATGGACTGTTTCACCTCTCATGCTTGCAGCTATCGGAAAACTCTTTGTCACAGGGAAATACGACATGTCCCGTCTGGTGGCTGTAACTGGCCCGGAGGCTGATGACCCTTGCTATGTGCAGGGTATAGCCGGCATGCAGATGGACAGCATAGCGGACTTCCGCAAGGACAAAGGTGCTGAAGTGAGGTTCATCAGCGGCGATGTCCTCACAGGCAGCAATACCGGAGAGCACGGCTTCCTGGGATTTTATGACAACCAGGTGACCCTGATCGAGGAAGGCAACAAATTTGAGATGCTCGGATGGGCCAAGCCTGTCAGGAGCAGCCTTTTCAGCTTCTCCCACACCTATTTCTCCTGGCTTACGCCAAACAAGAAATACAATATGGACACCAATCTCCATGGAGGCCCGCGCGCTTTCGTGATGTCGGATGTGTACGGGAAAGTCCTTCCTATGGACATATACCCCGTATACCTTGTCAAGGCATGCCTTGCAGGGGACATCGACAAGATGGAGAAGTTCGGCATATATGAAGTCCTGGAGGAGGACCTCGCGCTCTGCGAATATGTGTGCCCTTCAAAAATCGAGATCCAGTCTATACTTTCAGACGGCATAGACCTGATGATGAAAGAAATGGCTTAAAAGTGAAGTTATGAGAAAATTTATCGATAAGATCAAACCGTCATTCGAGAAAGGCGGAAAATTCGGATTCCTTCATTCGACTTTCGATGCTTTCGAGTCATTCCTTTATGTTCCGGACACTGTGACACTCAAGGGTTCGCATGTAAGGGACAGCGTCGATCTGAAGAGAATAATGATAACAGTAGTAGTAGCCCTCGTACCATGCGCCCTTTTCGGCATCTGGAATGTCGGCTACCAGCACAACCTCGCGTTCGACCTCAACTGGGGCTTCTGGCAGATGGTATGGTACGGATTCCTCAGGGTCCTTCCTCTGTATGTCGTTGCATACGTAGTAGGTCTTGCGATAGAATTCATATCCGCCCAGATACGCGGACATGAAGTGAACGAGGGATTCCTCGTGTCAGGTATGCTCATCCCGCTGATTGTCCCTGTGGACGTTCCTCTGTGGATGCTCGCCATTGCAGTGGCATTCGCAGTGATCCTCGGCAAGGAAGTGTTCGGCGGCACAGGCATGAACATCTGGAACCCGGCCCTGCTGTGCCGTGCATTCCTGTTCTTCTCATACCCGAGCAAGATGTCCGGCGACACCATCTGGACAGGAGGTGTCACAAGATACCTCACTGACGGGACCGCATTCCAGAGCGGGAACGGGCTTGCAGACGCATTCTCAGGTGCCACTCCTCTCGTACATGCAGGAGCAGGTGGAGTACAGGGACTGACCGATGCCGGGACATCATTCATGGACCTCATTATAGGTACTATCCCTGGAGCTGTGGGCGAGACTTCTGTCATAGCCATCCTCATCGGTGCGGTAATCCTCATCTGGACTGGTGTAGCAAGCTGGAAGATAATGCTTTCATCCGTAATCGGGGCACTTGCCATCGGCGGGCTCTGCAACCTTATCGGCGGGACACCGGCAATGGAAATGCCTGCATACTACCACCTTGTACTCGGCGGATTTGCATTCGGTACAGTGTTCATGGCCACAGATCCTGTGACATCAGCCCAGACAGAGACCGGGAAATGGATCTACGGATTCCTTGTAGGAGCCCTCACGGTGACCGTAAGGCTTTTCAACCCTGGATACGTTGAAGGTATGATGCTCGCTATCCTGCTGATGAACACATTCGCACCTCTGATTGACCACTATGTCATCGAGGCATCCATCAGCAGAAGGGCTAAAAAAGTTAAAGTCGCTTAATATAATATTGAGGTATGAATACAAACGGTAATACATATACAGTCATATACTCGACCGTTCTCGTAATCCTGGTTGCGGCGATTCTTGCTTTTGTAGCCATGATCCTGCAGCCAATGCAGAACGAGAACGTGAAGAAAGAGACTATCGGCAAGCTGCTCAGCGCCGCAGGCCAGGTTGACGGGTCCGTCACTGTAGGTGAAGACACCGATGTGATTGCACTCTACACGAAAACAGTCAAGGACGCATTCTTCGTGGACGGGTCCGGCAAGAAAGTCGGTGAAATGAACATCGGCAAGGAAAACGCCAATGACATCCAGGTATCCACTACAGCGGACCTGAAGAAACAGAATGACCTCCTCAAGAAAATAGAGAACGGCAACTCAGACCTTCTCTCACAGCTCAGGCTGCCGGTATATGTCTTTGACATCAACGGCAGGACTGTAACCGTCATCCCGTGCTACGGTGCCGGGCTGTGGGGACCGATATGGGGCTATGTGGCACTTGCAGAAGACGGCAAGACCATCGACGGAGCCATATTCGACCACAAGGGGGAAACCCCTGGCCTGGGGTCAAAGATTGCGGATGAGCCTTTCTACGGACAGTTCAAGGACAAGACTCTCGGAGAAGGTGACAATATGTTCGCAGTGGTAAAAGGCGGGGCCAAGGACAACCCTCACGGTGTTGATGCCATAAGCGGAGCCACCATCACTTCCCAGGCTCTGGGACGGAGCATCAACCTGTGGGCAAAATACTATGAGCCGTATCTGAACACACTGGCGGCAGCCAAATAATTGGAGGACGAAACTATGGCAAAAATCGATTATAAAGAAGTACTGCTCAAACCGATATTCAAGGGCAACCCTGTGACGGTACTCGTCCTTGGTATCTGTTCATCACTGGCTGTGACAGTGCAGCTTGAAGGAGCCATCGTAATGGGCCTTTCAGTGACTATCGTCACAGGACTGTCAAGCTTTGTGGTATCCCTGATGAGGAACTCGATTCCGAACCGTATCCGAATCATCGTCCAGCTCGTCGTAGTGGCGCTCATGGTGATTCTCGTGGACCAGGTGCTGAAAGCATACATGTACAGTGTCAGCAAGGCGCTGTCCGTCTATGTCGGACTTATCATCACCAACTGTATCGTGATGGGACGTATCGAGGCATACGCCCTGGGCAACAAGCCGATCCCGTCCCTTCTTGACGGTCTTGCAAACGGCGCCGGATATGCCCTCATCCTTATCGCCCTCGCTTTCGTGAGGGAAATCCTCGGATCAGGCACACTGTTCGGAATGAGGATAATACCTGAAGCGGTGTATGAGGCCGGCTACATGAACAACGGCCTTATTATCCTGCCGCCTATGGCCCTCATCCTGCTGGGATGCATCGTATGGATACAGAGAAGCATACAGAAAGACCTGCAGGAAAAATAACATCTAACTCGAATCGGATATGGAATATATAAGCTTATTCGTAAAGTCAATTTTTGTTGACAACATGATATTCGCCTACTTCCTGGGCATGTGCTCATATCTGGCGGTATCTAAGAATGTGAAGACAGCTACCGGTTTGGGAATAGCTGTTATCGGAGTGCTGCTGATCACACTGCCTATCAACTACCTGCTGAATGAATTCGTACTGAAGGCCGGTGCCCTCGCATGGGCAGGTCTTCCTGATGTGGACCTGAGCTTCCTGAGTTTCATCGTGTTCATCGCAGTCGTGGCGGCCATCACCCAGATAGTGGAAATGGTGGTGGAGAAATTCACCCCGACCCTGTACTCGCAGCTGGGTATCTTCCTCCCGCTGATCGCAGTGAACTGCGCCATCCTCGGAGGCTCCCTCTTCATGCAGGAAAGGGATTTCGTGAATTTCGGTGAAGCCACTGTCTATGCGCTCGGTTCCGGTATCGGCTGGTTCCTGGCTATCGTGACCCTGGCTGCAATCAGGGAGAAGATGGCATACTCCAATGTGCCTGCCGCTCTCCGTGGACTTGGAATAACCTTCATCACAGTGGGTCTCATGGCTATCGCGTTCATGACATTCATGGGTATTCAACTTTAATCCTGGAGGTTCAAAACTATGAATATGTTAGTTACAACACTCATACTTGCGGTGATAACCATTACCGTTGTCACCCTCATCCTGGTAGCTGTACTCCTTTTCGTCAAGATCAAGCTGACACCGGCCGGAAAGGTCAAGATCAGCATCAACGACGGAAAGAAAGAGATCGAGGTGACACCAGGTTCATCACTGCTCTCTACTCTCGCTGAACAGAAGATCTTCCTTTCATCGGCCTGCGGAGGAAAAGGAAGCTGCGGACAGTGCAAATGCCAGGTACTTGAAGGCGGCGGGACAATCCTGCCTACCGAGGTAGGCTTCTTCAACAGGAAGCAGATAAGCGACCACTGGAGGCTCGGATGCCAGGTCAAAGTCAAGGAAGACATGAAGATCAAGATTTCCGAGTCTGCACTCAGTGTCAAGAAATGGGAGTGCGAGGTCGTATCCAACCACAATGTGGCGACTTTCATCAAGGAATTTGTCGTCAAGCTTCCTGAAGGCGAGCATCTCCACTTCAAGTCAGGAGGATACATCCAGGTGGATGTCCCTGCATGCACAGTTGACTACAGGAACATCGACGTGGATCCTGAATACAGGGAAGACTGGGAGAAGATGGGCGTATTCGACCTCAAGATGGTCAACCCTACCCCTACCCTCCGCGCATACTCCATGGCCTGCTACCCTGCAGAGGGCGATATAATCAAGCTGAACGTGCGTATCGCCACTCCGCCTATCGACAGGGCCACAAGGAAATTCCTCCCTGTGAACCCGGGTATCTGCTCTTCATACATCTACTCGCTCAAGCCGGGCGACAAGGTGACAATCTCGGGTCCTTACGGAGAGTTCTTCCTCCCGGACAACCTTCCTGCGGACCAGGAGCTCATCTTCATCGGAGGCGGTGCAGGTATGGCCCCTATGAGAAGCCACATCATGCACCTGTTCAAGACAGAGAAGACCACAAGGAAAGTGAATTTCTTCTACGGTGCGCGTAGCCTTAAGGAGGCATTCTACCTCGAGGACTACCACGAGATCGAGAAAGAGTTCCCTAACTTCAAGTTCCACCTGGCACTTGACAGGCCGGATCCGGAGGCAGACGCAAAGCATGTGGCATATACGGCAGGATTCGTACACAACGTGCTTTACGAGACATATCTCAAACAGCATGAGAATCCGGAGGACTGCCTCTACCTGATGTGCGGCCCGCCTATGATGTCCGCCTCAGTGGAGAATCTGCTTGACAGCCTCGGAGTCCCGAAAGAGAATCTGCTCTACGACAACTTCGGAGCATAAAAGGAAAAACAGGATGGAGATTCTTCCACCCTGTTTTTTTTATAGGACACACTTGCAAAGGACATTTGACAGACCGACACGGAAATGAAAATAATTATCGCACCGGATTCATTTAAAGGATCCCTCACATCAGCAGAAGCAGGAGAAGCGATTGCCGCCGGGATAAAGGAAATATTGCCGGAGTGCCGGATTCAGGCTATAAAGGCAGCAGACGGAGGAGAAGGTACAATCAGGGCCCTTATGGAAGTTCTTGGAGGTAGGATACAGGAAGCGGAAGTCCATGATCCCCTGATGAGACCGATAAAAGCCATATACGGCATATCTGAAGACGGTACGACAGCAATGATAGAAATGTCCGCGGCAAGCGGCCTGTGCCTTCTGCGGGAAGAGGAAATGAATCCGTCAGTTACAACAACATTCGGGACAGGAGAACTGATATGCGATGCTTTCCGGAATGGATGCAGGCATTTCCTTGTAGGAATCGGAGGCAGTGCGACAAACGATGCCGGAACAGGAATGCTGTCAGCACTCGGAGTGCGGTTCTACGACAGCCGTGGCATGCTACTCCACGGAACCGGAGAATCGCTGAAAAATATTACTTACATAGACACTGCAGGTATTCCCGCAGGCATGCTTGACGCTGACTTTACAATAGCATGTGACGTAGACAGCCCATTCTGCGGCCCTGAAGGAGCAGCATATGTGTTTGCCCCACAGAAAGGAGCAGACGCGGATATGGTTAAGCGTCTCGACCAGGGTATGGAATCATTCGCCTCAGTCACTTTGCGCCAGACCGGATATGACATGCAAAAGGCCGAAGGGGCAGGAGCCGCCGGAGGCCTTGGCGGGGCCTTTGCGGCTTTTCTTGGAGGGAAACTGGTCTCTGGTTCAGAAATGATACTTGAGGCAGCTGGATTCGACAGGCTGCTCAAAGATGCAGACATAGTCATCACAGGAGAAGGCCGGATTGACAGGCAGACATCAAAAGGAAAGCTCCCTTATCGCGTACTCATGCATGCATCTTCATACGGGATTCCAGTAATTGCTATCGCAGGAAGTGTATCCACGGAAGATAATCCCGGCTTTGCCGCAGTCCTTCCCGTGGTCCAGGGGCCATGCTCTCTTGCTGAAGCGATGGACCGGCATACTGCATATAATAACATCAGACGTACCGCGGTCCAGATAGCCAATCTTATTTCACTCCCGACTAAACGAGGTACAGGCCATCATAACAAAAAAGCAGCTACATCTCTGTAACTGCTTGATAATGAGGGAGCGGAAAACGAGATTAGCTCGCTGCGCTTCCTTTTCTCTTTCTCTTCGCCAGGGAGGCACTTTCAAGCAGACCGCTGTCGGGCTGATGCCCTTGCCGCCCTTTCATTTCAAGCCATTGAAAGCGAGCTTTCTGTCTTGAAATGAAAGACCGCCATAGCCTGCGGCTACAGCGGTCTGCTTGAGCGGAAAACGAGATTCGAACTCGCGACCCTCAGCTTGGGAAGCTGATGCTCTACCAACTGAGCTATTTCCGCATTTTTATTCAGGGCTTTCCTGTATCCTTTCCGCTTATCAAGAAGAAAGGATTGCAAATATAGTAATTTTTCTGATACGTGTATCGATTTTCCATAAAATTTTATTGGAAATCTGCCGGAGCCGCCTACAAGGCAGTCCGGCTCCTTACGAATCTGGTAAACCGTTCAAGCCCCTCAAGCATTACAGACCTTGGACAGGCGATGTTCCATCGCATGTAGCCTTCACCGTCCTCACCGTACATTGTACCCGCATTCAGCCACAGCTTGGCCTCCGACACTAAAGCCTCCTCCAGGGCCTCTGAAGCCATCCCCAACCTGCTGCAGTCCATCCATACGAGATATGTGCCCTCAAGATCGGCGACAGGGAATTCCGGAAGGTTCTCCCTGCAGTACTTCCTGAAGCTCTCGAAATTGCCTTTCAGGTAAGCAATCAGCTGGGTAAGCCAGTCCTCGCCATGTCTGTATGCAGCTGTAGCGGCTATCACACCGAGAGGGCCCACATCGCAGACCTCGTTAACATTTACGGCCCTGTCGACCCTCTTCCTCATCTCCGGGTCCGGGATGACAATATTCGCTATATGCAGGCCTGCAATATTGAAAGCCTTGCTCGGGGAAATGCAGGTGATGGAACGGCTCTGGAATTCTTCGGAAATAGATGCGAACGGGATATACTCGTGACCCGGATATACAAGCTCGCAATGTATCTCGTCAGCTACGACCGTCACACCGTTCCTGAAGCAGATCTCCCCTATCCTTGTCAGTTCCTCACGGGTCCAGACACGCCCGGCTGGGTTGTGAGGGTTGCACAAGATCATGAGCTTCACGGAAGGGTCCGATGCCTTCTTTTCAAGGTCATCGAAATCAATTCTGAAAGTATCGCCGTCACGGACAAGCGTATTGGCCTCGATCCCGCATCCGTTGTTACGGATTGAAGAAAAGAAGCAGTTGTATACCGGTGTCTGTATCAGGACCTTGTCCCCAGGTACTGTAAGGGCCTTGACAATGGCCGACAGGGCCGGGACTACACCCGGGACATAAATCATCCACTCGCGGCGGAATGTCCATCCATGCCTTCTTGTAAACCAGTCTATTGCAGCCTCATAGTACTCGTCAGGAACATGTGCATACCCGTAAATCCCCTGTGAAATCCTCTCCTGAAGGGCCTCCACTATAGCCGGAGCTGTCTGAAAGTCCATATCAGCCACCCACATAGGCAGCACCTCAGGGTCCGCTGAGTCATCCCACTTGCAGGAGCAGGTCCCGCGACGGTTGTTCACCTTATTAAAATCGTATATCATATATATCCACAATATTAAGAGTATTCACCTCTGTACCGGGACAGTCCGGCCAATCCGTTTTACATTTTACGGATTTCCGCGGCAAATTTACTTAAATTTAACGTCAGCACGACGAATTTATTAATGAATTTCCTGAAAAGAATTCGTCATGCTGACGTCAAGGATTTCTTCCGGGAATGCTGTCTGTCCAACTCCCGGTCACGTCATGACATCCCCTTCCCTTATTAACGGGGTGCACCTTACAATGCCTGGACGGACGTTCTATTCCGCCCCGCCGCCCAACGCATGGTACAGGTTGATGACCCCCTGAATCTTGTCGAATCTGTCGTTTGCCTCTGTCAATTCCGCCTGTAACAAAGTCTGTTGCGCCGTCAGCACTTCAAGGTAAGAGGAACTGCTGCTGTACTCCATCAGCTTGCGGGTGTTGTCAACGGCGGACTGCAGCGTAGTCACCTGCTCGCCGATGATTTCAAGGCGAGAGTCGGCGGTCTGCCATTGCATCAGCGCGTCGTTCACCTCGTTTCCGGCTTTCAGCAGGCTCTGACGGAAGCTGAGCAGGGCTTCTTCCTGCTGCGCCTTGGCGATACGCAGGCTGGCGATGTTCCGGCCCCGGTTGAACAGGGGCTGCGTAAGCGAGCCGAGGGCACTCAGCAGCCAGTTGCCCGGGTTGGAGATGATGGCCCCGGCATTGTTCGTCCATCCGGCGGAGCCGCCCAACGTGATGCTCGGATAGAAGGCGGAGCGGGCGGCGATGGAAGCGGTGTCTTCCACCGTCACACCCGGACCATAAAGTGAATCCGCCTCCACACCTGTATCCGGACGGGAATAAGGCTTGTATATGGAGCTGCCCGCCAACAGGACAGCGGTACTGCAAAGGATAATTATTTGTCTCATTTCAAGGACTGTTTTTTCTTTTCCTTCAATTCATCGATTTCACTTTGGATTTTCCATTCAGGACGTGACACATAATCCACAGGTTTTACACGTTCCTGTATATACTGGAAAATACAGAAGAATACCGGTACGAAAAACAGTATTCCCAATGTACCGAATATCATTCCTCCGATCACTCCCGACCCCAGCGAAGAGTTGCCGTTGGCCCCTGCACCGGTGGCGAACATCGTCAATAGGTTGATGCTGAATCCCGCCAGCGACATGAAGGCGAAGGTGCCGATGAGCGACACGAGAATGGAGATGGTCGGGATGACCATCGACCTGACGTCCTG
The DNA here is from genome assembly GCA_944326305.1 of uncultured Bacteroidales bacterium. Classification (GTDB taxonomy): domain Bacteria; phylum Bacteroidota; class Bacteroidia; order Bacteroidales; family UBA932; genus Cryptobacteroides. Next base: position 49,852 of record CALVDL010000006.1, read on the forward strand.
CAGGAAGATGAATGTGATGATGACCACCAGGAGGAACGCCTCGAACAGGGTCTTTATCACCTGGTGCATAGACGCGTCGAGGAATGCCTTTGTGGAATACACGTCATCGAAGCGCATCCCTTCGGGAAGGTCCTTCTTCATCTCCTCCAGCTTGGCGTCTATATTTTCGATGACCTCCGATGCGTTCGAGCCCGCCGTCTGGTAGATCAGGAACGTGGAGCCGGGGTGTCCGTTGGTGGTGCTCTTGTATGTATATGCTTCGTCGCCCAGCTCGATGCGTGCCACATCTTCCAGGCGCAGCACCTCGCCCGTCGGCAGAGACTTGATGACGATGTCGCCGAACTCCTCCTGCGTGACAAGACGTCCCCTGTACTTCATCGTGTACTGGAACACGCCGTCATAGTTCTCCCCGAACGAGCCGGTGGCCGACTCGATGTTCTGCGCCGCCAGGGCACTGGTCACATCAGAGGGGACGAGCCCGTACTGAGCCATCACATCCTGCTTCATCCAGATACGCATACTGTAGTTCGAGCCGAGCAGTGTCACCTCGCCCACGCCGTTGATACGTTTCAGTTCGGGGATGACATTGATCTGCAGGTAGTTGTTCAGGAACTGCATGTCGTAGCTGTCGTCAGGGCTCCAGAGTGTGACACCTTTCAGGGTGGATTTCTGCTGCTTGTTGGTCAGCACTCCGATACGGGTTACATCCGACGGCAGCTGTCCCTGGGCTTTAGCCACGCGGTTCTGCACGTTCACCGCCGCCATGTCAGGGTCTGTGCCCTGTTTGAAATAGATGGTGATGTACACGTCGCCCGCGTTGGATGCGGTAGAGGAGATGTATGTCATGTTCTCCACGCCATTGATAGCCTCCTCCAAAGGCACGATGACCGACTTCTGCACAGTCTCGGCGTTGGCCCCTGGATAACTGGTCGTCACCTCCACAGTCGGCGGGGCAATGTTCGGGAACTGCTCGACAGGCAGGGTCACCAGCGCGATGCAGCCCAGCAGCACGATAGCCACAGATATGACGATGGACAATACCGGGCGTTCAATGAAAATCTTCAACTTCATATAATCTGTCCCTCCTTTATTCTTTGATTGTTATGTCCATACCGTCCTGCAGAAGTCCTACTCCCTCGGCAACAATTGTCTCGCCGGCATCCAGACCACTGCGGACGATATATTGTTTCTTCTCGTTGAGCGGGGCCACCTCAACAGGCGTGGACTTCGCCTTCCCGGCTATGACACGGTATACGAATACCTTGTCCTGCAGTTCATCGATATGCAGTATGACAATCCGGTATTCCGCACCACCACAGCCCAGCGGGAACTCCTGAAGAAATGGGAGGCGCAGTTCATGTGGATAACGAAGTGCAGGTCGCAGAAAGCTGCCTATCTTATGCTCCGCAACCACATACAGAACTTCTTCATCGGGCTTGAAAGCGCTGCCGTTTCAGAAAGCGCCAGGAGCCAGACGCAGCCGATCAGCTCTACACGGCAGCTGATCAACGGCTTCTGCCGCCTGCTGGTGGAGCACTGCCATTCGCAGCACAATGTGAAGTTTTACGCCGACAAGCTATGCATAACCCCCTACTACCTTTCAAAGATTACATCCAAGACAATAAGGGCTTCGCCCAAGGAACTCATCGGCCGTCAGATCATAATGGAGATGAAACGCCTCCTGACAACCACCGACATCACGATAAAGGAACTTGCCTCACGCTTCCATTTCGACACAATGTCATACATGGCCCGCTTCTTCCGCCGCCACACCGGTGTCACCCCTGACGAGTTCAGAAGACAATGACAAAAAAATAAGGACAACCCGAATGAGTTGTCCTGTTTAGTAGCGGGAGGAGGACTCGAACCTCCGGCCTCCGGGTTATGAGCCCGACGAGCTACCAACTGCTCTATCCCGCGATATTGGACTGCAAAGGTACGAACTTTTTTTGATAATGCAAATCTTTTTTTATTTTTTTTGAAGCATCATTCCTTTAACATCATTCAGGCGCTTTTTCTCTTTCCCGGCGAGACTATCATGAAGACTATCGCGGCCATTGTCAGGATGATACCTATGACTATGTTCGCTGTAATGCTCTCGCCGAAAGCAATTGCTCCCACAAGGATTGCCGTGACAGGCTCGAACACGCCCAGGACAGAAGCCCTTGTCGCCCCGATTATGCGGGTGGCCATGGCCAGGGTAGCCGTCGAGACAATCGTCGGAAGGAGGGCAAGCCCTATAAGGTTGATCCATGGAGATACACCGTGGATGCCAGCCAGAAGAGGGGCATGGGAGAAGAAAGCGTGCAGGGAAAACACCACCACACCCGTAAGCAACGCATAGAAAGTCAGCAGGGTATTGGAAATCTGATGAACGGAACGGCTCCTGTTGATGATGACGATAAACATCGCGTAGGACAGGGCCGAGGCAAAGGACAGCGCCAGCCCTCTCCACTGCATCGTATGGGTCCCGTCTGTCCTGCACAGGAAAAGCACTCCGACGAATGTCGCGATGATGGACACCCAGACCTGCCATGTAGGATACACCTTCAGGAACATCATTATCAGTGCCACCAGGACAGGATACAGGAAGACTATCGTAGTCGCCACCCCGGAGGGGATATAGTGGTACGCCTCGAAGAGGGTCAGGCTGCTCAATGAGAACAGCAGCCCGAGAACCAGCAGGCGCCTTGTCTGGTGCCATGTAATCCTGAAGCTCTCTTTCCGCAAGGCGAGCCATGCTCCCAATATGACTACCGCCAGGAAATAGCGGAAAAACAATATCGTGTCCACCGACACCCCGCTTTTCATCAAAGGGACAGCAAACAGGGGGTTGAGTCCGTAGGTGACACCTGTCACAATACCTGCCAGATACCCCCAGAAAGTTCCGGCCATACCCGAAGAGCCGGATTTCATTCTTACATCCATAGCCACAAAAGACACGAAGAAGATCCGGCTGTACAATAGCCGGACCTCCCTCCCGATAAATTGAATATCTGATTAACCTATAAAACTTAGAATATCGTCCACCGCACTCTTCGCGAAACTTTTCTGCTCCCCGCTGGAGAGGTTCTTCAGGTTGACAATGCCTGCGGACACCTCGTCCGCACCCGTTATTGAAATGAACGGTATCGACTTCCTGTCAGCGTAGTCAAACTGCTTCTTGAGTTTCACCGTGTCAGGGTAGATCTCGCACGGCACCCCTGCCTCGCGCAACATCCTGGCCACCGGAAGGATATACTTCATTTCAGAGTCACCCATGTTGGCGAAAAGAACTCTCGTGGACGATGTCACCTCCTTCGGGAACTTGTCAAGCCCTTTCAGCACGTCATATATCCTGTCCGCACCGAAAGATATACCCACACCGGACATGTCAGGAAGGCCGAAGATCCCGGTAAGGTTGTCATAGCGTCCTCCGCCGCAGATGCTTCCGATCTGGAAATCCTTGGCCTTGACCTCAAAGATGGCCCCGGTGTAGTAGTTCAGCCCCCTTGCCAGGGAAAGGTCTATCTCCACTTCCTGGGAGACGCCTGCAGTCTCGACCAGCCCTAAAAGCTCGTCCAGCTCGTCCAGTCCTTTAAGCCCGGTCTCCGAAACGATTCCTGAGGCGGACCTGCCTGACATAAGCTCCCGCATGGCGGCTATCTTCTCCCTGGTGGAGCCTTTCAGCATGAGCACAGGCTCGATGACGGCTACAGCGGCATCCGTGAGTCCTTTCTCCTTCATCTCGGCCTCCACTGCCTCAAGGCCTATCTTGTCTATCTTGTCGATGGCGACAGTGATATCCACCACCTTGTCAGGGAAACCGCATATCTCGGCAAGCCCTGTGAGTACTTTCCTGTTGTTTATCTTGATGAGCACATCCACCCCGAAGAGGCTGAACACCCTGTCGGTAATCTGCACAAGCTCCAGCTCATTGACAAGCGATTTCGACCCTATCACATCCACATCGCACTGGTAGAACTCCCTGTAACGTCCCTTCTGCGGCCTGTCTGCCCTCCATACGGGCTGTATCTGGTATCTCTTGAACGGGAAAGAAATGTCATTCTGGTGCTGAACGACAAAACGCGCGAACGGCACCGTAAGGTCATACCTGAGGCCCTTCTCGCAGACCTTCAGTGAAAGGGCCTTGCTGTTGTACTCCCTCTCCCCGAGCTGATACTCGCTGAAGTCAATCCCGGAGAAGGCATCCCCGGAGTTGAGTATCCTGAACAGCAGCTTGTCGCCCTCATCTCCATACTTGCCTAAAAGCGTGCTGAGATTCTCCATCGACGGAGTTTCTATAGGAGCATAGCCATAGGTCTTGAATACAGACCGTATCGTATCGAAAATATAGTTGCGGGCTGCCATCTCGGCAGGTCCGAAATCCCGCGTCCCCTTGGGGATAGAAGGTTTCTGTGCCATTTTCTAAACAAGTTTCATTCTCTTGCGCCACACTGGCGAAAGCCGGTGCAAATGTAATAAAAAGATAAAATAAAAGGCATGTCCCGATAAAGAACATGCCTTAAATTATTTCAGTAATCTCATTTTGAAGTTAAGATAGCCAGATGAATGAAGAGAGAACACCGGCCACCAGCAGCAGTGCTCCGACTCTTTTAACCAGCTCCAGTAAAAATTCTCTCATGACAGTACAATTATTAATCAAACAACGCCCTATAGATGCAGGCTCTGCTGAAAACGTTGCACACGGCGGAGAGATTTTTCACCCGGACTGAAAAAAAATGCCGGATATGCGGACTCCGGCGGTGAGAGGAAGACGCGGCCGCGCCCGTCACCACTCGCGGAACATCTGTATCAGTATTGGTTCCTCGCATATATAAAGACCTGAGAACCATTCATCTGCCAGATTGTCCGACCCCTCGACAAAAGTCAGCGGGACGGTATAACGGGCATCATAATAATGGCCCCAGTTCAGCCCGTCATCCATATCCACATCCACAGCGGTGACAACCATGCTGGAAGACGGGGTGAACGTACCATATAGAGAGAATCTCCCGTCAGGCTGCACATCGGTATAGGTCATGCCCCAATACTGGTCGATGAAATATACCCTGACGCCGGAAAGAGGCTGCCCCAGATCGTCCACCACTGTCCCTTCCACTTCAAAATCGGCATAGGGGAAGCCGTATGTCCCGTTGGGGCCGCTCCCGCCGCTGATTTCACAAGAGAGGAGCAGCGGCATGGCAACCGCCGCCGCAATCCATGCAGACCTGAATGGCAGGGCTGCCATTATCTTCATACAAAATCCTTTCATCATAGTCCCTGTACACCTGTTCAGATGATCCTGTCCATATGGCACAGCATGAGTTCCCCCGCGTCATTCCGCAGATGCATCCCGTTGCCCTCGCAGTAGCGGAACCATCTGCAGCTGCCGCACTTGCCCTTCTTCATCCATGACCTGTCCCTGTACGGGACAAACCTGTTCTCCCACACGTCTATGAAATCATCCTCATATATGCTCCCCTGATGGTAGTCGCTCCTGATGCTCGGACAGGCCGAGATGGAGCCGTCTGCAAGCACCGAAGCCACCGAGAGACCGGCCTGGCAGGTATAAAGGTGGTCCCTCACCTTGCCCTCGAACTCCCCGAGGAAGCCCTCGCACCCGTAGCTTGGTATTATCCGCCCCTCCTTCCTTGTCCTGGATATGAATTCCATAAGCCCCCTGAACCGCTCTCTGTCAAGCTGCAGGTCCGGGTCTGAAGCCGCCCTCCCGGCCGGGAAGACAGTGAAAAGTCTCCATTGCCGCAGCCCGAGAGAGATCAGGTAATCCCTGAACTCAGCCAGGGTCCCGTAGTTCCTGTTGTTCACACAAGTGACCACATCGAATTCCACGGAGCTCTCCGCGGCAAGTATCCTTACTGCTTCTTCCGCATGCCTGAAACTGCCGGGGACACCGCGCATCCAGTCGTGGTCCTGCATGAACCCGTCCAGGCTCACAGTAGCGGAATGGAGTCCGGCGCGAAGCAGGGATTCTATCTTGCCCGGTGTCATGAGCATGCCGTTGGAGACCAGTCCCCACGGGAACTCCATGCCGTATATCTCCCTGCCGCACTTTTCCAGGTCCTTGCGCATGAGAGGTTCCCCGCCGGTCAGGATGACCATGATATGGTGCGGGTCATACCGTTCCTTGATACGTGCAAGGACTTTGCGGAAATCCTCAAACGGCATGTCCGGCCCGACGGATGATATATGGCAGTCACTGCCGCAGTGGCGGCAGTGCAGATTGCAGCGCAGGGTGCACTCCCAGAACAGCTGGCGCAGAGGATGTTTCTCCTGCTGCTCCTTTATCAGCTGGCGGTGGAGCTCAAGTGCCAGACGCTGTTTAAGTGAAATACCTGTCATCCGGAAGAAAGAACTTTAAGAAGCCGTTTGGACTTTTCGGTGACGTCCAGGTCTACCAGTCAGAGCTGATATCACGTGTAACCGTAACCTCTACATCCCCGGCACTGAACATGCCGGAGTACCATCCTTCACCATCCGACACATGCTCCAGAGAGACAGAGACGGTCACCGTCTGGAAAAGACCTCCGTTCTCCTCCTGGTCAGTGTCCTCCACTTTAACCAGGACCGACTCCGAAGGGAAGAACGAGCCTGAAAGGGAAAAACGGCCCTCGGCATCGGTAGTCCCGGTCACGACCGGTTGCGGATTGCCGTTCTGCTCCATGGCAGACACTTTCAGTCCCTGAACCGGCTGCGAAAGTTCGGCATCCACAACCTTTCCCTTGACTTCAAAGTCCGCATACGGTGATCCGTATTCCTCCCGCGCTATAAAAGGAGAATTGCAGCCTACGGCAGAGAACCCGAGAAGAGTAAGCAGGCATTTACAGATACTTGTGATAAAAGATTTCATAATCAATCATTTTGGCTAGACAGCCGGAAGATGCAAGAAAGGGAATGAACGTTGCATCACATCACAACCCTTTGATATACCTGTCAATGGCTGCAGCCGCCTTCCTTCCAGCCCCCATTGCAAGAATGACTGTGGCCGCACCGGTGACGGCGTCGCCCCCGGCAAATACCCCCGGGCGGGATGTTACCCCGTCCCCGTCCGCCACTATACAGCCTCTCCTGTCTGTCTCCAGTCCATGTGTAGTCCTGGCTATCAGAGGGTTGGGAGAAGTTCCAAGGGCCATGATCACAGAATCCGCCTCTATCTCGAATTCTGACCCTGGAACAGGGACGGGCGAGCGTCTTCCGCTTCCGTCAGGTTCACCGAGCTCCATCCTTATGCACCTGATTCCGCGGACCCAGCCTTTTTCGTCACCGAGAATCTCCACGGGATTGGTAAGCATGGAGAATGTGATGCCCTCCTCCATTGCGTGGTGGACTTCCTCCCTGCGGGCCGGAAGCTCCTTCTCTGTCCTGCGGTACACTATCGTGGTCTCCGCGCCGAGCCTGAGTGCGGTGCGGGCGGCGTCCATGGCCACATTGCCACCGCCGACAACGACCACCCTGTGCCCCGTATATACCGGGGTCATATAGTCATCGCGGTATGCTTTCATGAGGTTGTTCCTGGTGAGGAACTCGTTGGCGGAGAACACCCCGTTCAGATTCTCGCCGGGTATGCCCATGAAGCGCGGAAGGCCCGCACCGGAACCGACGAACACGGCGGAGAACCCCTCATTGTCCAGAAGGGAGTCTACCGTGACAGTCCGGCCGACGACCACATCCGTCTCTATCTTCACGCCCAGGGCCTTCACCGAACCTATCTCCGCAGCCACGACCTTCTCCTTGGGAAGCCTGAACTCGGGAATCCCGTATTCCAGGACTCCGCCTGCCTTGTGCAGGGCTTCGAACACAGTCACTTCATATCCCATCTTGGCCAGGTCGCTGGCACACGCCAGACCTGAAGGGCCGCTGCCCACAACCGCCACCTTGTATCCGTTTGACGGGGCTTTCACGGCACCCTGGCTGCCGTTGGCCATGTTCCAGTCAGCCACGAAGCGCTCCAGCTTCCCTATCGCCACAGGCTCCCCTTTCACCCCGAGGATGCAGCTGCCTTCGCACTGTGTCTCCTGAGGGCATACCCTCCCGCATACTGCAGGGAGGGACGAGTCCCTGGCTATCACGGCAGAGGCCCCGGCGAAATCACCCGCAGCCACATGCGCTATGAATTCAGGTATGCTTACATTCACAGGACAGGCTGAAACGCAGCGCGGATTCTTGCAATGCAGGCACCTGGACGCTTCCAGCAAAGCCTCCTTTTCATTGTATCCATAGCATACCTCATCGAAATTCGAGGCCCTTGTCACAGGGTCCTGCTCCCTTACCGGGACCCTGGGTATCCTGTTTGCCATTATCTTCCCCTCCCTATCTTACATTCATGTTCATATCTTTCTTCCGCATCATGCTCCTGGGTCCTGTACATCCCCTGCCGGCGCATTGCCTCGTCGAAATCCACCTCATATCCGTCAAATTCAGGACCTTCGACACAGGCGAACCTGGTCTTTCCCCCGACAGTCACCCTGCATGCCCCGCACATCCCGGTCCCGTCCACCATGAGAGTGTTCAGGCTCACCGTCACCGGTATCCCGAGCTTCTTCGCACTGAGCGAGGCAAATTTCATCATTATCATAGGCCCGATAGCCACCGCCCTTGTATAACTGTTGCCGTCTTCAAGCACAAGTTTCTCGAAAAGTCCGGTCACCATGCCGTGGAAGCCTTCAGAGCCGTCGTCTGTGCAGATATAAAGGTGGTCGCACACGGAGGCCATCTCGTCCTTGTAGATAAGCAGGCCGGAGTTCTTGGCCCCGATGATCACATCCACAGGCACGCCCATGCCATGCAGATACTTCACCTGCGGGTAGACAGGTGCGGTGCCGACGCCTCCCGCTATGAAGATGTACCTCTGGCCGGAAAGCTCCCCGCGGGTCATCCCGGTGAAATCAGAAGGCATCCCGAGAGGCCCTACCACATCGCTGAATGAATCCCCTTCCCCGAAAGAGCATATCTCGGATGTGGAGGCACCTATTTTCTGCGTCACAATGGTGACTGTACCCTGCTCCCTGTCATAGTCGCTGACAGTGAGCGGGATGCGTTCGCCGTGCTCATCCGGACGGATGATCAGGAACTGCCCCGGCAATGCCGACTGGGCAAGTCTTGGAGCCCGTACTTTCATCCGGCATATGGCCGGAGTAAGCATTTCCTTTGAAACTATCTCGAACATCAGTATCCCCTTATTTTTATTATGCTTGAGTTTCTTTCACGGCTTCATAGCCGAGATCCGCCAGGGCCTCGGCAAGCCTTGCCTCATCAGTCCTGGACGCATCATAGGTGATCTTCACTGTCTTGTCCTCAAGAGATATCTCGAGCCCCTTGACCCCTTTTTCGAACGAGATGTTCTCCCGGATCTTCTTCACACAGTTCCCGCAATGCATATTCACCTTGAATGTCACCTCCTTGAGCTCTTTCTTCGGTCGTGACTCCGAAACGGATGCGTACACGCTCCCATTTTGCTCGGCATTGTCCGCAGGCATACCCCACATGGAGACAGCACCGGCCGCCAATACGGCGCACATAATCAGTATCTTTTTCATTTCCATTGGATTGTTTCCTCCTATCTGTTTTTCTTCCACAGAGTGAACCGCACTCCGGCATAGAACTTCACGCCCATCAGAGGCCCCCATATTGCACTGGCATCGAACGAAGCCTGGTGAGCGTTCACAAACCCGTCGGCATCCTTTGCTCCCGCTATGGCGTATTTCTGTCTGAAATTGGTGAGGTTCTCCCCTCCAATATAGATGTCCACTCCCTTGAACCGCCTGGTCACCTGGGCATAAAGCATTGGATATACAGGGGTATGCCCGTCAGGATAGAGAAGATTGCCGTCTTTGTCAGTAAGGGTCTCCATGAAACTGTACACCCTGGACGGGCCGTTGACGGACGCGGTGAAGTCGAATATCCACTTGTCCAGCCTGGTGGCATACTGGAGATTCAGCACGCCCTTGTATTTGCCGGTCATAGGCTTGTCTGCCAGCCCTCTGTCCTTCAGTTCTATCTTTGCCTCCGTATAACGGAATGTGGCCGCAACAGTGAACCTTTCAAAAGGCTCCACATTGAAGTCTATCTGGTAATTGTCCGTATATGACCTGCGTCCGTCAAGGGCATAGAAGTCTATGACATTCTGCTCGTGTTCATAGTCCACGACCATCTGCTGGCCGAACATGGTGTGGAAATAGTCGAAACTTATATAGGTATTGTCCGAGGCCCCGAACGGAAGGTAATACGTAATGTTTCCCCCGTATGTCCAGGAGTCCTCCAGAAGATGGTCACCGTAGATACCCTTGAACGCCTTTCCGGTTGAGAACACCCCTATATTGTCCACAAGAGGCATCGAATACCTGAGGCCGCGGCCCCCGTTCAGCCTCAAGGTCACCTGCTCTGCAGGGGAATACTTTATTGTAGCCCTCGGAGAAAACTTGAATCCGTCCCGGTTGTACCACTCACCGCGCGCACCTGCTATTGCAGTGAATTTCTCGCCGCAGCTGAATGTATATTCTCCGAATATGCCGGCGTTGAAAAGGTCAGTGGTCCCGCTTTTCTCCGAATGGGCGTATGCAGGGTCCGGGTAGAATACCGTCCTGCTGAAATCCTCGTCAAGCCTGTCATACATCGAGCCCAGTCCCACAGTGAGCTTGTGCGAATCACTTATGTCATACTGGTACAGGAGATTGAAGAATCCGGAATGCTGACGCCCCATATATTCGGTCGACCCGAACCACGAATCCATATCGTACAAGGTATAATCCGCCACCACAGCGATGTTCTGTGAATTGTCAGAGGCAAGCGGTATGCCTACCTTGACATATCCGTTCAACGAGCGGTTCCGTATGTCGGAGCCCCAGGGACTGGATATATTGTCCAGGCGGTATTCTGAACGGTCGTATCCCGGCTGACCTCCCTGCCTGGAATCCTGCAGGGCCTTTATCCCGAAACGGACCTGCACACCGCTGTCAGCATAATAGAGCCACCTGTTGGCAAGGTTGAACTGCAGCATTTCCGGTTCATCCAGATATCCGTCATGGTTGTGGTCGAAACTCTTGATGTTGCCCGAGGCGTGGGCAAGGACAACAGTACTCCAACTGCGGCCCATCTGGAGCGAGGACGCGAGGTTGAAGTCCATCTTGGTGTCGCTCATCACGGAAGCGTTCAGGAAAAGAGGCTTCTCGTCCGTAGGCTTGCGGTGCTCCATGTTTATCTGCCCGGTCATGGACTCCACGCCGTTGATGACGGAGGAGGCTCCTTTGGCTATCTGGATGCTCTCGAGCCACTGACCCGGGACATATGCCAGCCCGAACGGGGCAGCGAGACCGCGCATCACAGGACGGTTCTCGTCAAGCATCTGCGTATACACGCCCGAAAGGCCCAGAAGACGGATCTGCCGTGCGCCTGTGACCGCGTCAGAATACCCTACAGTCACGCTTGCCGAATTCTCGAAGCTTTCCGCAAGGTTGCAGCATGCCATCTTGTGCAGCCCGGCGGATGATATGACCTCGGTCCTTATCGGAGAGCCTTTCTTCAGGAAATTCCCGTCCTGGCGATATACAGACACCGCAGCATCAAGACTGTCCTGCCGTTCCCCGTAAAGCCCCGAAGTATCCGCCACAGCTGCCTGGCCGCGCATATCGACACACAGTCCCAAAAAGCATCCAACAACAGGGAATATATAACGTATATATTTTATTATCTTCATATTAACCTGATGCAAAATGTACAAAAGTAATAAATTTTACGGAGATACGATTTTTTTTCGTAACTTTGGATGATTACCGTTTTTTTCATCCGGACTATTTCAATCAATATTAAAAGACTAAATATGAAAGAATTTCTTAAAATGACCCTGGCCGCCATAGTAGGCTTCCTGGTGGTGAATGTGGTCCTGCTTTTCTTCTCTTTCGCACTTCTGGGCTCGCTGGCGGCCCTCGGAAGCAGCCAGCCTGTCATGCCCCGCACGGCGGTCCTGACTCTGGACATGTCCAGGACTGCAGTAAGCGAGCAGACGACAGAGCTTGACCCTATCAGCCAGATACAGGGGAACGATATATCCGTCATAGGGATCTGGGATGCCATCCAGGCGATTGACGCCGCAGCGGCGGACCCTGCCATAAAATATATGTATCTTAAGCCGGACAGGGCATCAGGCGGCATCGCCGAGCTTGAAGAGCTCAGGACAGCGATTGACAACTTCCGCAAGAGCGGCAAGGCTGTCATATCATACATGGAGAACCCTTCAACACCGGGATACTACCTTGCCACGGCATCCGACAAGATATACATGAGCGCCTACGAAGGGAGCATGAACATGATAGCGGGCCTATCCTCACAGATGATCTTCCTCAAGGACATCCTGGACAAGCTCGGCATAAATGTACAGCTTATCCGCCACGGCAAATACAAATCGGCAGGTGAAATGTATGTCCGCAATGCATCAAGCCCGGAGAACCTTAAGCAGAACAGGGAACTTCTGGATGCAATATGGGGCAACTGGACAGAGACCATCGCATCTGCGCGCGAAATGAGCCAGGACAAGTTCAACTCCCTGATAGACGGGCTGGAGCTCAACTTCCCGGAGGATTTCCTGGAAAACGGGCTTGTCGACGAGCTTGTCACATCAGACCAGATGAAACAGAAGCTGAGCGACTTTTTCGATGCAGGGATGACAGAAAATGTCCCTGTGATATCTCTTTCAGACTACGCGAAGCTGAAAGTAGTGCCTAATATCAAGGCAAAGAACAAGATAGCCGTAATATACGCAAACGGCAACATCATTGACGGGGATGACGTGGAGCAGGTGGCCGGAGACAGGTTCGCCTCTATCATCTCCGGAGTGCGCAAAGACTCCACAGTCAAGGCCGTAGTATTCCGTGTCAGCTCCCCGGGCGGAAGCGTATTCGCATCTGAAAAGATAAAGAATGAGATAGACCTGCTGCGAGAGAATAAGCCTGTCATCGCCTCGTACGGAGCTTATGCCGCATCCGGAGGATATTGGATATCAAGCAACTGCGACTATATATTCTCCAACGCGGGCACTCTCACCGGATCTATAGGCGTATTCAGCATGATACCTGAATTCAGCAAGACGCTTAAGGACATCGCCCATGTGAACATAACCACAGTGTCTACCAACAGGCATGGGGACATGTACTCCGGCACACGTCCTCTGGACAAGGCCGAGACCGAATATATGCAGGCTTCCGTGGAGCGTATCTACGACCGGTTTACTACGCTTGTGTCAGAAGGCCGCGGCATGGACAAGGACTACGTGGACTCCATAGCACAGGGCAGGGTATGGGCCGGAAGCGATGCGCTTGAACTCGGGCTTGTGGACAGGATCGGCACGATAAAAGATGCAATCATGTATGCGGCGTCATCCGCAAAAGGAGATTACGGGCAGGATCTCTCCAACTGGCAGATAGTCGAATATCCGCGCCCTCTTACCACCATGGAGAAGATCATGGAGGTATTAGGAGGAAGCAGCGCAGAAGTATTTGCGGGCACACCTCTGGAAAGTGTGGAAAAAGCATTCAAGGGCTGGTCCGAGACACAGAGCGGCCAGGTCTATGCGAGAATCCCTTATGAAATAGAGATCAAATAAATAATTACGTAGAAGTTACAGATTACCTGTCATTCCAGGCGCGGCGGAGAAACACCCTCCCAACAGGCAGCCTGGAATGACAGTTTTTTTCAGGAATTGTGATTATTGAGGAGTGCGGCTATGGTGTCACGGACAGCATCCGCAGATGTGACACTGGTGGAGTAGTCCTCGCTGCCGTTTCCCATCGTAGCAGAAGGATTGCGGTAGACCATACGGCTCTCAAGCGTCTTCCTCGCTGAGAAATGGAATTCCCTGGCACCGGTGGATGCGGAGATACGCAGGATATTGGAACTGTTGACCCCGCAGCCGGGCATGATGATGATACGGTCCCCCGCTTTCCTCACAAGGTCCGAAAGGAGTCCCCTTCCGAGATCGGCTGTGGCTTTCTGCCCCGAAGTAAGGATGCGCCGGCATCCCAGGCTCACTATTTTTTCCAGGGCATCGAACGGATCCATGGCATGGTCAAAGGCCCTGTGGAATGTCACGGGTATATCTCCGGCGGCTTCCATGAGCAAGGACATGGAACGCATGTCCACATCGCCTTCGGGAGTCAGGCATCCGAACACGAGCCCGTCGGCACCATGTTCCTTCGCCGTCCCGATGTCATACAGCATCTCCTTTATCTCCCCCGGGGAATACAGAAAGTCCCCTCCGCGGGGACGGATTATCACATTCAGACCGATATCCACGGCCTCCCTTGCACAGCGTATCATCCCTGCCGAAGGGGTCGTGCCGCCTTCCGGTATGCCGGCACAAAGCTCAACCCTGTCAGCACCGCCTTCCCGGGCCGCTATGCAGCTGGCCACTGAGTTGGCGCATATCTCTATCTTAAAATCAGACCGTTCCATTGTCCTGCCTTATACTTATTACAGTTATCTTTTCAGTGGTATTCCTCACCCTGGCCCCGTCATCGGACCTGACACCCAGCACGGCTGAAATACGGCATCCGCTGCCGCCTTCCTGCTGCGCTCCGGCCCGGAGTATGACTACAGCACGGGATTTGTCACTCAAACTGTATTTCAGGTCAGTAAACATGTCGCTGACCTTCTTTCTACCTTTCATCCCGAGAGGGACCATCCAGTCCCCTGCCTCCCATTTCCTGCACATGAACGGGAAAGGAAGCTTTGCGCTGTCGAAATACAGAGTACCGCGCGGGGCCTTGAGCGTTGCAAAAGAATCCCTGCGGGCCTCCTCGACGGAGAAAGACAGCCCGTTGAAATGATACAGTCCCGGGCCTTCCACCGTCATGGTTTCCCCGCGGTCGGCGAAAGGATCGGAGAACGCCGGAGAGAGCGTCCCCCTGCGGCGGCCCGAATAAAGGGCCCTGCCGCTATCCGTCCCGGACATTTCCTCTACTATAAGATCCCTGCCTGCAGTGACCACACGGTATTTTTCCGCATTGAAAACCTTCCCGGAAACTGTCCTGCCGCTTTTCAGCAGCTCTGTCAAGGAGAAAATCACCGGAGAAGAAAAACCATATTCTTCAAGAGTCCTGTAGAGCAGATACTCCCACTCGGGTGTTTCCATCAGACTGACTGTATCAATCCGGCGGGCGTCACCGGAGGACGGGACATGGCTTTCATAATACCTGTCAGCTATCCTGCCGACCTGCGAGAAATACGCCATCTCCCTGTTTATAGTCCTTATAAAGGACGGGTTAATCTGTTCCAGGACAGGGAATACCAGATTGCGGATCTTATTCCTCCTGTATTCCGTCCCGAAGTTGGTCCTGTCATCATGGTACTGCACCTTGCGGGCGAACATGAAGCCCTCTATCTGCTTTCTTGTAAAACCGAGAAGGGGGCGGATCAGCGCCGCACGTCCGGCTTCGGGTACAGACGCCGGTTCCGGGACAACGGACAGAGGTTTCATCCCGGAGATCCCCTTAATTCCCGTTCCCCGCAAAAGATTGAGGAACAGGGTCTCGACATTGTCATTGGCATTATGTGCAACAGCTACGGCATCATAGCAGTTCTGTCCGCACAACTCTGAAAACCAGCCGTACCGGAGTACCCGTGCAGCCATCTCCGTACTGAGGCCGTTCCCGGAGGCATAAGCGAGGGTGTCGAACCTTACCCTGTGGAACTTCACACCATTGCCATCCGCCCATTTCTCCACAAGAGCCTCATCCGAGTCACTTTCTTCTCCACGCAGAGAAAAATTGCAATGGGCAATGGCGAACCCGACATCCACGGAGGAGCATCTGAAAAGTTCCGCCATGCACATTGAGTCGATTCCTCCGCTGACAGCCAGAAGCACAGACGGCCGCCTGCCGGACAGTTCCGGACGTCCGGAGGCCAGTTCTTCAAGCAATGCGGCCAGTATGGAGTCGAACGCCCGCTGCATGCTATGACTTCGTGGCGAATGTATAGACAAAACCGAAAGAAAGGGACTCCTTGAACTGGACCCTCTGCTTTCCCTGAAGCCCCGCAGCTTTCTCTTCCGGAGTCACAATCAAAACATTGTCGTCATAAATCAAGTTTGTAATGATCGTGAAGGAAAAGAACTTCGCCAATTTCCAGTCTATCCTGGTATCCCAGTTCACGCGCAGGTTCTGCGGGTCGTCAAGATAGTCAGAGAACAGGACAACCTGCGATGAAAAAGCAAAGTTGTCATTGACATTGAATTTGAAATCGACTTTCAGCTGGGCACCGAACTCGAACTTTGCCGCCCGGTAGACATTACCGTCGACAGTAGTCCCGTCCTCCAGCTTGGGAAGATCAGTGACATCTTCATACTTCTTTTTCAACGGCTGGCTGTAGGACGCCCTCAGCTGCGGATTGTCAACGATTACAAAACCGCCCGTCAACGGTGCAAGGTTGACTGTAAGCCATGACAGGGGCTTGTAGTCAAGACCGAGCGCAAGATTGGTGTATGCAGGGGAAAGAAGACCTGACTTATGCACCCTTGCGGCACGCCAGTCCTCCGCGCTGTATTCCTCCCCTTCCCCGAGGGCAGAGCCGTCTGCCTTCGAAGAAGGAGTAGGATATTCGTATGTGTTCGAGAACTGCGACCTGAAACTGAAGTTGGCTGAATAGTACAGCTCGTCCTTGGCCTGATACCCCCATTTGCTCTCCAGATAAATCCTGTCATCACTCTTCTGCAATATCGGCTTGTCCGCAGAATACAGGAAGCCGTAATCGAGCTGAAGACGGTTGTTCCAGAACATCTTGTCCTTGCTGTAATTCGCATTGGCATCAATGAAGGTCTTCAACGACACCGTGTTGTAACCACCGGCAGCCCAGTTAGTAAGCGAGGTCTGCCCGAAATCCAGCTTGGTCTGCAGGGAGTTGGTCCAGTACCGCACCTTCTTCACTTCCTCCGTCTTGGGCGCCGACTGCAATGCCACGGCGGCGTCCGCTGCAATCTTCTGCACATCGGACAGCTGGTTGTCCTGCGCCGAAGCAGCGAAGGCGGCAGCAAAAAGAATGGGCACTGCAATCAGACGGAATGATCTCATATGTTTATAATATATTTACTAATAAGATCTTGCAAAAAGCACCCTGCGGTGTGACGGTTTGCCGGAGTAGACGCATTTGCCTTCTTCTTCGCACACGGCTGTATCGATAGGGATGCATCTGATGGTAGCCTTGGTCTCCTCCTTGATCTTCTCTTCGGTCTCGGTAGTCCCGTCCCAGTGGCAGAGAAGGAAGCCACCATCCTCTATCTTTGCCTTGAATTCATCCCAGGTATCCACCTTCACAATATGTTCATTCCTGAATTTCAAGGCTTTGTCATAAATATTATTCTGTATTTCATCCAACAGGTCCTCAATCCTCCTGCCGAGCCCTTCCTGCGGTACGGACGACTTTTCAAGAGTGTCCCTGCGGGCAAGCTCGACCTGGCCGTTCTCCAGGTCCCTAGGGCCTATGGCAATCCTTACCGGAACCCCCTTAAGCTCCCACTCGGCAAACTTGAATCCCGGACGCAGGGTGTCCCTGTCGTCTATCTTCACGGTATGCCCGTGCGCCTCGAGCTCTTTTTTGAGCTGCTCCATCTTGTCAAGGATGGCAGAGCGTTCCGCATCGCTCTTGTAGATAGGCACCATCACCACCTGTATTGGGGCGAGCGCCGGAGGGAGGACAAGGCCGTTGTCATCCCCGTGGGCCATGATAAGCGCACCCATAAGGCGGGTGGAGACGCCCCATGATGTAGCCCATACATATTCCTGCGTACCTTCCTTTGTCTGGTAGAGCACATCGAACGCCTTGGCGAAATTCTGCCCGAGGAAATGCGAGGTACCGGCCTGCAGTGCCTTCCCGTCCTGCATCATGGCCTCGATGGTAAGCGTATCGAGGGCACCGGCGAACCTCTCGTTCGGGCTCTTGTGACCTACGACCACAGGAAGCGCCATGGTATTCCTTGCAAAATCGGCATAGACATTCACCATTTTCATTGCCTCGGCCTCTGCCTCCTGTCTGGTAGCGTGTGCAGTGTGCCCCTCCTGCCAGAGGAACTCCGCCGTACGGAGGAAAAGTCTCGTGCGCATCTCCCAACGGACTACGTTGGCCCACTGGTTGCACAGGATAGGAAGATCCCTCCATGACTTTATCCAGTTCTTGTATGTGTTCCAGATGATAGTCTCCGACGTAGGTCGCACGACCAGCTCCTCCTCCAGCTTCGCGGAAGGGTCCACGACGACTCCAGGGCCGTCAGGATTGGCCATGAGCCTGTGGTGCGTCACCACCGCACATTCCTTTGCGAAGCCTTCCACATGCTCCGCCTCACGGCTGAGGAATGACTTGGGTATGAAAAGCGGGAAATATGCATTGACATGACCTGTCTCCTTGAATTTCTTGTCGAGGATATGCTGCATCTTCTCCCATATCGCATATCCGTAAGGCTTGATCACCATACAGCCCCTGACAGCAGAACGCTCTGCAAGGTCTGCCTTCACTACAAGGTCGTCATACCACTGCGAATAGTTTTCTGACCTGCTTGTAACTTCTTTTGCCATTTCGCTATTTTGTTTTATTCAGATTTATTTTTAACATTGTGTGAATTTATGCATCATAATCAATAAAAGACGCATCTTGGCGTTAGTATTGCAAGACAATACAGTCGATTCGCGCCACGAAGGTACGAAAAAATTATAAAACACGAAGGAGATTGGGTATGAAAACGAAAATTGGCATTCTAATAGCAACTGCCTTCGCTCTGACATCCTGCGGGACAATGTCATATACGTCATCATCCGGACAGAGATTCCAGGACGGACTGTACAGCAGCCCGCAAGCCGAAAACCGCCGGGAGATCCTGGCAGCAAAGGCAGAAACCGACGAACTGGTAAAGAAGACACGTGAGTCCGAAATCTATCTCAGCTCCGCGACTTCAGGAACGGCAAGGACGGACACGCTATATATACCTGAAGACAAATCCGCGGTAATCAGTTTCTCAGGCACAGGTACATCAGTGACCATTACGGACGATCCGTTCGACCAGACCTATTTCAGTCTCTACCCGTGGACATACTACCGTCCGGTAACATTCACAAGCATATACTGGGACCCGTGGTATTACGGCAGGTACTGGGGATATTATGACCCATGGTACTGGAACAGATGGGCCTTCTATGACCCGTGGTACTGGGGTGTGGGAATCTTCTTCGACCCATGGTTCTACGACCCTTGGTACTGGGGGCCTGCATATCCGTGGTATCCGCACTACTGCGGATGGTACGGGGGATGGGGTCCCGGGCTCGGATGGCACGGTCCGGGACACGTACACGGAGGACACGGGCGCGATGTATACTTCGGGCACAGGAGCTCGACCACCATGCGCGGCCCTGTCTCATCATCCAACCCGAGGCACTCCTACAGCTCAAGCGTAAGGACTGAAGGCACCACACGCACACCGGTAAACCGCAGAGGCATCGGAACAAGCTCTTCGACAGCGAGACGTACTTCAGTCAGCACAGGCTCTTCGAACGGGACTAGAGGCACTGGCTCGTCACTGTCCTCCTCGTCTTCAGTCAGAAGGGTTTCCTCCGGGTACAGGACAGGCATCGTATCCACAGACAGGACCACAGCCTCCAGGCCATCCGTCAGCAAAGGCTCCGGCTCTTCTTCATCATATGTACCGTCGACAGGGGCAAGAAGATCCGTACAGTCATACAGAGGCACGGCCACCTCAGGCAGCAGCAGTTCGGCCGCTTCAAGCCAGAACTTCTGGCGCAGGCCGGCAAGTTCATATACAAGGAGCGCTTCTTCATATGGCAGCGGCTCATCCTCAAGATCTTTCAACTACGGAAACACATCCTCCCAGAGATCTTCCTCCGGCTCAACATTCAACAGGAGCAGTTCGGCATCAAGTATCAACAGAAGCTCGGCAATAAGCCGCCAGTCGTCTTCCTCATTCAGCCGGAGCAGCTCATTCTCGGGCAGCAGGAGTTCAGGATATTCAGGCGGGAGCAGGAGCTCCGGAGGCGGGTCATCATCCGTCAGGAGAAGATAGCCCATGAAGAGGCCTGGCAGAATACATTAACCTGAAATAAAGAAAGGAACAATAATGAAAAGGACAATACTCCTGCTGACAGCATTCGGCATAGTGTCCGGTGCAGGTGCACAGACCATGTACGATGCTTTTACGTACAGCGAAAACACATATTACGGTACAGCAAGGTCGGTGGCAATGGGCAATGCCTTCACTGCACTGGGCGGAGACATGGGAGGCATCGCCATAAACCCCGCAGGTTCAGCGGTAGCAAGCTATGGCCAGGTAACGATCACCCCCGCCCTCAACATCGCAGTAAACACGGCACAGGGGACAAAATGGAACGGTGAGAACAACGGCTTCGAGCGCCGCATGAAAAACACATCCACCAGATTCACCCTCCCGAGCATAGGGTTCACCCTCAACTACGACACTTACCGGACATCCGGGCTTACACGTATCAGTGTCGGGTTCATGGCCAGCGGCTCATCATATTTCAATGACCACATGGTAGCCAGGGGTTCCAATGCGAACACCTCCTTCATGGGCGCCCTTGCATACAACACCTCCGGATGGGACATCAGCGAACTCACGATGTCCGACGCGTACAACAATTCAAACGCCCCATGGGAATCCATAGCGGCGTGGGAGGCCGGGCTAATAAGCCTTTACGGACCGTCCAACAGTGAATACATCGGAACCAGCGAATCCTACTACATTGACAGCGAGAATAATTACATCATCCAGCAGTCAGGGACGCTGGACCAGAACTACGGGAGGACACAGAGCGGCTCCAAATACGACTACCTGATCAATCTCGGGATGAATTTCTCCGACAAATTCTATTTCGGCTTCAACCTGGGGATAACTTCGCTGAATTATTCCTACCGGGACTGGATGACGGAAGTGGCGCAGGACCCTTCCCTGTTCCAGATCACATACCAGAACGATGACAACACCGAATCCACGACCAATTTCACCGACATGAACTTCAACTACAGGTACAATGCGAGCGGTGTCGGGGTGTACGGCAAATTCGGTTTCATCGCCAGGCCGGTCGCCGGACTTAGGATAGGAGGCGCGATACAGACCCCGACCTCTACCGTCATCAAGGAATTCTGGTCCTATTCGGCAGCATCATATTATACGGACAGCCGGTTCAACGCCAGCAGCGAGAGCCCTGAAGGCCAATACAGATACAGACTCATCTCCCCGTTCAGGTTCAATGTCGGCCTGGCCTACACGTTCGGTGATTTCGGCCTGATAAGCGCCGATTATGAAATGTGCGACTACAGTGGGATGAAATTCAGGGAGACAGAGACCAGCGACAACAGCTACTACGATGACGGCGTGAACGCGGACATCACGGAATATATGGGAACATCGCACATGTTCAGGGCAGGTATCGAGATAAGGCCGGCACATTCGTTTGCCGTGCGTGCCGGATACAACCTCACAACTTCCCCTGAAAGATACTACGAGGACAACATCAGGCAGGCGGTAAAGGCCAACAAGAACAGCTTTTCAGCCGGTCTCGGCTTCAGTTCCGACGGGTCCTTCTTCGCAGACATAGCCTTCAGGGCAACAAAATACGCCAACGAATATATCTATCCGTATGCAGATTATATCCTGGGGGAGGACTACTTCCCTTCACCTGAAATCCTGGGCAGGAAATGGATGTATGACGTAATGCTGACTATCGGGTTCCGGTTCTGAATGCCGGAGCAGTGAGCGTTTTCAGGAAAGTGATTGAATTCGGGCCTTCGTTAAAAAGCAGATCCATGATGGAAAGGCCGGGAATAAAGCCGTATCTTCCGGAAAAAACCTGGAAATACGGCTTTTTCAGTCCCATAGTGGACATAAGCCTGTCCTGCCTCTTGGGATGAATGACCTCACGGAGGTCATTCCCGTAAACACCATCCGCCTCCTGTGGGGGCAAATACCTGTCAGTCATCTTAATATCTATCGCAAGACCGGTATTTTCTATGAAGAACCTGATGACAGACAGGTTCAGGTCGAACAGATACTCCGGTCTGCCGTCCATTATGGAGAAAAGCCCGTCTTTATAATACTCGAAAAATGCGGATGTCCCGTATGCGGAATATATAGCCCTCTGGTGCCGCATGACCCAGCCGTTCCTGTAGTCTATCCTTATTTCACGTATAGGGATCCTGTGCGTTCCGCCTTCATGCACCACCGGGATGACCAGGGCCTCTGGCCCTGACTGGGAATAAATCACGCATCTGTTCCGGTAGGATTGCTTCTGGTAATTCTCACATGCCTCCATATAGGCTATAGACGGATTTACCCTGTCCGGAGACAGGGTAAAATCCTTCGCCATGGCGGCGAAATATTGCACAGGCGGAAAATACGCCGTACTCAGAAGCACAGACACTACTCCAGCTCCCCTTTGGCGTTAGAGGACATGCCTTTCACGATTCCCCTCCTGGAGCTCCTGATGAACTCGAGAATGGTGTCACGCTCCTCGCTCTGCGGGAAGCCTGACTCTATCTTGGCACAGGCGTCGCTCACATTGAAGCCCGCATTGTAGATAATATCGTACATGTCCTTGATATTCCTGATCTGGTCAGAAGAAAAGCCCCTCCTGCGGAGCCCTACGATGTTAATGCCGGCATACGAAAGCGGGTCGCGTCCGCACAGGATATAAGGTGGGACGTCCTTGTTGACCTTCGATCCGCCGCCTACCATCGCATGCTTGCCTATCTTGGAGAACTGGTGGGAAAGTGTCCCGCCGCCGAGGATAGCCCAGTCGTCGACATTGGTTTCACCTGCAATACCGGTATAGCTGACAAGGATACAGTGCTCTCCGATGCAGCAGTCATGTGCGACATGTACGTATGACATTATGAGGGTGTTGCTACCCACCTTGGTCACGCCCTTGCCGCTCGCCTTCGTACCGCGGTTGATAGTGGCACATTCGCGGATATTGACATTGTCACCTATCTCCACATAAGTCACCTCCCCGTCGAACTTGAGGTCCTGTGGGATGGCGCCGACCACAGCTCCTGGGAAAACGCTGCAGTTCTTGCCTATCTTCACATAATTGAAGATGGTGGCATGGGGAAGGATGTGGCATCCGTCTCCTATCTCGACAAACTCGTCCACATAGGCGTATGGACCGATTTCCACATTGTCCCCGATCTTTGCGTTCGGATGTACTGTTGCTAATGGATGTATCTTGTTCATGACTGGTTGGTTTTTATTTCTTTAATGAATTTCTTACAGCTACCGCTGCCTTTGTATTGATTGTATGCCCGGCCTTGAATGCTGTGACCCTGGCGTTGAGATACCCCCCGGCAAGCCTGAGGTCTCCGATGAGGTCGAGAAGCTTGTGCCTGGCGCACTCGTTGGAAAACCTTAACCTGATATTGTTCAGATATCCGTCAGAACGGATTCCGAGGAGAGGGACATTGAAAAGCTTGGACATGTGCTCGAGCTGTTCCTGCGATACCGGATGCTCGACGATGACCACGGCATTGTCTACATCCCCTCCCTTTATGAGGTTGTTCTTGAAAAGGTATTCTATTTCATGGAAAAACACGAAAGTGCGGCAGATACCGATTTCTTCGGTATAGGAGACTGAAGGGTCCCAATGCGCAGTCTGGACCCCGAGGACCCTTGAATTGAAGTCGATTGTCAGGTCGAAGGACGGCATATCGGCAGGTTCTATCCTGACATACGCCCCTGTCTCCTCGTTCCTTATCTCCACCGGGGCGGTGATCTCAAGGTATTTCCTTGGGGCATCCTGCTCGACTATCCCCTTACCGCCCTGCCATATGGCGTCGATATAGGGCTTTGCACTCCCGTCCAGGATAGGGACCTCGACATTGTTTATATCTATAAGAGCATTGTCCACGCCCATACCGGTAAGGGCTGACATCAGGTGCTCTATTGTCATCACGGTAAGGTCATTCTTTGAAATAGTAGTGCTCCGGGCGGTACTTGAGACATTTTCAGCGACAGCCTCTATTATTGCATTCTCATTGATGTCAATACGTCTGAAGCGGATTCCATGGTTGACAGGCGCCGGGTTTACAGTGATTCTCGATACCCTGCCGGTATGCAGGCCTTTTCCCTCGAAACTGTAACTTTTCCCTATTGTCTGTTGTTTTAGCTGCATTTTCATTTGTCTGTAATAAAGTGCGCAAAGATAAGTAAAAAAAATTCTTATCCAATTCTATATCTACTGTTTCGCGTTTTCAGTCTGCTGTTTACCGTTCTTTTTGAAAACGGCGTAGCACTTAAGGTAGTCCCTGTAAGGGATTGCCGGCGTACCGAGGAACGCCTGCCCCTCCTGCTTCACGCTGCCCAGGACACCCGACTGGGCACCGAAGGAAGTGTTGTCCGCTATCGTTATGTGCCCGGAGATGCCGACCTGGCCGCCCATTACACAGTGCCTGCCTATCTTTGTCGAGCCTGCAATACCGGTCTGTGCCGCCATCACGGTGTTCGCGCCTATCTCCACATTGTGCGCCACCTGGCACAGATTGTCGATCTTGACGCCTTTTGCAATGACAGTCGAGCCCATCTGGGACTTGTCTATCGTAGTATTGGCACCGATCTCGACGTCATCCTCTATGATGACATTGCCGGTATGCTCGATCTTCTTGTACGAGCCGTCCTCAAGCGGGGCGAAGCCGAAGCCGTCAGCGCCGATCACGGCATTGGAATGTATAATGACGTTGTCACCTATAACCATCCCGGGATAGATCTTCACTCCGGGATAGATGATGCAGTGCTTCCCTACCCTGGTGCCGTCACCTATATATACCTGTTCATAGATTTTCGTATAGTCGCCCACCTGAACATGCCTGCCGACATAGCTGCAGTCGCCCACATAGACCTTCTTTCCGAATTTCGTGGAAAGGAACCTCCTGACATGGCGGCCCCTGTACCTTTTGTATGAACGCTTCCTGGCCGTAACGTAGTCCAGCAGTTCAGCTACCGAAGCATAGGCGTTCTCTACCCTTATCATAGTGGCGCTGACCGGATGCTGGGGGACAAACGTATTGTTTACTATAATGATATCAGCCTTGCACTGATAGACATAATGCTCGTATTTCGGATTTGCGAAAAAGCAGATGCTTCCGGGCTTTCCGTTCTCAATCTTCGCGAAAGTGGAAACCTTTGCTTCCGGATCCCCGTCTACAGTGCCCTTCAGGATTTCCGCTATCTCTTTTGCCTTGAATTCCATAGGATTATTGAAGATTTACCATCAAATAATTCATTTAAACGTGCAAATGTACGTATTTTTATCTCTAATTATGAAAAACTTTCATCATTTTTATATACCTTTGCAGCGTGAGTTAGGTTCAGGGGACGGCAAGTCCCCTTATTTTGTGTTTATAACCCAGCAGCACAGGCAGCATGAGAGTTTCAGAAATACAAGATGCAATGGAAAGTGCAATCGTTGCACGGGGATGTTTCATTGTAAGCATAAAAAACAGCGGGGACAACGACATCGAGCTCACAGTCGAGTCGGAAGCAGGTACAGTCGAGATAGATGACTGCGTGGAGCTCAGCAGGGCTTTCGAGGAAAAGTTCAGCAGGGACACGGAAGACTATTCCCTGACAGTTTCGTCAGCGGGGCTCGACCAGCCGTTCAAGGTATACGGACAGTACCGCAAGGCCATAGGCAAGAAGGTGGAGGTCTCCATGAAGGGCGGCAGGAAGATAGTCGCCGTGCTCTCCGGAGCCACGGAAGAAAGCGTGACACTTGCTTATACCACACTTGAAAAGCCGGAAGGGGGCAAGAAAAAGGTCCCTGTGGAGCACACGGACACCTTCCCGCTCACGGACATCAACTCCGTAAGGTATTACATCGATTTCAAATAGTAACAAATTATAGAATGGAAAAGACAGAACTCAGGGATGCTTTCTCAGAATTCAAGAATCTGAAGAACATCGACAGACCGACAATGATGGGAGTCCTCGAAGACGTGTTCAGGACACAGCTGGCGAAGACATACGGGTCAGCCGACAATTTCGACATCATCATCAACATCGACAAGGGGGACTGCGAAATCTACTGGAACAGGGAGGTGGTAGAGGAAGTCGAGGATCCCAACACCCAGATAGCGCTCTCCGAAGTGAACAAGGACGGGGACGAGTACGAGATCGGCGAGACATACGCCACGAAGGTGGAGATGAAGGACTTCGGCCGCAGGGGCATACTCAATATCAGGCAGAACCTCCAGGGCCGCATCATGGACATAGAGAAAGCCAACCTGTACAACAAATACACCGGCAAGATCGGTGAAATTTTCACAGGGGAGGTCTACCAGACATGGTCCAAGGAAGTTCTCATCCTCGACGAGGACGGTAACGAGCTCAGGCTTCCGAAATCAGAGCAGATCCCTGGCGAGCATTTCAAGAAGAACGACACCGTAAGGGCCATCATCAAGAGTGTGGAGATGAAGAACAACACCACACCTTATATAGTATTGTCCCGCACATCGAACGAGTTCCTAGAGAAACTGTTCGAGCAGGAGGTGCCTGAAATATTCGACGGGCTCATCACCATAAAGAAGGTGGTGCGCATCCCTGGTGAAAGGGCCAAGGTTGCCGTAGAGTCATACGACGAGCGCATTGACCCGATCGGGGCCTGCATCGGCGTCAAGGGCGCCAGGATCATAGGCATCGTAAGGGAGCTCCGTAACGAGAACATCGATGTCCTCCAGTGGACTTCGAACACCCAGCTGCTCATCCAGAGGGCACTCAGCCCGGCAAAGATTTCATCAATCGTCCTGGGCGGCGACGAAGAAAAGATAAAGGTATACATGCTCCCTGACGAGGTCAAGAAGGGAATCGGCAAGGGCGGATGCAACATCAAGCTGGCAAGCATGCTTGTAGGCAAGGAGATAGAGGTATGGAGAGAGCTTCCTAAACAGGAAGGAGAAGGAGAGGAGGAGGACGTGCTCCTGAGCGAATTCAGCAACGAGATAGACCAGTGGATCATAGACAAGCTGGAGTCCATCGGATGCGACACGGCCAAGAGCGTACTCGCACTCTCGCCTGCGGACATCGCCAAACGGGCCGACCTTGAAGACGAGACAGTGGATGAGGTCATGAGGATACTCAGGGCGGAATTTGAAGATTAGAAATCCGGCCTCCCGTTTCCGTTTCCTCATTCACAATTAACTTAAAACAGTATTTATATGGCAGAAATAAGATTAAGTAAACTTACCAAAGAATTCAACATCGGACTGCAGACCCTCGTGGATTTCCTCAATGAAAAGGGGGCAGGCGTGGAAATGAACCCGAACGCCAAGATTTCGGATTCATACCTGCCTGCAATAGAGGCAAAATTCGGTGATGAACAGAAACTCAAGCAGGACTCGGAAAAAGTCGCCATCAAGCTCAAGGAGATCATTGAACTGGGGACCAAGAAGAAATCCGTCGCTGAAGATGAGGACGAGCCTGTAAAGGAAATAATCATCAAGAGCAACAGCTTCGCCCACAGTGCACCGGTACAGGAAGCAGCACCTGTCCAGAAGCCTCAGCCTGAACAGGAACCTGCCGCAGAACCGGAGCCGGTGCAGCAGACCGGACCGGAACCGGAGCATACAGACGGGCACGCACCTGCCGGAATCACGGAGGAAGAGACAAGGAAACCTATAATCGAAGGACTGAAGATTGTCGACAAGATCGACCTCTCCCAGTTTGAGAAAAAGGCCCACCAGGCCAAGAATGAAGAGCCGCGGAACGAGGAGGAGGCCCCTGTAGCCATGCCGGAAGAAAAGGCGGACATGGAGACGGAGGCAAAAGCCGAAGAAAAACCTATGGAAGAACAAGCAGCACCGGAGCCTGTCAAAGTACATGAGACCAGGGAAATCAAGATCGAAGTGGAAAAGCTCCAGGGACCGAAGGTCGTCGACAAGATCGACCTCTCCCAGTTCGACAAGAAAAAGAAGAACAAGAAAAGGGAGAGGATTGCCAAGGGCGGAAGCCAGAAGGTGGATGTGACGAAGGTAGGAAACGAGGCCGACGACTTCAGGAAAAAGAAAAACAAGAATGAAGGCAAGAAGGACAGCAGGCAGGATGCCAATGCCTCGTCAGGAGGGAAAGGCAAGAAACGCGACCGCTTCAAGCCTATAATGAGCGAGGCCGAGGAAGAGGAGATGCAGAAGGAAATCCAGAAGCAGATCAAGGAGACCTACGCGAGGATGAACGAAAGCAAGTCCAAGAACAACTTCGGGGCCAAGCACAGGAGGGAAAAGAGGGAGCTCGCATCCCAGAAGCTCCAGGAGGAAATCGAGCAGCAGGAACTGGAGAAGAAGATCCTCAAGGTAACCGAATTCGTCACGGTGAACGATCTCGCCAACCTGATGAACATCCCTGTGACAAAGGTGATCGGGGCCTGCATGAGCCTCGGACTGATGGTATCCATAAACCAAAGGCTCGACGCGGAGACCATCGTCCTCGTTGCAGAGGAATTCGGATACGAAGTGGAGTTCGTGACGGCCGAGCTCACAGAAGCCATCGAACAGGAGAATGACGATGAAGGGGAGCTCGTCCCGAGACCGCCTGTAATCACAGTCATGGGTCACGTCGACCACGGAAAGACATCCCTTCTGGACTATATCCGCAAATCAAACGTGATAGCCGGAGAGGCCGGAGGAATCACCCAGCATATAGGAGCATACAACGTCGTGCTCCCTGACGGAAAGAGGATCACATTCCTTGACACCCCTGGACATGAGGCGTTCACTGCGATGCGTGCCCGCGGTGCAAAGATGACCGACCTTGCAATCATCATCATCGCAGCCGATGACGCCATAATGCCGCAGACAGTCGAGGCAATCAACCACGCGCAGGCTGCAGGTGTGCCTATGGTATTTGCAATCAATAAAATAGACAAGCCGGGAGCAAATCCGGACAAGATACGCGAGCAGCTCGCCAACATGAACCTCCTCGTAGAGGAATGGGGAGGCAAGTACCAGTGCCAGGAGATTTCCGCAAAGAAAGGCATAAACGTGGACAAGCTCCTTGACAAGGTCCTGCTGGAAGCCGAGCTTCTCGACCTGAAGGCAAACCCGTCGAAAAGGGCCACCGGTGCCGTAATAGAGTCCTCGCTTGACAAGGGCCGCGGATACCTCGCCACCGTCCTGGTACAGAACGGGACAATGCACGTCGGGGACGTGATGCTGAGCGGCTGCTACACCGGAAGGGTCAAGGCCATGTTCAACGAACGCGGACAGAAGGTCGAGGAGGCCGGCCCGTCAACCCCTGTTTCCGTACTCGGGCTCAACGGCGCCCCTACGGCAGGAGAGACATTCAACATCATGGCAGACGAGAAGGAGGCAAAGGACATAGCCAACAAGAGGGAGCAGCTCATCCGGATCCAGGGCATCAAGACCCAGAAGCACCTGTCCCTGGAGGAAATCGGACGGAGAATCGCCATAGGAAACTTCAAGGAACTGAACATCATTGTCAAAGGAGATGTCGACGGCTCTATCGAGGCACTGTCCGACTCCCTGCTCAAACTCTCTACCGAGGAAGTACGTGTCAATGTGATACACAAGGCTGTAGGAGCCATTTCCGAGTCGGATATACTCCTTGCGGCCGCTTCTGACGCCATCATCATCGGTTTCCAGGTCCGTCCTTCAGCCAATGCACGCAAGCTCGCAGAGAAGGAAGAGATTGAAATCAGACTCTACTCTGTCATCTATGACGCCATAAACGAGGTCAAAAGCGGTATTGAAGGCATGCTCGCGCCTGAAGAGAAAGAGGAGGTCACAGCAACGGCAGAAGTCGCAGAGACATTCAAGATTTCCAAGGTCGGGACAATTGCAGGATGCGTTGTCAAGGAAGGCAAGCTGACAAGGAATGCCAAAGTGCGTGTCATCCGTGACGGTATCGTTGTATACACCGGTGAACTCGGCTCGCTCAAGAGGTTCAAGGATGATGTGAAAGAAGTCCTCGCCGGAATGGACTGCGGACTCAACATCGCAGGCTACAATGACATCAAGGTCGGCGACGTCGTGGAAGCCTACAACATCATCGAGATCAAACGGACGCTGTAACGGCTACATAAAAGCTTTCCCGAATCCCCTCACCGGGACAGGAAACGGCAGGAAACAGGACAGGCCGGAGGAATTCCTCCGGCCTGTCTGCGTTTTTGATCCGCACAAGAAAATTTGAGTGCGGCCCAGCACTCCCTTAGACACCAGAAGTATGGACACTTGAAAATGTCCGTTCCATTCACTATATTTGAAGGGAATATGCATACCCAGGAACATGAACCCGAAACATCAGCATTCCGGAATAGCAGTAACAGCAGCGGTCATTTTGCTGGCTGGAGTGCTGCATTGTCCTATATACGCACAGAGGACAGGCGGGGAACTGACGACGGAGTCTTTCGACTCCACACTTGTAAGCGACATACGGGTCCTTTCGGGAAAAGCCGTCAGGCACAATGTCATATCCGCCGGACAGCGCGACTCCATCCTGTCCTTCATAGACAACTCCATGCCGAAAGACTCCCCTCAGCTAAGGATAGACATCCTTAAACGGATACTCTCAAGAATAGATGAGGAATACGACAGGACAATCCCGTCAGGAAATATAAACTCGGCTATCCCCAAAGAACTCATAATGAGCCTCATACCGACTTCGCTACCGGTTCCGGAAACATTTGTCGACAAAAACCGGGAAAAGCTCTCCGCACAGATAATGGCCATAACATCGGTCAAGACCGACATAGCAAAGTCCATCGCCGCATCAACACCATTCAATCTCCCTTTAGGCGTGATCTATTTCGGCAGGCTCCTGTTCGGCCGGGGGATGCCGGTTTCAGGCAATGCAATACCGGTAATGAACGGACTGTTCTATATATACATGCCTGGAGGGAAGCCTCTCGAATTTGACGAATCCGTATTCAAGGACAGGGAACATTTTGACCCGAACGTATATAAATTCTCCAAACCGCAGATGCAGTACGACCTGTACGAGGGCCTGCATTTCAAGGCGAACAACCTGCCTTAAAGGGACCGGCATGATGTCAGGTTTTCCTTGGAAAAGAAGAATCTGACAGACAGGAAAGAGCCATACGGGAAATTCCCCAAAATTATTCAAAACGACTTCTGGAATCAATTTGACAAACTGACATCAGACTATGCTACTTAAACTCATACCAGGCTATATTCTGACTGCAATGGCCGTTTCACTTCCGTTTGCAGCAGACGCACAGCAGACACTCTGGAATTCCACCATGTTTCATATCTGACCGGACTGGTCCCGGCTTCGGAGTATAACGGGGCAGACAGTCTCACTGTCACACTGGTTCCGGCAGAATTACAGGAAGCCGTAGTCCTGGGGTCCGGTGCCAAAGAAAAGACACTGGTCAACAAAGGGGCGAGATTCCCTGCAGCATACGGGGTATACACGCCGGACAGGACCGGCAATGAAATAGGCTCGACCGTAAAAGTCAGGCACAGGTTCCAGATAAAGGAATTCAGTTTCAAGGTCGCCTTCAACACCATCGAGGAATGCAAGGTAAGCCTGAATGTATATAGAATTACCGAAGGCATTTTCAGAAATATCATGACAGTCCCCCTCTATATAGACATCAGGACATCCTCAAGACCGGTATCATACAGAGCAGCCCCGTCCGCCACAATGATCCTGGAGCCAGGAGAATATTTTGTCAGTCTGGCTTTTGTAGACTGCTCCGACAAGTCAAAGGCAGAATGGAATGAGGCCAAGGATCTTACAGGAAAAGCATACATGGAAAAAATTAACGAAAACAGACTGGAGTTCCCTCTGTACTTCAAATCAGGCTACTGCCGCGACACTGTCCTCGGGGAAATCGTGAAGTCCCCGTTCAATATGGGGCTTACCGTCTCCGGTCTGGAATACAGGGACAAATGACTGTAAAGAAGTTTTACAGTGTTTACAGCGGAGTGTAAAGAAATTTTACACTCCGCTGTTTTATTGTAAATTGTATCATTGTGACACTCAATACTTTAATCTCTCAGGCACGGACAATGTAACTTTCTGGCACGTCTGATTGAAATATCTATAGAATGAAAAAAGGAAAAATATTCATAGCTGCGGCGGTTTCAGCAGTGATGGCAGCATTTCCGGCCAAGTCTTCCGGACAGGTGATGACCCTGAAGGACTGTATGGAATACGCCACCTCCAATTCTACAAAGCTGAGGATACAGCAGGCCACGAATGACGATAACCAGGTTGCACGCAGGGATGCCATACTGGCAGCGTTCACACCAACAGTCAGCGGCCAGGGACATGTCTATTATAATTTCGGAAGAGCAATCGACCCTGAAAGCAATACCTATATCTCCACGACTTCTTTCAACAACGCATATTCCGTTTCGGCAGGCATAAATCTTTTCAACGGATTCCAGGCCGTCAACAATCTGCGCATAACCAAGACAGCCAAGGCAATGGGAATCAGCCAGGAGCAGCAGATTGAAGACCAGGTCTGTCTGGCAACCATCGAAGCATACTACAATGTCGTCTATTATACCCGGCTGGCAGATATACTTTCTGACCAGGTCAGGACAGCACAGGAAGCCCTGCACCTTGCCAGAAGGCAGGAGGAACTCGGGCAGAAAGGCTATGCGGACGTAGTGCAGATGGAAGCGGACCTGTCTGACCGGGAATATGACCTGATAACAGCCAGGAACAGCCTGGAGGATGCCTATATCACACTGAAAGACGTACTGTTCTGGCCTATAACAGATTCTCTTGCTATCGACACATCATCTGCAGAAGAAGGCAACGAGCTGTACCTCCTGACCGACGAGAACAATCCGGATGACATAATCGGCAACGCCATGAATACCCTCCCGGACATTTCCATCGCCAAAGGCAATATGGAAAACGCCAGGCTCGAACTCAGGACCGCCAGATGGCAGCTCTCCCCTACTCTCTCATTATACGGCGGATGGTCGACCAGTTACTATACTTATCCCGGACAGGCAGGATATGCCGCCGACCCGTTCTGGAACCAGTTCCGGAACAACGGAGGAGAATATCTGCAGCTGTCGCTTTCAATCCCGATATTCGACCGGCTATCCAGACATTCGGCCATAGCACGCAAGAAAAACGCATATAAACGGGCGACTGCAGAATATGAACAGAAAGTGAGAGAAGTGGAGGCGGAAGTACTGAGGGCGATAAAAGACCGCGACGGTGCCGAATCCGCTTATTTCCAGGCAGAAAAGCGTGCAAATGTACAGGAGGAGGCATTCAGCCTCAACAGCAGGAAATTCGAGCTGGGCCTGATTTCATCAATCGAATACAAGACTGCTTCCGAGAGCTATCTGAAGGCAAAGGCCGAAAGGCTCAACGCCCTGCTGCAGTTCTACCTGAAAAAACATATAGTCTCATACTACAACGGAATATCATATATAGACCAATTCTGACCCGAGCCCTCCGGGCTGTCGCGAAGCGACCGGGCGGATAAAAAACAGAATATAAAAAGCATTTGATATGGAAAACGAGACAATGGACAGGAAAATAGAGAAGACGACCGGATGGAGGGTGGCTTTTACAAAAAGAGCGCTCCCGTATTGGGGCGGAGCCCTCTTTCTGGCTCTGGTCTTCTGGCTGGTGTTCAGGGACAATTCTTCCACTCTCCGCGTTGACGGACAGACCCTTACGATAGGGAATGTCACAGAAGGGGAATTCAACGACTACATCCGCATAAGCGGTCAGGTGCAGCCTATGACGACTATTCAGATCAGCCCGCTCGAAGGCGGTGTCGTAGAAGAAATCATCAGGGAGGAAGGCAGCCAGGTGAAGAAAGGAGACGAGATACTGAGGCTGAGCAACGAGAACCTCGACCTGCAGATCCTCAACTCGGAAGCGGAACTGGCCGAGAAAGAGAACCTTCTGCGTAACACCATGATTTCCATGGAACAGGAAAAACTCAGCGTCAGGCAGGAAAAGCTCCAGCTGCAGATGGAAGTGCGCAGGAACAAGCGTGCCTACGAGCAGCAGAAAGCCCTCTATGACGAGAAACTGATAGCACGGGAAGAATGGCTGAAGGCCGAAGAGGACTATCTCCTGAGTCTGGACAAGCTGGAACTGGTGAAGAACAAGGAAATCCAGGACAGCCTCTACAGGACGGTGCAGATAGAACAGATGCAGGAAAGTCTGGACAACATGAAGATAAACATGCAGATGATCCGCAAACGCAAGGACAACCTTACCATCAAGGCGCCTATCGACGGGGAACTCGGTCTTCTGGATGCCGTACTCGGGCAGTCCATAGCTTCAGGCACCAGAATAGGCCAGATAAACGACCTGACAAGCTACAAGATCGAGGCACAGATAGACGAGCACTATATAGACAGGGTCACCGCAGGACTGGAAGCCGTATTCGAAAGGCAGAACGAATCCTTCCACGCAGTCATCCGGAAAGTGTACCCGGAAGTGCGCGAAGGCAAATTCAAGGCAGACTTCAAATTTTCGGGCGAGCAGCCGGACAACATCCGCACAGGCCAGACCTACTATATGAACCTGCAGCTCGGACTTCCTGAGGAGGCGGTGCTCATACCGAGAGGCACATTCTACCAGTACACGGGAGGGAAATGGATCTATGTCCTCTCCCCTGACGGCAGCCGGGCGGCCAAACGCGAAATCAGGATCGGGCGCCAGAATCCCCAGTACTACGAAGTGGAAGAAGGGCTGCAGCCTGGAGAAAAGGTCATCATCTCCAACTATGAAACCTTCAGGGACAATGATATACTGATTCTCAAATAGACGACTATGAAAAACATCATTTCAGCCATCAGGAGCCTGCCGCGGAAAGGGCAGCACAACATAATGAAAATCACAACGCTTGCCATAGGACTGGCTCTCGGTCTCGTCCTGATAGCCAAAGTGGCTTTCGAGCAGAGCTATGACGGGTTCTATGAGGACAGCGACAGGATATATCTGGTCATGGAGACATTCCCGGACCAGACAGACAATACCAAGACAGAAATATACCCCCGGACACCAGGCGGCGTACCTGTCTACCTGAGAATGATGTCTCCTGAGATAGAGACCTCCACCAGATTCACCGCACTGGGAGAAGGCTCGACATTCACACTGACCGAATCCAGGGAAAAGCTGAAAGCCACATACGCCGCCGCTGACTCATGCTTCTTCGACATACTGTCTGTAGATGTGCTTCAGGGAGACCCTAAAGAAATACTGTCCAGCCCGCTGCAGGCCATGGTATCCGAGTCCGTCGCCGAAAATATAGGCGGTGATGTCACGGGCAGGACGATAGTCCTGGACGGAAGGGAGGATGCGGTGCTGACCATCTGCGGAGTATTCAGGGATTTTCCCGAAAATTCCATTTTCAGCCACCTGGAAATGCTGGTATCGATGCCTTCGATTTCATATTATACCTGGGACGGCTCGATGAACCTGCTTGGAAACGACAGGTACACCAGCCTGATAAAAATCCGGGACGGGGCCGATATAGCTGACGTGCAGGTCCAGACTGACAAATTCATAGAGGACAATTTCGCCGAGACACTGGAAAAAAGCGGACTGGATCTCGGGATTACATTCCGAAGGCTCGATTCATGGCACAGTTCCAATACCCAGACCAGAAACATGACCCTGATGCTCAGCCTGATAGCATTCGCGCTGCTGTTCACTGCGGCCATGAACTACATCCTGCTTACAGTATCTTCAATCATCGGAAGGTCGAAGGAAATGGCCGTGTGCAAATGCTACGGTGCTGACAAGAAGGACATCAGGGGAATGCTTGTCACCGAAGCGGGAGTCCATACATTCCTGGCATTCGCGGCAGGGATGGTCCTGCTGGCGGTATTCAGCGGCACTGTAGAGAAACTTACCGGAACTTCACTTGCCGGTCTGCTTTCAGGAGGAAGGATATTCATACTCATGGCGGTGTGCATAGTCCTGGCCGTTGTCTCCGGCGCCATCCCCGGAAACATATTCGCCAGAATACCTGTATCTTCCGCACTGCGCAGCTACCGGGAATCCAAACGGCGCTGGAAACTGGCCCTGCTGTCTGTCCAGTTTGCGGCGGCTGCGTTCCTCTCGATCCTGCTGCTTGTCATTTCAGGACAATACAGACTCGTGACCAGCGCCGACACAGGATACGAATACGACAACCTGGCTTATACCAGCCTTGAACCGATAGGAGACAGCGCCCAGCGCAGTCTGATCCTGCAGGAACTCGCAAAACTTCCTGAAGTGGAAGCGGTCACTTTTGCCGATGCCCTTCCGATGAACGGCTCCAGCGGGGACAATGTAATGCTTCCGGGAGACTCCCGGGAACTGTTCAACTGCGCCGACCTGTATTATGTCGGAGACGGATATTTCGACCTGATGGAAATACCTGTCATCCAGGGCCGAGTTTTCAACCGGAACGCCGGACAGGACCAGGAGATAATGGTCAGCAGGAGATTTGTCGGATTCATGGAAAAGACAGCAGGATGGGACTCCGACATAGTCGGGAAAGACGTATACATCACTTCATACGACAGGCCTATGACCATCTGCGGAGTATATGAGGATTTCAGTATAGGCTCGGCACTGAATCCGGACCTCAGACCGTCAGTAATCGCATACAGGCAGACCCCGACCAAAGGTTTTGCCCTGATAAAGTTCCACAGGATTTCTCCTGAAGCCATCGCCAGGGCGGAGCAGGTAATCTCCGGTATCGCCCCGGACAAGGAAATGTATGTCTGGTCATACCGGAATGACATGAAGGGCCTCTATGCCGGAACCCTTAATTTCAGGAATGCAGTGACAGTCGGAGGCATAGTCACTCTGCTGATAGTCTTCATCGGTCTGGTCGGCTACACTTCCGATGAGGTGAACCGCAGGCGCAAGGAAATAGCCGTAAGAAAGATAAACGGAGCCGTAATGCGCGATATCGCCCGGATGATGAACACTGATGTAGTCAAGATAGCGCTTCCGTCCGTTGCTGCCGGTGCCGTGGCGGCGTTCTTCACCGGGGCAGGCTGGCTGGAGCAGTTCGCGATAAAGACTCCGATGGGATGGTACATGTTCATCGGAGGGGCACTTACGGTGCTGGTCCTCAGCATCGCCGTGGCTTCTTACAATGTACTGCGCATAGCAGGGGAAAACCCTGTGAAGTCGTTGAGGTCGGAATGACGGATAAAACAAACGGAAAAGATATGAGAAGTTACCTTAGGTTTCTGTGGAGGAACAGGCTGTACAGCACGATCAACCTGGTCGGGCTGACAGTAGCGCTGGCGTTGAGCATCATCATCTTCAGCTATGCGGCAGCACAGGTCAGGATATCAAAGGACATTGACGGGTGGCAGGATATATATGCCGTCTGCCGGAACAATTCTACGGCAATGTGCTACGGCATGGCCGGAGCGCTCATGAATGCAATGCCCGAAGCGGCGGCAGTGACGAAATTCTCTTCCCCGAACAACGGGACACCGGCAGAATACGGCGGGAAAAAATACAGTACGGACATGATGTTTGCAGACAGTTCCTTCTTCAGAATGTTCAATGTCGGATTCAAGGAAGGCAATGCAGACCAGGGTCTCGGCAACTATGAAATATTCATATCTGAGACATTTGCCCACAGGATAGCCCGGGACGGAGAAGCACTTGTAGGAAAAACATTAAAGGTCGCAGGCCGGGATTTCATCATCAAGGGAATAACGGCAGACTTCGGACGCAACATACTTCCTTATGCCGACCTGATAGTGAACATTGACGGGAAAGAATTCCAGACCCAGTACAAGACCCAGCCGTTCAACGTATTCGGAGATATCAACACATTCGTGAGGCTGTATCCGGGAACAGATATTTCAGGGCTCGGAGAAAAAATAACCGGAATATACTTTAAAGCCTGCGGGATGGACATGGAAATGTCAGAAGAATACAATTTCAGCTTTGTCCGCATTGACAAGTTGTATTTTCATCCCGGCAACTGGTTCCTGAATTCCGGCAACGCGAAAGCCATCAGGAATCTGACTTCCGCAGGCATTGCCCTGCTGCTCTCGGCACTTTTCAACTACATCAACCTCTCCGTTGCACTTTCGGTAAAAAGGGCAAGGGAAATGGCTACCCGCAGACTTCTCGGGTCGAGTACAGGCGAGATACGCAGAAGATATATTGCCGAAGCCCTTATGTTCACATCTTTCTGCTTCATTGCAGGACTGCTTATAGCGGCAGCCGCCGTGCCGTCTGTAAACTGGCTCATATGCGACCCGTCATCAATATCCCAGACGGCAGAATTAAGGACCGGAGACATTTTCGTACCGTCCACATTTGCAGGATGCATAGTGCTCATACTGGTTCTGTCACTTGCAGCAGGACTTATACCGGCCTCCGCCGTCATGAGATATTCTCCATCCGAAATCATGAAAGGGGCCATGGACGCCAGACGCCGCACTGTTTTCTCTAAAATCTTCATCGTCATCCAGAACATCATTTCCATTGTCCTTATAGCACTGGCCATCACGATGGAGACACAGATGAAACACATGCTCGACAGGCCCTCCGGCTATGACCTTGAAGACCTGTATTATCTGAATACAGATTTTACAGGGAAAGACGGCATCCGGTTTCTGGACAACCTGAAGGCCCTGCCTTGTGTAAACGAAGCCGGAATATGCGAATACCTGCCTGGAGCCATCGGTTCCTGTTTCACTTCTCCGGACATCAACGGAAATGAAGTGAGGTACTACAATATGTCATGCGACACGGTTACTTTCAATATGCTGAACTTCAATATCATCGAAAAATACAGCGACAACATGCCGGGAGCCGTATGGGTAAATGAAAATGCAGCTGCTGCAGCAGGAATTACCGGTTCATCGACAGACCTGAGCAAAACGATAATGTTTAACGAAGGTGATACCGGCACAGCACATAATGCCAGCGGCATTCTCGGCAACTACATCATCGTGGACGCAGGATTTCCTGAAAAGACCGAAAATGCAGTCATCTTCATCAAAGACCAGGACCAGTTCTGGTACTGCAACTATGCCATCAAGACGGCAGGAGACCATGCCTCCGCAAAGAAAATGATAACCGATGCCTATAACAGTTTCTGCCTTGAGATATTCGGCATAGAGACTCCCGCATGGGAAAACGGCTACATGGAGGATATTCTGGAAAACTCCTTGGATGCGGCTAAGCGGAACATGAGGCTGATTGAAATATTCATGGTCATGGCCATCATCCTGTCCCTGTCAGGACTTGTGGCGATAAGTATCTTCTACGCTGACAGCAACCGCAAAAGCATCGCCCTGCACAAGGTCTACGGAGGCACTGTCGGCAGCGAGACAGGCAGAAACATCAGGATATACATGATAATGACCGTCATCGCGGACATAGTCGCCGTGCCTGCAGCCGTCATCCTGTGCAGAAGGTATCTGGAGGAATTCGCCTACAGGATAGACCTCGGAGCATGGATTTTCATAGTGACAACAACCCTGTCGCTGCTGATGACGGCAGCTTCCGTGCTGTGGCAGGTCAGCCGTGCCGCCAGAACCTCCCCTGCGGACGCGCTGAAAACAGAATAATACGAATTTGAAATAATTATAAACCTTTAATATTTAAAGTCATGATTAAAGTTACTGACCTTTGCAAAGTATTCCGTACGGAAGAAATCGAGACTACTGCTCTCAACAATGTTTCATTCGAAATCAAGGACGGCGAGTTCGTCGCTATCATGGGACCTTCCGGATGCGGGAAATCAACGCTTTTGAACATCCTCGGCCTGCTGGACAACCCGACAAGCGGCAGCTACGAGCTTCTCGGACACGAGGTGGCGAAACTCAAGGAGAAGGACCGCACGAAGTTCCGCAAGGGAAACATCGGTTTCGTGTTCCAGAGCTTCAACCTTATCGACGAGCTGAATGTCTATGAGAATGTAGAGCTTCCTCTTCGCTATCTGAACATCAGCGCTTCCGAGAGGAAACAGAAAGTGACCGAAATCCTCAAGAGAATGAATATCAGCCACAGGGCGCAGCATTTCCCTCAGCAGCTCTCCGGCGGCCAGCAGCAGAGGGTGGCCATCGCGCGTGCAGTGGTCGCAGGGCCGAAACTGATCCTGGCCGACGAGCCGACCGGTAACCTGGACTCCAAGAACGGCAAGGAGGTGATGGATCTTCTCTCCGAACTCAACAGGGAAGGCACGACCATCGTGATGGTGACCCACTCACAGAGGGATGCGGCTGTGGCGCAGAGGACCATCGATCTGTTCGACGGAAGGATTGTCAGTGATGTCGCCAATGAATTGTAGCGGACATAACCCTGGAGCATGATTGGTTTTTATAACTTATTGGTTTATAAGTTTATACAAATCAAGTCCATGCCCCAGACCATATGCGGGATGGGGTCTGGGGCATGGTAGCCAAACATAACATATTGAACACTACTTATTTATAAAAGACCACCATGCGCCAGAGTTAAAAAACCGACAGGATACAGAGAGAAGCAATACGAAATAAAAAGAGGAAGAAAGAAATGAAGTCGTTTTGGAATTTTATCAGGAAGAACGGGTTGTACGCCTTCATCAACCTTTTCGGGCTGACGGTGTCGCTGGCATTCGTCATACTGCTGGCTGTGTATGTGAGCAGGCAGCTGACTACGGATGCTTTCCAGAAGAACGCAGACAGAATCTATATTTATGCCAACGAAAACTACATCGGCAGTGCCTACTACCTGCAAAAGCACCTTCTGGAGAACTTCCCGGAAATAGAAAAAGCGACATCACTGTATTCGTACAACGCTATAGGAAGTCTTTCCATCGGAGAAACCACGCTTCAGTCCGACAAGACATCCTATGCGGACAGCTCGTTCTTCGAAATTTTCTCGTTCAGACTTCTCGAAGGCTCCAATCAGGCATGGAAAGCCTCCGACAGGAGCGCGGTCATCAGCAAAAGCTTCGCGGACACATATTTCTCCGACCGCGACCCTATCGGACAGCAGCTGAAGTACACATCACCGGAAGGAGATTCCTATATCTTCACAGTAGCCGCAGTGATGGAAGATATCGACCATTCGGTAATCCCCTACTGCGATGTGCTGTGCCGTGCAGAAGTATTGACTGAAGTAAGCGACTCCAACGATGAAAGAATGAGCAACGCCGCGGCTGTAGACACATTCATAATGACCTGGCCGGAAGCGGATATCCAGGCCAAGATACCTGCGATCAGAGAATATCTCGGGAAAGTCTGGTGGACATATTCCCAGAATTCATTGGACAAGGTATTCTTCATACCCCTGCGGGATCTTTATTTCTACGATGGAGCCGAATCGCTGGCCGGCAATATTCTTCAGGGCGACCGGAGGCTTGTGGACGTTCTAATGGCGGCCTGCATCATACTGCTGCTGTTCGCCGTACTCAACTATATCAATCTCACGGTAGCACAGTCGGGCCGCAGGGCCAGGGAAATGGCCACGCGCAGGCTTCTGGGCAGCAGCAGGAACGGAGTTCTGTGGAGGATGATTGCGGAAGCGACCGTATTCGCCGCCGTCTCCACAGTACTTGCAATATTGGCGGCAGAGGCACTCTCCCCATACGCCTCAAGACTGCTGGAATATGACTTTTCGGTATGGAAAGAAATGAATCCGGCCTTTATCGCCATGATTGTCGCAGGTATAGCAGTGCTTGGCTTTCTGTCCGGAATAATTCCTGCCATGGTAATATCCCGGGCGAAGCCTATCGACATAGTCCGGGGCTCGTTCAATCTCCGGATCAGGTCATGGTACG
The DNA here is from genome assembly GCA_944326305.1 of uncultured Bacteroidales bacterium. Lineage (GTDB taxonomy): Bacteria > Bacteroidota > Bacteroidia > Bacteroidales > UBA932 > Cryptobacteroides. The sequence continues at coordinate 91,605 of CALVDL010000006.1, forward strand.
GAAAAGTACTGATAGTGCTGCAGCAGGTAGTGGCCGTGGCCATGATTGCCATATCTCTTACCATGTATTTCCAGATCAGGGCCATGATCAATGCACCTCTGAACTACAACACCAAAGATATCCTCAACGTCTCGAACAGTATCTTCACATCATCCGGCCAGATCAGAGAATTCCGGGATGCAGTGGAGACACTTCCATGTGTAGAGGCGGCAGGTTTCGGAAACGGAATCCCTTTGTCCGGGACCAACAATTATTCTCAGTTTTACCAGAACGGAATACTTTCATTCCAGATGATAGTGGGAGATTCCGCATATTTCAATATTCTTGGGCTAAAGGTCAAACATGACAACCGTCTCGATGACCGGAACATATTTTTCTGGAACGAATACGCATTCAAGGAAGCAGGACTTCCGGAAACAGCCACAGAAGTGCAGTTCGGTAACGAAAACGAAGGGACTTACACCACTCAGATCGGAGGAGTCTACTATGACTTCAAGATCAGGCCTCTGCTTTATGACCAGTCGGCAGCTCTGATCAGAAAATACGATGTATATCCGACAAACATGATCCCATGGAACACCGTCATCAAAGTGACAGGCAACCATAAGGAAGCATTCGGGCGCATAAGTGAAGTGTTCAGGGAAATATGTCCAGAAGGGGTGTTCGATGCATCGTTCATCGAGGATCAGGTAAAGGCTTCGTTTGCCCAATACACCCAAATGCAGAAAATCATCATCATCTTCACTGTCATAGCCATCTTCGTGTCTTCGCTCGGACTGTTCGCCATGAGTACCTACTACATCAGGGCCAGAAGCCGCAACATCGCCGTACAGAAAGTTTTCGGAGCAGACAAGGAACTGATTATGAAACAGATAATATCATCCTACATCATACTGTCCCTCATCGCATTTGTCATTTCAGTCCCTGTCAGCAGGCTCCTTACAGCCAAATGGCTCGAGCAGTTCTCATACCAGACGGCACCATGGGTACCGTGGCTGCTCATACTTGCCTCAGGCCTGCTGGCATGCCTGGTAGCATTCCTCACAGTGCTGTACCAGAGCCTCAAGGCTGTCGGGACCAACCCAGTCACAACCCTCAGGAGGGATGACTGACGAGAAAAAATCAAATTGTCATAATAAAATATAAAATGAAAAGGCTTTTCAGAAAAAACAGATGGCTCGGCACCGTTCTGGACATCATCGGAATGACAGTAGCGTTCACGGTGTTCATGGTCATCATGATCCAGGTCCTCTACGACTGGAGATACGACAGGAATTATCCGGAGCACGGGAAAATCTTCCGGCTCGAATTCGTAAACGACCCGTCGAACACAGGGTCATACAGCACGACTATCTGCCGCCCGTTCATAGAATCGCTCAAGGGAAGCATCCCGCAGGTCGAGGAACTGGGTGTCTACAACTTCTGGAAAAATTCCTACTCGGAATGGTACAGACAGGACAATGCGGAGCAGTCCTACAATCTTGCCGCAAGTGTGCTGGACACCAATATGCTGAAGGTGTTCCCGTTCGAGTTCATCGAAGGAGACCCGTCGGAATTCGCCAGACCCATGAACATCATCATTGCGGAATCCGTTGCAGAACGGATTTTCCCCGATGAGAGTCCGATCGGCAAGTCTCTGACAGACAAAGACTATGATACGGACTACCGTATAGCTGCCGTCTACAGGGATTTTCCCGAAAACAGCAGTGTAGTGAACGGAGCACTGATACAGGTCGGCAACGACGATCTGAACAACTGGAGCGAATGGTCCTACCAGTGTTATATGAAACTTTCCGACCCGGCCGATGCCGGAAAAGCAGCCGGTGCGATAAAAGAAAAGATGTTCGAGGCTCTTGAAATCGACCCGGAATCCGATGTTGCGGAAATGCTTGAAAACGGGGTCCGTATCACGAATCTTCATGATGCCTATTTCTCGAAGGACGTCAGTGGGGACACGATGGAAAAAGGGAACAGGAGCACCACTGCGTCATTGTTTGCCATAGGGCTGATAATCATTGCGATAGCTATCATCAATTTCATCAATCTTGCTACCGCTTCCGTCCCTCTCATAATCAAGGACATCAATACCAGGAAAGTACTCGGATCGGGAAGGGCCGCCCTGGTCGGAAAGCAGCTGGCAGAATCTCTTGTGATCGCCATAGCGGCATTCGGCCTGAGTGTCCTGGCCCTGCACCTGATATCCGGAACTTCGTTCACATATTACATTTCAGGCTCGATGAAAGTAGCCGACAACATTACTGTCATCCTGCTCGGAGCAGCCGCAGCCGTATGCACTTCGCTTGTAGCAGGAATATTCCCTGCAATGTACAGTACGTCCTTCCAGCCGGCCCTGATACTGAAAGGGTCGTTTTCCCTGTCCGCCAAAGGCCGGATGCTCAGGAGTTTTCTGGTGGGATTCCAGTTCGTGGCATCGTTCGTTCTGATAGCCATGGCCCTATACATCCAGGTGCAGACTTCGTTCATGAAGAACAAGGACATGGGATTCAAGCGGGACCTGATAGTAGAGTTCGCCTGCGGCTCGCAGATAGGCAGGATGGCAGACAGTTTCGAGCAGAAGCTCATGCAGAATCCGCATATAAAGGACGTGACTTTTGCCGGCAACTGGCTGGTCTCCAACGGGAAAATGGGATGGGGCCGTGAGTTCGACGGACATCGGGTCCAGCTGGATGTCCTTCCTGTAGCTACGGATTTCATAGACTTTTTCGGGATGACAGTCAAGGAAGGGCGCAATTTCTCCCCGTCCGATGACCTCAACCCGGACGGGACATTCATCATGAACGAGCAGACCATGCTCAAGTTCCCATTCCTGAAACTCGGTGCCAGACTCCAGGGACACGCAGACAATCCGGCTGAAATAGTCGGCATAGTCAAAGACTTCAATTTCAAGCCTTTGCAATACGGTGTAGACCCTATAGCCCTTTATGTCTTCGGTTCGAAGCCATGGTGGCCGCTGTCGGTGGTCTATGCACGGATAGACGGAGCTGACATAGCAGGGACATTCCAGTATATCAGGGATGCTTTCGAGGAATTCAACCCTGCAATCAACGGAGACGATATCTACCTGAGGTTCCTGGACGAAAGTATCGGCAGTCTGTATCAGAAAGAAGAGAAACTGAACAGCCTGATTTCCATTACGGCCGTGCTGTCGCTGATAATTTCGTTGGTAGGGATTCTGGGAATGGTAAGTTTCGAGACGCAGTTCCGCCGCAAGGAAATCGCCTTGCGGAAAGTGCACGGGGCCACGATTCCGGAAATACTGAAGATGCTGAACAGGCACTATATCCTGATGACAGGAATATGCTTCGCTGTATCGGTACCTATTGCGGTGCTGATCATGCGCTCATGGGTGAAAGGGTTTGCATATCAGGCTCCGGTGCCGGTATGGATTTTCTTGGCGGCTTTGGCTGCAGTGCTTGCCGTAACAGTCTTTACCGTGACTCTCCAGTCCTGGAGGGCAGCCTGGGCCAATCCGGTGGATTCGCTGCATAACGAATAGACGCAGGCAGGAGGTTTCTGACCTCCAAAAATTAGGGAAAAGTCGGTCAGAAGCCCCATGCCTGCTTATCGCGAGGTGAAAAAACATGGGGAAACGGTTCCGGGAAACCTGTTCCAGCTTGACGCGAGGTGAAGGGATTTCCGTTCCTCCGAGGAAGACTCCGCGGGGCAGACCACGAACCTGATAATGATTGTTAATATACTAATAATCTATTATTTAAATACACAAATAAATAGAAAATGAATTCGCGGTCCACCCAAAAAAGCAGGGACTGCGAACCGTATAGAAAACATTAAAACACTTATAATTAATTATTTACCCCTCTCACAGAGTTCGGGATCCTAATACCAATTGAAAACAAGAAACTGTTTTGAATTTTAATGACATAAATTTTATAGGAGATTTTCAAGGAGAATTTTTCTGAATTATTGAAAAGGATAGCAGAGCTATCTGACTGAAAGAATTCAGAAAAATTATACCGGAAAGGTCCATAAAAGAATTTTCGGGAAAATTCAAAACAGTTTCTAAAAGAAAATAAAAAAACACAACAGTAATGAAAAGTTTTTTGAGATTTCTCTGGAGAAACAAACTATACACGGCAATAGAGGTGCTGGGCATGGCAGTGGCGATGGCATTCGTCATTTTCATCGGAGCGTTCATTATCAATGAATTGTCATACGACAAAGGACTTGAAGGCACCGAGAATATCTATGTCGCACATTCAGAGAGGCTTTTCCTCCAGAGCGCAACGGTCAAGGAACAGGTGGAAGGAAAGTTCCCGGAGATTGAGGATATATGCAGGATGGCCGATACGGGGATATTCGGAGGAATATCCTGCTATGCCAGGGTCGGAGACGAGGAATTCAGGCAGAACGCATTGGTCGTCGATGAAAATTTCTTCCGCATGTTCACTTTCCCTCTTCTGGCAGGGACTCCGGAAACCGCTTTTCTGTCAATGAATTCAGTGGCAGTGTCAGAGAGTTTTGCCATGAAGTACTTCGAAGGGAAAGACCCGTGCGGACAGACATTCACATTGTCCCTGAACGGGCGTGAGGAACCGGTGACCATAGGTGCAGTGTATAAGGATTTCAGGAATACGGTCTTTCCGGCGCAGGACATCATGTACAGGTTCGACCTTTTCGGGAAAATGTTCCCTGGCGGTGTAGGAAACGGTAACGGTGTCGCCACTTATTTTTATAAAGTGGCACCCGGAACGGATATCGCCGGGCTGAATGAAAGGATAGCAAAGACAGTCAAGGAAAATGACATGCTGTACCTGTACGATATGTACAAGGAGTACCTGCTCTCCCCTTTCAAGGACATCCATTTCGGAATAATCGACGAGTCCGCCCCGTTCGAAGGCGTGATTTCGAAAGATTACATCAGACTGTTCATAGCGGCAGGTGCCCTGCTTCTGGTATTCGCACTGCTGAATTACATTTCCCTCACTGTAGCACAGACCGGATTCAGGGCCAGGGAGATGGCTACACGGAGACTTCTCGGCTCCCAGAAAAGCTGGATAGTAGCCAGATATCTGACTGAAGCACTGATACTTACATTGACAGCATTCGTATTGGCACTCGTATTTGCCGAAATATTCTCCCCTGCCATAAGCGACCTTATCGGAAAAGATGTGCAGCCTTTTTCACAGGTCAATGCGGCTGAAATCATTTTCTGTGTTGTCCTGATATTGCTCCTGACAGTATGCTCCGGAGCAGTTCCGGCGGCAATAGTATCCGGATTCGAACCTGTTTCAGTCGTAAAGGGGGAATTTGCAAAGACAAGCAGGATGACTCTCGGAAAAATCTTCATCGTCATACAGAACAGCGTGGCTGTAGCGACCCTTGCCCTGGCAGCCGTAATGTTCCTGCAGATCAGGCACATGGTCAGCAAGCCGATGGGTTATGAACGGGACGGGGTCATACAGGTGGCAGGAGCCGGAAAATCGACTGATTATCATATAGATGAATTGCGTCAGCTGTCATGTGTGGAAAAAGTCGGATGGCTGCAGTTCGAGCCGTTGGGGGCTTCGCATGCAGGCTGGGGCGTGAAAAGGAACGGAGAGGAACTGCATTTCGACATGTACTACGGTTCGCAGGAAGCATTCGAAGCCATCGGACTGAAAGTGCTCCGGCAGAACGCAGACCCGGTAAGCCCGGCCATGTGGCTGACAGAAAGCGCGATGCGGTCGCTCGGGCTTGACTATGACTGTACGGCTCTGGAGCTGGATAACGGCATGATTCCGGTCTGCGGCATCATACAGGACTTTACCAAAGGCAGGGCCGGCAGTCCTTCGGAAGAATTCCTGCTGTGCTGCTGGATAACGGATATGAAATCCGAGGAGGATTTCAGGGTGCTCAGGCAACTGGCTGTAAAAGTAAGCGGGGATGAAAACGAGGCAAAGAGGCAGATACAGGAATTCTATGCTTCGCACGGATTTTCAGAGGAAGATATCCATGTGCAGACCTACAACGAGATAAACCGCAGGATGTATTATTCCGAGGACCAGAATCTGAAACTGATAAGTGTCTTTACGGGGCTGATCCTGCTGCTGTCGGTGATGGCGATGATAGCGATGAGTACCTACTATGCCCGCCAGCATGCGAAGCAGACGGCGATACGGAAAGTCATGGGATGCAGGCGTGCGCAGGTGTTCAAGGATACGGCGCGGGGATTCCTTGCCGCTATACTTCTGGCTGCAGCAATCGGTGTTCCTTGCAGTTACATCGTTGCCGGACATTGGCTTGAAGGATATTCTTACCGCATAGGGAACTCGCTGTGGATCTATCTGGCTGCAGCTGTGGCGCTGACAGCGGTCGCGCTTGCTTCCATCAGCTGGCAGGCGGTCAGGCTTATGAATACGGATCCGGTGACGGCGCTGAAGAACGAATAGGTGCAGGAGCACACATTGGCGGGCCAACCTTCACAATCATATTTGCAGTATAGGACTGTGTATCAATAACTTTGCGTTTTGGCAATATGGCAGGTCCCCCTCGTGCATGACGGGACCGTCCTAATGGAATCAAGCCCAAATATTTGATTATCAAGAAAATACAGCCTTGCAAATATGGACGATTGGTTGTTCTGTCAGCTATTTCGGTTCTACGCCGATGCCGGGTCTGTCATCGAGGGTTATGCGCCCGTCATGGAGCCGCATGCCGGAAAAGCAGTCGTTGGCAAGGAGGACATTGCCGTCCAGATCGGCCCATTCCATCTCCGGAGAAAGCTGCGCTGCGGCGGAAATTGCCACGGATGTTTCCGTCATGCAGCCTACCATCAGCCTCATTCCCAGAGCCTTGGCAAGTGTTATCATTTCCCTGGCCTCCCTCATGCCGGTACATTTCATCAGTTTTATGTTGATTCCGCTGAATGCTCCCCTCAGGCGAGGAATGTCAGTCAGTCTCTGACATGACTCGTCCGCAATGACCGGCAGCGGACTCCGTTCGGTAAGCCAGGCATGGCTGTCCAGGTCATGTTTCGACATCGGCTGCTCGACCAGCACCACTCCCTGCCCGGACAGCCACGCTATCATGTCCAGAGCCCTGTAACGGTCGATCCAGCCCTGGTTGGCATCCACATACAGGGGAACGGAAGGATTGACCTCACGAATAAGCCTGATCATGCGCCTGTCCTGTACGTCCCCCATTCCCAACTTGACCTTCAGCACTTTGGCCCATGAAGCCTCACGGGTCTTGGCCCTGACGACAGAATCATCCGCATCATATCCTATCGTGAAAGAAGTGCACGGGGCCTTTTCCGGTGAGAATCCCCAGATCCTCCACCACGGCTGCCCCATTATCCTGCCGGTCAGGTCGTGCAGGGCGATATCGACGGAAGCCTTCGCCGCAGTATTGTTCGCGGCCAGAGCATCGGTTTCCGCCATGATTTCCTGTATACGGAAAGGGTCGTCAAACCTCGGCAGCACTTCAGACCTGACCTTTTTTAAAAAAGCATCGACAGAAGCCGCAGACTCACCGAGATAAGGAGGCATGGAAGCCTCGCCGTACCCGGTAAAGCCGTTCCATGAAATCCTGGTCAGCACTATCGGCGTACTGCTGCGGGACGAACCCGATATCGTGAACGTGTGCTTGAGCACCCCTGTAAAATCCTCCCATTCAAGGAGCAGCTTATTTCCTTCAGGCCTGCCGGCCCCGGAAGACAGTCCCGGCATACCGGACAAGCCTATATCATCAGCCATATAACCGGCTGCAGCAGAACGTTTTCCGGCCGATGCCGGCACAAGCGCAGACGGAGAAAGAATTGCAGCCGCAGAGACCATCCCTGCCCGCTTCAGAAAATCACGACGTGTAGTTTTTCCCATGACGCACAAATTTCCCCAAATTTAGAAACTGTTCCGGACAGAAATTACGGTAAATACAGAAATTTACCGGGCATATCCAGAAATTTTTGGAAAAACTCCTGACAGAGCCTAAATTTGGACGGCAAAAAACAGACATTGCACAACAACTGTAACATGTTAGCTTACACATACATAGAAAAAGGGCAGTTCAAACTGACAGAAAAACCTGTACCGGAACTGCAGAACCCCACAGACGCCATAGTCAAGGTCACTCTGGCGAGCATCTGCACCAGCGACCTGCATATCAGACATGGGAGCGTCCCCAGAGCGGTGCCAGGCATAACGGTCGGGCACGAAATGGTCGGGATTGTCGAAAAGACAGGAGACAAGGTCACCACAGTAAAACCGGGAGACAGGGTCACCGTCAACGTAGAGACATTATGCGGACATTGTTTTTTCTGCAGTCACGGTTTCGTCAACAACTGTACCGACCCGGACGGCGGATGGGCACTGGGATGCCGCATCGACGGAGGGCAGACCGAATATGTAAGAGTTCCATACTCAGACCAGGGACTGAACCGGATACCGGATTCCGTCAGCGACGAGCAGGCGCTTTTCACCGGGGATATCCTTGCTACAGGATTCTGGGCGGCCCGCATCTCGGAAATATCTCCGGAAGATACCGTCCTTATCATCGGCGCCGGGCCTACAGGCATATGCACTCTGCTTTGCACCATGCTCAAGAAGCCAGGGCGCATCATAGTCTGCGAAAAGTCCGAAGAAAGACGGCGTTTTGTCCGGGAGCATTATCCTGAAATACTTGTTACCACCCCGGAAGACTGCAGGGATTTCGTGGCCGCACACAGTAACCATGGCGGGGCCGACCGCGTAATAGAAGTAGCCGGGACTCCGGAAACATTCAGAATGGCCTGGGAATGCGCCAGGCCGAACGCCATTGTCACCATAGTCGCCATGTATGACGCTCCGCAAATCCTGCCTCTTCCCGACATGTACGGGAAGAACTTGACATTCAAGACAGGAGGGGTAGACGGATGCGACTGCGCGGAAATCCTGGAACTGATAGAAAAAGGGCTGCTCGACACCACTCCGCTCATCACGCACAGATACCCGCTGAACAGAATCAACGAGGCCTACCGCATCTTCGAAAACCATCTTGACGGGGTGATAAAGGTGGCAATATACTGACCTCTTCAACAAGGTCTCGCCCCGCATAGCAAATAAATTTGTTCTGCTCTCGGCTTCTGACTATATTTGGCCTGCGGCCATTTATACGGTTCACGCATATATTAGGACTTCATCAATTTATATGCGCCACATATATATGTGACTAAAATCAATAACCGAATCATAAACAAAAAATCACATGAAATTCATCAGATTAACATCGGCGATCCTGTCAATGGCACTGGCGCTGCCGCAGTTCCTCTGTGCCCAGCCGCGGACAGAGACACTGCTTGAAAAAGGCTGGAAATTCACCCGCGATGATGACAAATCCTACTCCGCCGTCCAATACGACGACTCGCAATGGCAGAATGTGACAGTGCCTCATGACTGGGCTATATACGGTCCGTTCAGCGTGGACAACGACAAGCAGAATACCGCCATCGTCCAGGACGGGCAGAGCGACCCTATGGAGCATGCAGGCCGTACAGGCGGCCTTCCATTTGTGGGCACGGGATGGTACAGGCTCGAGTTCGAAAAACCTCAGCTTGCCGACGGAGGCAGATGCACCCTGCTCTTTGACGGAGCAATGAGCCACGCACAGGTATATGTGAACGGCCATGAAGCATGCTACTGGCCATACGGGTACAATTCCTTCTGGTTCGATGCCACCCCATATCTCGTCGAAGGGAAGAACGTATTGGCCGTAAGGCTTGAAAACCTGACCGAAAGCTCACGCTGGTACCCCGGTGCCGGACTTTACAGGAACGTACATCTGATAACGACCGGAGATGCGTACGTACCTGTCTGGGGAACACAGGTGATTACTGAAGAGCTCGGAAGCAACTTCGCCAAGGTCAGCCAGAAGACATCACTGGATTTTCCGGCAGGAAAGGAATTTGCAGACTACTGCATCGTCACGGAAATCAAGGACCGGGACGGAAATACTGTGGTTTCTGACAGACAGCAGGGAACAGCATACGACGGCGGGATCTTTCGTCAGGACTTCACGGTAAAGAACCCTCGTCTCTGGACTCCGGAAACGCCTTATCTCTATACTTCCGTATCGAAAATCTATGAAGGGGGTACCCTGAAAGACGAATATACCACTGTATTCGGTATCCGCACCGCCGAAATCATCCACGGCAAAGGCTTTTTCCTCAACGGAGAACGCGTACAGTTCCAGGGAGTATGCAACCACCATGACCTCGGCCCTCTCGGAGGCATCGCCAACGAAGCCGGCATCCGCCGTCAGATACGCATTCTCAAAGATATGGGCTGCAACGCCATACGCACCTCGCACAATATGCCGGCCCCGGAACTTGTCAGGGCATGCGATGAAATGGGCATGATGGTGATGGCTGAATCGTTCGACGAATGGGCCACGGCAAAGGTCCAGAACGGGTACCACCGCTTTTTCGGAGAATGGGCCGAAAAAGACATGGTAAACCTTGTCCGCCACTACCGCAACAGCCCGAGCGTAGTAATGTGGTGCATCGGCAACGAGGTACCTGACCAGTGGAACACGGACAGGGGGCCGAAACTCACCCAGATGCTGCTCGACATCTGCCACAGGGAGGATCCGACAAGGCCTGTGACCAACGGGATGGACGCCCCGGACGCAGTGGTCAGCAACAACATGGCAGCTGTCCTCGACGTCCCCGGTTTCAACTACCGCCCGCACAAATACCAGGAAAACTACAGCAAGCTCCCGCAGCAGGTGATCCTCGGGAGCGAGACTGCATCCACGCTCAGTTCGAGAGGTGTCTACAAGTTCCCTGTCGTAAGGCGTTCCATGCACAAGTACCCGGACCACCAGGCTTCTTCATATGACGTGGAGCACTGCGGATGGTCCAACCTCCCGGAGGATGACTTCATACAGCACGAGGACCTGCCGTACTGCATCGGGGAATTCGTATGGACGGGATTCGACTATCTGGGCGAGCCGACCCCTTACTACTCCGACTGGCCAAGCCACTCGTCCCTGTTCGGGATCATCGACCTCGCCGGAATACCGAAGGACCGCTACTGGCTTTACAGAAGCCACTGGAACAAGGAAGCCGAGACCCTGCATATCCTTCCGCACTGGAACTGGGAAGGCCGCGAAGGCGAGACCACGCCAATATTCGTCTACACGAACTACCCTTCCGCCGAAGTGTTCATCAACGGGAAAAGCCAGGGCAGGCGCACAAAGGACCTCTCCGTGACCGTATTCAACAGTGAGGACTCTCTGTCCCAGGCTTCGCTCAAAAGGCAGAGCCGATACCGCCTGATGTGGATGGATACCGTCTACGAGCCGGGGACCGTCAGGGTGGTGGCCTATGACGAAAAGGGCAATGCCGTAGCGGAAAAGGAGCTCCACACTGCCGGAAAGCCTTATGCCATCGAGCTCTCAGCCGACCGCAGCATCATCAAGGCCGACGGGAAAGACCTCTCCTTCATCACCGTAAAGGTGGTAGACAGGAACGGCAACCTTTGCCCGCTTGCGGACAACCGGATAAGTTTCAAGGTGAAGGGTGCAGGCTGGTACAGGGCCGGGGCCAATGGGGACCCTACCTCTCTGGAGCCGTTCCAGGAGCCGGCCATGAAAGTGTTCTCCGGAATGATGACGGCCATAGTATCCTCAACGGAGGAACCTGGGCCAATCATACTCGAAGCTGCCTCCAAGGGCCTCAGGAAGGCGGAGATAACCATAGAGAGCAAATAAAATTTGAAAATAAAAAGTTAAAGACATATCTTTGTGTGATTGGGCAGTCCGGAAACGGCGGCCCTGTCTGCGGGAGCATACCGCATCTCCGCAAGTAACAGACCAAGCAAATCTAATCATTTATGGCTAAAGCAGTAGAACAGGAAGGAACGGCCGAGGTCAATGCCGCAAAACTCAAGGCATTGCAGGCCACGATCGACAAGATTGAGAAAGATTACGGGAAAGGGACGATCATGAAGCTGGGGGATCAGCCACAATGGGAGGTTTCCGTCATTCCGAGCGGCTCCATAGCCCTGGACCACGCCCTCGGGATCGGGGGCTATCCGAGGGGCAGGGTCATAGAAATCTACGGACCGGAGTCCAGCGGTAAGACCACACTGGCAATCCATGCCATTGCACAGGCACAGAAACAGGGCGGGATAGCCGCCATCATAGATGCGGAGCACGCATTCGACAGGACATACGCCAAGAATCTGGGCGTCAACCTCGAGACCCTGCTCATATCTCAGCCGGACAACGGGGAACAGGCGCTCGAAATCGCCGACAACCTCATCCGTTCAGGGGCTATCGACATCATCGTCATCGACTCCGTGGCGGCACTTACGCCGAAGGCCGAGATTGAAGGTGAGATGGGCGACGCCAAGATGGGGCTCCAGGCAAGGCTTATGAGCCAGGCCCTCAGGAAACTTACCGCGAACATCAGCAAGACCAACACATGCTGCATCTTCATCAACCAGCTGCGCGACAAGATTGGCGTGATGTTCGGCAACCCTGAGACCACAACGGGAGGAAACGCGCTCAAGTTCTACGCCTCAGTACGCGTGGACGTGCGCCGCACCAGCCAGATAAAGGACGGAGAGGAGGCCCTCGGAAACAGGACCAAGGTAAAGATCGTGAAGAACAAGATGGCCCCGCCGTTCAAGAAGGCGGAATTCGACATCGTATTCGGCGAAGGCATCTCCCATGTGGGGGAGGTCATAGACCTGGGAGTGGAGTTTGACATCATCAAGAAGAGCGGGTCGTGGTTCAGCTACAACGACTCCAAGCTCGCACAGGGACGCGAAGCCGTCAAGCAGCTCCTCACCGACAATGTGGAACTGTGCGACGAGATCGAAGCAAAGATCCGCGAAGCCCTGCAGAATGTACAGGACTGATTTTTCCATACCCCCGGCACAAGGGCGCAGCCCATGGCCGGAGCAGCATAGGAACCGACATGGAAAGAGAGATACTAAATAGGCAGAGAGCGTTTTTCCGCAGCGGGAAGACGCTCTCCGTGTCTTTCAGACGGGAGGCACTTGCAGCATTGCGGAAAGCTATCTCCGGAAATGAAGAAAGGATAAACGCCGCCCTCATGTCGGACCTGGGCAAAAGCCGGACTGAGGCGTACATGTGCGAGACCGGCATGGTACTGGCAGGGATAGACCATACATTGAGGCATATACGCAGCTACTCAAGCCGCAGGAGGGTCAGGACACCTCTCGCCCAGTTCCCCGCCAGGAGCTACATCATACCGGAGCCTTACGGAAACGTGCTGATAATGAGTCCATGGAACTATCCCCTGCTCCTGAGCATGGCTCCTCTGGCAAGTGCAGTGGCCGCAGGAAACACGGTGCTGCTGAAGCCGAGCGCATATTCTCCGGCGACATCATCTTTAATTGCAGAAATAGTACAGGAGACTTTCCAGCCAGGACATGTGACCGTAATAGAAGGCGGCAGAGATGTGAACTCGGATCTCCTGGACCAGAAATTCGACTACATATTCTTTACAGGGAGCAAGACCGTAGGACGTACAGTGATGGCCAAGGCGGCAGAGCACCTGACCCCGGTGACACTCGAACTCGGAGGGAAAAGTCCGGTGATAGTAGACAGGAGCCTTATCCGCAGCGGCAGAGGCGCTTCCGGAGCAGATGACGTACGCTCCGCCGGGACTGACCTGAGGACAGCCGCAAGGAGGATTGTCTTCGGAAAATTCCTGAACTGCGGGCAGACCTGCGTCGCTCCGGACTATGTGCTTGTCCACGAAGACATTGCAGAGGACTTCATAGCGGCATGCAGGGAGGAGACAGTGAAGATGTTCGGGACACACCCTCTCGGGAACCGGGAATACGGGAAGATTGTAAACAGAAAACATTTCGACAGGCTGTGCAAGGCCATATCCGAACTTGGGGACTCCCCTGCCGCAGAGATTGTACTTGGAGGGGGCAATGACCCTGAAGGCCTCAGGATAGAACCTGTCATTGCCCGGATGGGCGACATGAACGACAGCAGGCTGGACACACTGTCCGTGATGCAGGACGAGATTTTCGGGCCGGTACTGCCGGTACTTACCTATACCGGCATAGATGAGGCCATCAGGTACATAGACGACCGGCCGAGGCCACTTGCGGCATACATTTTCACATCCGACAGGGACTTCAGGGAAATGCTGCTGGAGAAGCTGCATTTCGGCGGAGGCTGCGTCAACGACACCATCATCCACATCGCCACCGAAGAAATGCCTTTCGGGGGTGTCGGAGAAAGCGGCATGGGCCACTACCACGGTAAATACGGTTTCATGACGTTCTCACACATGAAAAGCATTGTCGAGAAACCTTTCCTTATCGACCTGCCGATGAGGTATCAGCCTTACACACAGCTGAAAGAACGGCTCATCCGACGTTTCCTGAAATAGGGGCCGCCATCCTATGGCACTGTATGAAACTTTAAAACTTATTGGATATGAAAAGGACAGGATTGATTCTCATTTCACTGGCATTAAGCACGTCAATATGGGCAGAAAGCCCTGAAAAGAAAGGACTTGAAGTCATCTGCCGCGAAAATGCAGAGGCGTATATCGGTTTCCTGGCGAGCGACGCCCTGAAGGGACGTGAAGCGGGGACGCAATGGGGGAAGATTGCCGGAGAATACATCGTGTCGAACCTGAAGACACTCGGTATAAGTCCACTCTATGATTCATATTTCCAGCCGTTCGAGGCATACAGGAAAGAAAGGCAGAAAAAAGGCCGCTACCAGGTCCATCCGGACTCTGCCGCCGTACTTAAACAGGAGGTCCACCAGAAACTTTCCATGAACAATATCCTCGGGGTAATCGAGGGAAGGAGTACAGACGAATATGTAATCATCGGTGCCCACTACGACCACCTCGGCTATGACCCCATGATAGAAGGAGACCGCATTTACAACGGGGCTGATGACAATGCCTCCGGCGTCTCGGCGGTCCTGCAGATAGCGGAGGCATTCACGGCGGCAGGCAGGCAGCCGGAGCGGACAGTCATCTTCGCATTCTGGGACGGGGAGGAGAAGGGACTCCTCGGCTCGGAATATTTCACGCTGGCATTCAAGGACATGGACAAAGTGAAGGCCTACATCAACTTCGACATGATAGGGCGCAACGCCGATGAGTCCAACCCCGGATACCTGATGTACTTCTACACAGCCTCCTGCCCCGCATTCGGGGAGTGGATGAAAGACAGCATAGAGAAATACGGGCTGGACCTGGCTCCGGACTACCGGCCGTGGGACAGGCCTGTCAGCGGAAGCGACAACGCCTCTTTCGCCAGGCGGGACATCCCTGTCATATGGTACCACACGGCAGGACACCCGGACTATCACATGCCGGGAGACCATGCGGAGAGGATAAACTGGAACAAGGTCGTGGACATCACCAAAGCAGCCTTCATCAGCGCCTGGAGACTGGCGGACGGGGCAAAGTAGCTTAAGGGGATGCGATACTGCAGCGCCCAAGCCGGGACGCATCCTCCCGGCGGAGGACGCCGGCACGTTCAAGCGCCCCGACAGACCATGCGGACGGAGGATTGTTCTCCCTGAAAAGCACTATCCCGTGGGCGGCATAAGTCCCTATATACGGATGGAGCCGCAGGGAATCCTCGGGGAGGGACCACATGGGATACGGGCGGACATGGGCGGAATCAACCGTAATGAGATCGGCCAGTGCATCATATTTCTCCCTGTCGAAATTCCATATATCCATCAGCTGCTCCGCATAAGAGTAGCTTCCGCCGAGCTTCTTCCTGTACTCAACCATCCGTGAGGCGAAATATCCGCCGATACCGGGCAGGGCATCAAAGGCGGCAGAGTCCGCAAGGTTAAGGTCTACACGGGGGATGTCTATATACGGCTCAAGCCTGCGGTAAACAGAATCCGCGACCACATAGGATTTTGCAAAATCCGTCTTTCTGCGGAACCTGCCGCCTTTCAGGCGGTAATTGACTATAGAAGCCGCCTGCTTTTCGGAAAAGCCGAGACGACAGAGGTCCTCGCGGGAAACCGTGTTGGGGTCAAAACGGAAATTCTCCACCCTCTTTACAGCATGGGCCCTGTATACGGATTCAGCCGACGGGCTGTGCACGGAAGGCCTTTTCACAGTAACACGCCCTCCTGTGCTCCCGTCCTCTGCCGCTGACGCACCGTTCCCTCCTGCTCCGCCGGCATGGACCTTCCCGGCATCGCTGCCGGACATGTCCCCTCCCCGGGGCGTCACAGCCGCATTCCCGGGAGATGTGCCTGCAAGCACACGGGCGGCAACAGCGCTGTCCACGACATACACCGTGTCCGGGCGGTCCCTCCTGTTAACGATGGCCGTCACTGCCGCCTTGTGGACGAACATTGCTGTCTGAAAACCGATAATAAGAAATACCAGGGCGACCGCCCCGGTGGCTACAGATGCGGGATAGCCCTTCTTCCCGGAGCCATCCCCGCCTTTTTCATTTTCTCTCCTCATCTTTTACACATTAATCTCCTGCACTCCCGCACACACTTGTCTGCACGTCAGGCCCCCGGGGCCCCGATGTCCTACGCGCCTTCGACTATGATGACAATCTCCCCTTTCGGCTGGTGTCCGGCATACCATGCCGCCACCTCGGAAAGGCTGCCGCGCCGGTGCTCTTCATGCACTTTGGAAATCTCCCTCGCGACCGAGCACCCCCTCTGAGGACCGAATACCTCGGCAAACTGCTCCAGGGTCTTCACCAGCCGGTACGGGGATTCGTAGAAAACCATCGTCCTCGTTTCAGCGGCAAGCTCCGCAAGCCTCGTCCTGCGGCCTTTCTTGACAGGCAGGAAGCCTTCGAAACAGAACCTGTCGCACGGGAATCCTGAACTCACCAGGGCAGGCACGAATGCCGTGGCCCCGGGCAGGGTCTCCACCTCAATGCCCTCCTGCACGCAGGTCCTCACAAGCAGGAAGCCAGGATCGGAGATCCCGGGTGTACCGGCATCGCTTATGAGGGCTACATCGAGTCCTCCGAGTATGCGGTCCTTTATCATGGACACCGTCTTGTGCTCATTGAACTTGTGGTGGGACTCCAGTCTGCCGTGTATGTCATAGTGCTTGAGCAGCACCGAACTTGTCCTGGTGTCTTCCGCCAGGATGAGGCCGGCGCTCTTCAGCACGGAAACGGCCCTGAAAGTCATGTCCTCAAGATTCCCTACCGGAGTAGGCACGATATAGAGTTTCCCGCTCATTCCAAATCTGCATTTTTGTGCTATCTTTGCGCGCACAAATGCAAAAGTAAGGAAATGTTTTTAGAAAACGCAAAAAAAGGTTGGATAGAGGTCATCTGCGGCTCCATGTTCTCCGGGAAGACCGAGGAGCTGATCCGCAGGCTCAGGCGTGCCCAGTTCGCAAACATGAAAGTGGAAATCTACAAGCCTGCGATAGACATACGCTATTCGGAGGACGAAGTGGTGTCGCATGACCTGCACAGCATACCGTCCACGCCGATAGACTCCCCCGCAAGCATGCTCCTGCTGTCAAGCGATGTAGATGTAGTGGGCATAGACGAGGCGCAGTTCTTCGATGACACCATAGTAGAAGTGGCCCAGACCCTTGCAGACAGGGGAATTAGGGTAATCATAGCCGGGCTCGACACCGATTTCACCGGCAAGCCGTTCGGCCCGATGCCTGCTCTCATGGCAGTGGCGGAGGATGTACAGAAAGTCCACGCCATATGCGTCAAATGCGGCAGCATCGCCAACCATTCGCACAGGCTGTCCGCCAGCGACCAGCTTGTCGTACTCGGGGAGAAGGACACATACGAGCCTCTCTGCAGACACTGTTTCAACGAGGCTACAAGGCAGACAGAAGCAGGTCCACGTCCGCAGGAGGATTAGGTAGCCGCCCGCAGGGAAACCCCTTGCAGCAGGAAGCCTCACTTCCTCGGATGATGTGCAAGGACAGTATTCTGCCATACGCTGCTTTCGATATGCGTATAGATTTCAGTAGTCAATATGCTCTCGTGCCCCAGCATCTCCTGGACGGCACGCAGGTCAGCACCGTTCTCAATCAGGTGCGTGGCGAATGAATGCCTGAAGGTATGCGGAGAAATCTCCTTGCCGATACCTGCGATGAGGGCCTGGCGTTTGACCATCTTGAATACGGACACCCGGCTCAGCTTCCGCCCGGACCTGTTCAGGAACAATATGTCCTCCGACTCCCTGTCATAAGGCTCCGGCCTGACTTCCAGATACCTGCCTACAAAATCAAGGGCAATCCCGTCTATCGGCACAAGCCTCTGTTTGTCCCCCTTCCCCACTACACGGACAAATTTCTCTTTCACGAACACATCGGAAATCTTCAGCCCCACCACCTCTGACACACGCAGCCCGCAGCCGTAAAGCACCTCCAGAACAGCCCTGTCCCTCAGTCCGGCCACGTCGGAAAGCGGGACGGAATCCATTATCTTCTCCACCTCCTCCACAGACAGCACCTCCGGGAGGTACCTGCCTATCTTCGGGGCATCAACCATATCGCACGGGTTCTCCTTGATCATCCTTTCCGCAGCAAGATAGTTGAAAAAGGACTTCAACGCGCTCAGCAGACGTGCCTGGGAGCGCTTGGAGTAACCGGTGCGGGTGGCAAGGTACGCAATGATGTCATCCGGAGTAATCCTGTCCGGAGGCACCCCGGCGGAATCAAGGAAAAAGGCGACATCCGAACGGTACGCAGAAGCCGTATTCGGGGACATCGCCCTTTCGATTCTCAGATATCTGAAGTAATCCTCCAGTATGTTTCTGTACCCAGGCATGACACCATTAATATCCGGCCCTGCAGCAGAACACCCTATAAGGTAGAGTATTTCCTGCCGTACTGAAGCATCTGCCCGAGGTAGTCGTCAGTATACACCACCTTGTAGTCAACGACTTTACCGTCTTTCTCCACAGGGACAATATCCGGATTCACAAACCCGCCGTATGGCTTCAGTCCGAGGGCGTCATAACGTGTCTTGACCTCCTTGTGCAGCTTCGGGTCGATATTCACGGCATATTTTTCAACAAGAGCCTTCCCCGCGGCATAGTCCCCTTCAGACTTGATACGCTGCACCTCGGCGAGCAGCCTGCCGAAAAGTCCGCGCAGGGCCTCATAGTCATTGACCACGAAATAGGTCTTCCCGTCACGCACCTTCTTCTCTATCACATTGGCCTGCCTGCCCTGCTCATAGCACCATTCGGCAATCAGCTTCCTGTTCTGCATGTGGGCCTCGGTGTTCTTCCTGCCCAGCTCCACACGGCTGAACTGCACCATCAGTCCGTTCCTGATATAGTTGGAGTACTGTGCCTTGTACGCCTCCATGTCAGGCAGTATCCCCAGCTCCACCAGCTTCGGGTCTGCCATGTAGTAAAGCCCGAAAAGGTCGGCCCTGGTCTCCTCCAGAGTAGAGCTGTATTCCTTCAGGGCGTTCGGGGACACTCCCGGAAGTATCTGTCCGGACCCGTGCCCCAGACACTCATGCAGGTCTGTGTGTATCTCGTCCGTAAGCGAGAGATATTTCTTTGTCATCGCTATCTCCGCCTCGTCCCATGCGAATTCATTGAGCGTATTCTTCGGGGACTCCTGGGCTGCAAGGTCATAGGCATGGGTAATGTTGGCGATAGTCACGGACTTGGACCCGTGCTCCTTCCTTATCCAGTCGGCATTGGGAAGATTGATCCCTATAGGTGTGGACGGGTAGCAGTCCCCTGCAAGCGTAGTGGCGTTTATCACTTTGGCGGAGACACCTTTGACGGACTTTTTCTTGAAACGGGCGTCCACCGGGGAATTGTCCTCGAACCACTGGGCGTTCTCGCTCAGGACGGTTGTCCTTTCTGACGCGGCATGGTCCTTTATGTTCACAAGCCCTTCCCATGTGGCCTTGCGACCGAGCGGGTCATTGTAGTCCTCCACGAAACCGTTCACGAAGTCTACAGTACCGAGAGTGTCCTGTACCCATTCTATATTGTATTTGTCCCAGAGCTTCAGGTCCCCTGTACGGTAATATTCGATAAGCGTAGAGATGTACTGCCTCTGCAGGTCGCTCTCGGCCACCACTGCCGCCTTCTCCAGTTCGGCCACTATCTTCTCAAGGGCAGCGGAATAGACTCCCCCGATCCTGTAGACATCCTCCCTGACTACTCCGTCAGCACCTTTCACCACCTTGCTGTTCAGCCCGTAGGACACAGGGTGCGGGTCAGACGGGTCCGTCATGTCATGGTAGTATTTCTCAACCTCTGCACGGGTCACATTGTCATAGAAGTTCACGGCGGACAGGGCGACGATATCCCCGTCAGGGTCGTTGGACTTCCGCTGCGGATAGATGTCCGGATCATATATCACCGACAGCAGCTCGTCGGCCTGGCTGATTCCTGCAGCCTCCATCAGGGAACTGAAATATTCCTTCGGACAGTCCGGGAAGAACTTGTCCTCAGCATAGTGGTGATGGATGCCGTTGCTGAAGAACACCCTTTTAGCATATACAGTAAAATCCTGGAAATCTTTGCAGTCCCTGTCCCCGTCATAATTTTCGAGAATATTCTCAAGAGCCTTCCTTATCCGGAGATTGTACCTGCAGTTCTGGTCCCAGATGATATCCCTGCCGTATTTTGCGGCCTCGCCCAGATGGTAGACATACTCCTTCTGGTGAAGAGTCAGGTCCTCCCAGCCGGGAATCCGGTAACGCATTATCTTGATATCCGCAAATTCGTCTATAAGGTACTTGAAATCTTCTCCCTGTTGCGTCTGTGCCCCGTTCCCGCAGGAAACCGCAGCCGACGCCAATGCCGAAACAGCTGCCATTTTCAGAAAATTGTTCATAATTTTAATGTCAAATCGCAGGACAATGCCTGCTCCATAATAAGTAATTCAATGCAATCCTGCAAATATACATTTTCTGAAAGAAAATTTCTGAAAAATAAAGAAACAGTTTCTCAAAACAGTTTCTTATTTTTGCAGGATATGACCAGAGCAATGAACAATATCACATGTATCATAAAGGCCATCATGGCATTGGCCGTCTGCCTTGCAATTTTTTCCTGCCAGAAGACCGTGGAACAGCCCGAACCGGAAGTGAAGGACAGGGTGCTCCTCTACTATGCGGCAGGCTTCAACAATCTCAGCGGAGACCTTGAGGAGGATATAGAGGAGCTGAGCTCCGAGGGATATGTACCACAGAGGACGAGCGGCAATGTCCTTCTCATATTCCAGAACCTGGCACAGGGAAGCTACAGCAATCCGGTCTCTCCTGTGTTATATCGGGTATACAAGGATGACAGCGGAAACATTGTAAGAAATACACTCCTCACACTGGAAGCCGGGACCGTCGCTGCCTCCGCTGAGACTGTCAACACGATACTCACCACAGTCAGGGACACCTATCCGTCATACGAATACGGCATGATATTTTCCTCCCATGCCACAGGATGGCTGCCGGCATCCGGCACTACAGTCAGGTCCATGCCGGGAGAAAATGCCTCCCCTCTCTCTATCGGCAATGAATACAGCCCGGAGACAGGCACCTCGGTCCAGTATGAAATCAATCTCCCCGATTTCGCCGATGCAATCCCCATGCATCTTGACTACATTCTTTTCGACGCATGCTTCATGGGAGGTGTCGAAGTGGCCTACCAGCTGAAAGACAAGTGCGACAGGGTGGCGTTCTCACAGGCGGAAGTACTTGCCGACGGATTCGACTACACATCTATGGCATCCCAGCTCCTCCAGTCCAGTTCAGGGCTGTACGAGGTCTGCAAGACCTACTATGAGCACTACATGGGACTTTCGGGAGACTACCAGTCCGCGACCGTGTCCCTCGTGGACTGCAGAATGATGGAGCAGCTTGCCCAGGTCTGCAAGGAAATATACAGCACACACAGGGAAGAACTGGACAATATCAATCCAAATGACGTGCAATGCTTCGGCAGAATATCCGAGCACCGGTATTTCTATGACCTCGCGGATATAATGGAGCAGCTTGACCTGTCCGCAGATGAGCAGGAGAGCTTCAGTTCCGCACTTGACGGCTGCATCATATATGCGGCCACGACCGGCAAGATGATCAATCTTACCATAGACCGGTTCTGCGGGCTCAGCTCCTACTGCACCAACAAATTTACCTACGACGACTTCTACAAGACCCTGGCCTGGAACCAGGCTACCTGCATGATAGAGTAACAGGCCCTGGCATTGATTCCCTACAACAGAAGCATTACAGCGAAGCAGTAGAGAAGGAAACCCTTGAAAGTCAGGCTGCCGTAGGTACTGAAGCCGAGAAGGGTCTCCGTAATGTCTCCGGAAACAATTTCATCGATGTCTTCCTCCTGAGGCATATTGTTATAGGCCCATTTGCGTACAAGGTAGCCGCTGTCGAAATAGGTCACGCCACCGTTGGAACGGTTCATTGAGATAAGGACCTTATAATCTGCATAATATGCATTGTCATACAGGAACTGGACCGTCTGGGGGTTCAGGGAGGTGCTTTCAAGTCCGGCACGCAGTGCTTCCGGATAAGAGGCTGTCAGGAGCAGGGGGGAAAGGCCTGCCTCACGGGCATTACCGATAAACCTGGCGACCCTGGTCCATCTGGCCTCCGACATTCTTTTCACGTCATATACGGAAACGGCAAGGACATTGTGCCTGACGGCAAGTTCACTCACGTATTGGCCGGAGGCATCAGTAAAGGAAAGCTCAGGGAAGACCTCCTGACGCCATCCTGCCTTAGGTACGGCCCTGGACTCTATGAACGTCCATGTGGAATCCGGCAGGTCCTCCAGAGTGAACTCCTTCTGCCGTCCATCCTTTTCATATACAAGGACATAGTCGTACATGTCCTCCCCGTCCGCCTCATGTGCCCTTTCAGCGGCGAGGAGCCTGGAGGCAGGCTTGAAATCGGTATAGTTCACCAGAGGAATATACACAAGTGAATATACGGTAAACGCCGCCACACCTGCCATGACCATGGAGAAGGCCACGTATTTCCTGCGGCGGTTCTGTCCGAAGTCACTGTACGGGAAAAATGCGGCAATAGACAATGCGCACAGGACAATATTCTTCAGGAAAGTCTGGATATGGGACAGATGTATCACCTCCCCGAAACATCCGCAGTCCATTACCGGGTTGAATATCATCAGGATAAGTGTCAGCAAAGTGAAGAACCCAAGAAACACTGACGTCGCTATCGCTATCACCTTCCTCCACAGGCCGGTAATCAGCGCTGCACCGAGGACCGTCTCTACAATGGCCAGCAGGAGAGCCAGCGGCTTCGCGGAGAAGTCGAGGAAGCCGAGATGGAAAAACTTGTAATAGTCCGACATCACAAGGCCCGCACCCACAGGGTCCAGCAGCTTGAATATTCCGGAAATGAAGAAGACAACCCCGACAAGGAAGGCGCAGAAACGCCGGATTCTCAATGGCAACAGTTTCATATCATCATTCAGCAATGTCGTTTTTTCCGATTACGGCATCCACTGCCGTTTTCACCTTTGCGAAAATATCGTCCGGCGGAAGCATCATGCCATCCTGACCGGAACAGTCTATGCGGATGAACTTCGGATCCAGCCTGCACTGCTCCGCATACATCAGCCTCACACGTCCCTGGAAGCCCATATCCGCCTCATGGATGTCATGACCTCCGGCAAGATAGGCCCGGTCTCCGCCCTTGCGGGCTGCCGACAGCTTTTCCTCTACAAAGGAGATCGGCACATCCAGGAACAGGTTCAGGTCCGGCTCCGGAAGCCCGAAATCCCCGTACTCCGTGTCGAATATCCACTTCCTGAGCCTGTCCCTCTCCTCCGGATCACTGACTTTAGCGCACTGGTATGCGATATTGGAATAGACATACCTGTCAAGCAGTATCGTGCCGCCGCCCTCCAGCACCCGGTGCATCTGCGGGGCCGCCCTGTGCCTGTCCTCGGCATATAACAGGGCCACCAGCTGCGGGTGCACACTCTCGTTAGAGCCGAAATCCCCCCTCAGGAACCGGCTTATGAGATCCCCGTACACCGGTGCGTCATATCTCGGGAAATGAATATATTCCAATGTCCCGCATACCGTCTCAAGGTAGTTTCTCAATTTTTTTACCTGGGTGGACTTCCCCGCCCCGTCAAGACCTTCCAGTACTATAAGCATAATCGTAGAGTTGCTGCATAAACCCTGCAAAATTACGAAACAGTTTCCAATTATAGGAGGGATGTCCGTCTAAAAAAATTCCTGTTGAGCAATCACTACGATGCTTTCAGAATTTCGAAAAAGAACTGAAGCATATTCATTCTGACCGGAAGAACTAACCGTTTATCCTGTCTATCCTCTCGCTGACAAGTTCAATATATTTGGATTTAAGGTCATCATCCAGAAACGACTGTCCGATAAACTCAGTCATTTCAGACTGCAATCTGACATACTTCCCGATAAGCCTGTCAACAATTTTCGTGTCTATCCTCATAATCTCTCCAGCAGATATGAAATCCGAGCGTTTAAGATGCTTTTTCCTGCCGTCCAATGTCAAAGCCAGTTCTTCATCGTCTTTCGGATTGAGAATAGCGGCATTGAGGAGGTCGTATGCCGGGGTCATGCGTATCATCCCTTCCTGCGGCTCATACATGGAAAAGTTCTTTAGATGCATATCATTGTTCCCCGTAATCCACGAAAACAGGACAATTTCAAAAAAAATTAACGATGTCCATTTTCGGCATAGAGGAATATTGCGATATCGCTTTGGCTATGCGTTCATAGCTGAATGGCATTTTATCAGCAATTGCCATGTCGAGGGTCTTGTCAAGGAACTTCGCATAGACCTTTTCCGTGGCCATAATGGACAAATGCCCCAAGCGAGGGTTCTTGTTCTCCTCACGATATTTCACCAGGATATCTATAGCCTCGTCGCAAAGTGGAATCCTCAGAGTATTTTTTGTCTTGACTATCTGTTTTGTCAATTTTCTCTCCTCGAAATTCACATGACTCCACTCAAGGGTGATGACATCTGAAACCCCGAGTTATTTGAGGAAATCATTTTGTAAATCATCCACTGTGCTTTCAGGAACTCTTTCCGGAACTTAATGTCCACTTTCAGGAACTCTTTCTCAGTTCCTTTATCTGCTTTTTGGCAACTTTGGGCCGCCTTAGATAATGAAGTTTAGAAAAACAAATCACGCCATAAAACACCAACGCGACAAACAAATTATCTTTGTTCATCGCGCTGGTATTCAATTGTTTAACCTATCTGAAGGCCATCAATATTCTTCCTCGTTGAAAAATTTATCCATATTGATTATCAATGTATTATGTAATAATCAATGAAATTTACGCAAACAAACCGCACCGTTTGAGACGGTCTGAGGCGATGGGAGTAATGGGTAGACAAACAAATATTATTCTTATTGTAAAGATGCAAACACACAACAGCTTGCCACTTTAATTTTGCTATTTCAAGTTTTCTTTGATTTCCGGAAAAGTCGTAATGAGTTATAATCGTCCACGTCTATAGCATCTATTATCATTTTTATCGCATAAATACCAAATACTATTGGCAATCCAACGAGCCACTCTCCGTACTGCTTGGCGGATGTATTTCCCAGATCATCAATCTTTGATACCAGTAAAGCCATAAAGTTCCAACTTTTGTCTTTAAATATGAAAATCAATAATCCGAGAGCCATTGATATTAATAGGGCAACTATCCAAATGACAATTTTTATTGTTTTCCACTTTTTCAATTTATTGGTGGCAATAATTTTGCGCAAAAGAGCATTGTCTTTCTCTACTGTTTCTTTAGCACGCCTTTCTGCATTTCTTTGCTGCTCAATTTTTCTTAGTTCATTGGCGCTTGTTCTTTTTACTTCGCTTAGTGTCTGTTGAGTATTTTTAATAATCACATGGGTTTGAGCAAGCTGTTGTTCTTGCTCTTTTTGTTTTAACTCTAATTCCTCAATACGTTTTTCAAGTTCCGTCTTTGCAAATTTTTCTGCTTCACTCTCTAAATCGTTATCAGACATTTTTTCCATCTCATCAAAGGTATTTCTTTCAATGAAATTTCTGACAAGAGTCTGTTGTTGTTCTATGTCAGATGTCGCTTCTGCAATTCCGGATACAATAGCAGACAACATATCCAATGGCAGGGCTGATGTTCGAATATTAAGTGTTAAAAAACTAACAAAACTTTTATAATCATCTGCCGTTCTCTCGATATAATGCAAGACAATGTTTAGCCATTGATTAGGCGACATAACAACTGGCACACGATGCGTATTGCGTAAATAATCCCATCTTCTTAGTTTATTATCTGACGAAAGAAAAAAAAGCCTTTACTTGATAAATATCATCAACAGAACCTTTTCGTTTTTCTTCAATCCATAATACATTTTCCGCGTCATATTCAGCCGATGCCTCTTGTTTCTCCAAGTCTGACTGCATGATTCCGGACACATATTCGTTTATATTGCTTTTTCTCTCTTCTATATTGTATGGATAATTTCTATCGTGCATTATCTCATATTTCTTACAAAGTGAGTCGAACTCACTCATTATCCAATCCTTGAAATAACTTGTACTACGATTGACTCTCCCTATACACCATTTATGGTAATAGTGAAATACACTATCCTCACTAATAAATTCAGAAATAACTTTAGATTGAACTCTTGGTCGAAGTGAGTTATCAATTTTTCCTATATAGTAGTCTATTGTATCTATAAACTCCAAATAAGTACTTTGACTAATTACTAAAGATTCACCAACTTCCTTAAATTTAGACAAGAACAGATGCGTCCTTACTTTAAGGTTATCACTATTTAAACCTAACGCCCGATAAATGACATTTGTATCAATATAGAATGATTTTCCTTTTAAATTTTGGATGTTAAGGGAGGTGTTCTTTTGGTTTGTCATCATGCAGTATTCTAAAGAATATCCTGCTAGATCATAAATAGCTTTATCTTTCCCTTCATCTGGCCAAGCGAGGAAATTATTAATGACCTCCTTTTCCTTGTCCGTATAATTATTGCTTTTTACTTCTATAGCATCTATCTTCTCTTGTAAAATGAGTTTGTAACCTTCAAGATTACTTGTAAACATTTCATAAAGAAATCGCAATATTAGAGCCTTAGAAGACTCTTTTTCTATATCTAACGAAATCAGATACTCATCTATATACTCATATAGTGTTTTCTGACCGCACACAAGGGAAAGTTTGTTCTTGTATTCACCGGTAAGAGATACTATTGTATCATTATTTTCTGTATAACAGTAATACCGTTGGTCTGCATCACGCCCTTTAATAACGACATTATTTATTTCATCAACAGAAAATAGAAATCCATATTCCTTATTAATATAAACGATTAACTCTGTTATGGGAATATATAATCTTCCACAACTATACAAAGCGTCATCTATTACTCTTTGGTATGATTTATTTAGAGATATTCCATTATTTGACCGACCATATATAATGGCTGCCATTCTAAAAACATTTCTTTGTTGCTCTCCAGTCATACTCATAATAATGCTTTCATTAATATCCTTGTGCAAATATAGAGGAAATAAATCTATTTATCGAATATAATTCACTATATTTGCATTATTAAATCAAGACATAATATGAAACTAAATAGGATAAAAGCAGTATTGGCAGAGAAAGGAATTTCCCAGACATGGTTGGCAAAGCAACTTGGTAAAAGTTTCAGTATGGTGAATGCTTATGCCTGCAATAGGATTCAACCTAATCTGGAGACTCTTCAGCAGATAGCAGTTATCCTACAGGTGGATTTAAAAGACCTGATAACCGATAAAGAAGAAAGGTGAAGCACATGGAATATAAATTCAATGAAAATACACGTGTGCAGGTTCCTGCCGCCATGCATTTGTGTAGGCTTGGATACACTTATTTGGACAATATAACAGAATATGACAGTAAAACAAATATTCTGACGGATGTTTTTTTGCGCAGTGTTCAACGTTTGAATCCGACACTGTCCGAATTACAGGCAAGACAATTGCTGGATGAAATTACATTAATACTTGACAATAATGACCTTGGAAGGGAGTTTTATAATAAACTGTCTTCCAATAGCAATATCAAACTGATAGACTTCAAAGATGCTGATCGTAAC
>CALVDL010000007.1 GCA_944326305.1 uncultured Bacteroidales bacterium
TTGCACAAGCCTTTTGCCAAAGGGCAGGGCGATGTGGATAATGGGAAAATTAGCCATCAAAAATGCTGAAAAGAGAAGAAATACCGTTTATTGATACCTCAAAACAGGATAAAATCAATAAAATTGTTAAATTTTCACCCTTTAGAATGCACCCTTAAAGGTATATGACATATTTCTGACTTATTACGCACAAAATATTGAGTAATAACTGGTTGCAAATATCTATCATGTAATAAAGACGAATATAACACAATAATCGCAACACCGTATCCTGAAAATTTTCCATCCGGCATCCCTATAAATTGGTATTGAAACATTTAGGGACAATCCGTACCTTTGAGAATTGTATTAAAAATCAAATTGCCATGAAAATCAAATCAATTACAGGAAGGGAGATCCTCGATTCCAGGGGAAACCCCACAATAGAGGCGGAAGTCCTTCTCGAATCAGGTGTCACCGGTATAGCATCAGTCCCTTCCGGGGCTTCGACCGGAGAGCACGAGGCTATCGAACTGCGTGACGGCGACCCTTCAAGGTACGGCGGGAAGGGAGTCCTGAAGGCCGTGGCCAATATCAACGATGTAATCGCTCCGGCCCTGGAGGGGATGTCCGCTTTCGACCAGAGGCTGATAGACAGGACGATGATCGCCCTGGACGGCACTCCGAACAAGTCGAGGCTCGGGGCCAATGCAATCCTGGGCGTCTCCCTCGCTGTGGCCAAGGCCGCTGCGGAATGTCTCGGGATGCCTCTCTACAGGTATATCGGAGGAACCAACACCTATACTCTCCCTGTCCCGATGATGAACATCATCAACGGAGGCTCGCACAGTGACGCCCCTGTCGCTTTCCAGGAGTTCATGATCCGCCCTGTGGGAGCGCCTTCTTACCGTGAAGGCCTCAGGATGGGCGCGGAGGTGTTCCATGCCCTGAAGAAAGTGCTCCATGACAGGGGGCTCAGCACCGCAGTAGGTGACGAGGGCGGCTTCGCGCCTGCGCTGGACGGGACGGAGGATGCCATCGAGTCGATAATGAAGGCCATAGAGAAGGCAGGCTATGTGCCCGGCAAGGATGTGATGATCGGGATGGACTGCGCTTCTTCGGAGTTCTACAGGGACGGCGTGTATGACTACACGGTGTTCGAGGGCGAGAAAGGTGTCAGGAGGACTTCCGACGAGCAGGTTGACTATCTCGAGCAGCTTATCTCCAAGTATCCGATCGACTCCATCGAGGACGGCATGAGCGAGAACGACTGGGAGGGCTGGAAGAAGCTCACCGACAGGATCGGCGGCAGATGCCAGCTCGTCGGGGACGACCTTTTCGTGACCAACGTGGAATTCCTCTCCAAGGGTATAGCGCAGGGCTGCGCCAATTCCATCCTGATCAAGGTCAACCAGATAGGTTCCCTCAGCGAGACTCTCGACGCTATCGAGATGGCCCACCGCCACGGATATACCACGGTGACTTCGCACCGTTCCGGGGAGACCGAGGATACTACTATAGCGGACATTGCCGTGGCCACGAACAGCGGGCAGATAAAGACCGGCTCACTCAGCCGCTCCGACCGTATGGCCAAATACAACCGCCTGCTCCGCATCGAGGAGGAGCTCGGTGACCTCGCGGTCTATGGCTACAGGAGAATCCGCCGTTAAGCCTTACGAGGGTGAGCCATATCAAGTCAGGCTCACCCTCTGGTTTATTCTTCCTTCATGTCCGTCTTTACGTGAACGATTGGGAATATTGGATATTATTGCTTTTGCTGCTCCACAACCTGTCCGGAGAAACAATTGTAGCATGGCTTGTCTGTCAGTTCGAAATCCAGTGTCCCGCCATTCATTATATCTTCATGGCTGATGAACGGGGTTTCAAGTTCTTTCCCGTTGAGCCGGACTGATTTGATGTATTTGTTTTCTGGTGAAGCATCCGGAGCGCTTATTCTGAAAGTCTTCTTGTCAGGCAGCTCTATTTCTATTTCTTTAAAAATAGGGGAACTCAGTGTATATTCTCCAGAAACAGGATTTACGGGATAGAATCCCATCGCGGCAAAAACATACCATGCGCATAAAGCTCCTCCATCCTCATCTCCGCTTAGGCCTCCTGGCCTGTCATCGAACCAGATTTCAGCAATCTGCCTCACCCGGTGCTGTGTTTTCCAATAGGCGCCGGCATAATTGTAGAGCCACGGGATGTGGAAGGCAGGTTCGTTCCCTGCTGGGATAAGTCCCTGCAGCCCGGTAGCATCCGGCATCCTTCCCATGAATTTCCATTTGGATATTTCCGGTCCTGATGTGTAAACGTCATCAAGTCTTCCGACAAATTTTTCCGGCCCACCCATCAGGTCGATCAGCCCGGGAATGTCATGCTGGACATGGAATGCATGGACACAGGCATTGACTTCTGCAAAATAGCTTCTTGCTCCGTAGCCGTCGCACAATTCCGGGTCAAATGGCTCGATCCATCTGCCGGAAGCGTCTTTCGGGGCAAAGTATCCGGTTTCCGGATTCCAAAGCTTGAGGTAATTGCGGGACCGTTGCATCAGAAGTTTGTAATCTTCTTCTTTTCCAAGATATCCGGCTACCTGGGCAAGGCACCAGTCATCATAGCTATGCTCAAGGGTTACGGAAACAGCCTGGCGCTTTTCCCATCCGTCATCGATGTATGAGTATGGTTCCTGTTCTCCAGGGGCAAGTGCAGGGAAATACCCGTTTTTATGATAGAACAGGTCCGGTTCCCTGGCTTTTCCGGAGCGCCATGGAATCAGAGTGCCTTCAAGGGCATTTTTCCGGAGCCCCTCATAAAGTGTTTCCATATCGAAACCTGTTATGCCTTTCCGGATTGCTTCGGCCATTATTGAAGCTACGTGGTTTCCTATCATCGGTTCCCCGTGCCAGTCTGCAGACGCTCCCTGGAACCAGTCCCCGCCCCATTCGGTCAATTCCGGAAACTGTGGTACCCATCCCCATTGCCTGTACATGCGTGCGAACGACTGCAGCTCATGTGCTTTCCGTTCAGGGTCAAGTATGAATCCGAGAGCATGGAGGTTCCTGTATGTGTCCCAGGCCCAGTCATCGTTGTAGAACGGTATTGTATCTGTATGCACCTTTTTGTCGAACCCGCTGTAATACCTGTCTCCTTCACTTTGGCAGACCATCCGTTCTTCTGTCCGATACAGAGATGTATAGAAAATCCTTTTTTCACGTTCGCTGCCGCCCTTTACCCGGATTTTGCCAAGCCTGGCTTCCCATATCCTGTGGCTGTCGTCTTTGACCTGGTCAAATGCCATATCTGCACATTCGGCTTCCAGATTTGCCTTAGCCTGTTCTATGCTGATATAGGATATGCCTACTTTTATACCGGCTTTACTTTTAAGGCTGCTGTCCGATAGCCATGCACCTATGCTTTTCCCGGAGACATGGTTCCCGGTTGCCGGAGTATCATCGGCCATAATGCCGGAAGTTTCAAATTTGTGGTCAGATACGGCGTAGAAATATTGCCTGGCATAGTCTACGCTTTCCCATCCATATATGATTCTGTTGTCTTCTATTGTCATTTCTCCGTCAGCTGCCGTGCGGAAAAGTATGTTGGATTTGTCGCCTTTGGCCTTTGAAAAATCGAATCTGTAATATGCGCAGCGTTCTGTGGTTGTCCACTCTGCCCATATCCCGGTATCCTCCAGCATTACCCCATGATACCATGGATGCAGTTCTTCTGCTCCGTGGTCATACCAGGAAGACGATTCTTTACGGTCAAAGGAGACATTTCCGGATGTGGCCATTATGGATGTTGTGTACCCTGACCTGTATCTGGGCATATTCAATATTATACCATATATTCGGTCAGAAAAGTATACATCGCTGA
Organism: uncultured Bacteroidales bacterium; assembly: GCA_944326305.1. Taxonomy (GTDB): domain Bacteria; phylum Bacteroidota; class Bacteroidia; order Bacteroidales; family UBA932; genus Cryptobacteroides. The sequence continues at coordinate 3,856 of CALVDL010000007.1, forward strand.
GCCCGGGTTCCGTTACGGGAAATACTCTTACCATGGAGTGCGGCCTGTGCACCTGTGGCATGACTGTGGTCAGGAGCGGGGCTACACCACCGATATTGGGGTCAACATATTCCCCCGGGGATTTCTTCGAACACCCCGGTAAAACTGTCAGCATACAGACAAATGCTGCAGAAATGGTCTGTACAATGTTCATTTTTTTCGTTTAATTGAATATTGAAGGTAATATTGCACTGGATATTTAACTAACTTTGTAAGAATACATTGCTGTTACTGGTATGAAAGATTTTCTTAAAGAGATCACTGCACTGAAGAAAGACAGTCTTTATCTTGCCGAATACTGGCCGGAGGCCAAGATGGATTTCCCTATTCATTTTCATGACGATTTTGAACTGAATCTTACACTGAATGCCAGAGGTAAGCGTATTGTAGGCAATCTTGTCGAGGATTTTGCCGAGCAGGATCTTACCATCATAAGTCCGAATGTCCTGCACTGCTACAAGCGGGAGACCCCCTCTCCTAACTGTGTCGTTGTAGTCAAGTTCAGCAAAGATCTTCCTGTCTGGGAGATATTCCAGACAGTCCAGTTTGCACCGATCCGGAATATGCTTTCATTGCCTGTCGCCGGAATCAAATTCTCTGGGAAGGTCGCCGATATGTTTACCGGACCGCTGGTACAGCTTTCGGAACTGGACGGCTTTGAAGGTGCCTGCCTGTTCCTTAAGATTCTCAACGGTCTGGCTACTGTAGACAAGTCTGATGTCGATATCATAGGTTCTGAAGTGAGTGACGCCAAATTTACATATAGCCGCAGGATTAACAAAATCATCAAATACGTGGAGGCCAATTATCAGAAAAAAATCTCTCTTGATGAAATCGGTGAACTTGTAGGAATGTCCGCTTCTTCCGTAAGCAGGTTCTTCAAGAAGCGGACATTGCATAATTTCTGGGACTATCTGAGCAGCTTCCGTATAGATTGTGCAGCTGACATGCTCATCAGGACGGAACACAATATATCAGAAATAAGTTATGAATGCGGGTTCAACAACCTTTCCAATTTCAATAAGGTATTCCGTGAGCGTATCGGGTGCACACCGAGTGAGTACCGCTCTAAATATAAGAATTCATCAATCGGAAGATGAATCAGATTTGTCGTTCCAGAGTTCTCTGATAGTTCCCTCTATTCCCATTCCATAAGGTATCCTGTCTGATTTGGATACAGCACGGCACATGAATGCGGGACTGCCGTTGCCGAGAGTCACTACCCTTGCTCCAGGCATCTCAAGATGTCCGGCAGGATCGTTTTCCTTTATCCAGCCGTAGGCATATTTAAGCCATGCGTCCTTTTCTTCCGGGGACAATTGCCAGAACCAGGAGATTTCATCATATCCCCAGATGAAATGGTCGTTGAGGTTGGCTTTCCCGGGATGGTCGCTCACACCGAAATTGTCGAATTCGACAAGATACGGGAGGGACTCGCATGCCCATCCTGAAGGTGTCGTGCATGCCGGGCTTTTCCTGTACAGAGCATCCAGATGTCCTACTTCGAGCATCCCCTCCATAGGCTTGTCTACGACCTCTTTTATCCTTAAAGGGAATGCATTGAAGTCAAGCAGGCTCCTGCCCCCATCCACTATCATTCCGTTTTCTCCGCCATGGGCGTCGAAAAGGACAAAATGGCGTCTTGCCCTCGGATATACGTAATCTCTGACTTTGCTCAGGAAGCTGTCCCAGGAAGCCCAGTTTTCATCTTCTGCCCCCATGAGCATCACTTGTCCCATGTGTATGGCTTCTACTCCTATATCAACATAGGAACCGATCAGGTACATCAGCCACAGTTGTGTTTCGACCTGGCGGATATCGGGAACGCTTCCGTCGGGTCCCCACATCCCGACCCATCTCCCGTTAGGGAAAAGCATGCTGTCGTATTGGAAATTGCGTTTTTCCGCCGGCAGCCCTAATGCATGGAATACCCATTCCGGGACAGGGACCTGCTCTACGTTCCTGTAGACAGCTTCAAATACTCCTGCCTGGAAGATTATGTCCGGATCAAAGGCATGTACCTGGTCAATCAATGATTTCGCGCCGTCCCAGAATGCCGGCTCATTCAGTACTTCCTCGTGTCCCCATCTGTATATGGCTCTTCCGATGAATTTCGCTCCAGTATTCTTGATGAGATCTATGTCGGCCTGTTTGTCAGGATAGTTCCCGTCAATACAGTATGGGTCGACTGTCAGGAATTCTGCCATGGTAATGGCCCTTGAAAGGTAGTTGTCAAGAACCTGCTGTGAAATTTTCCCGTTGAATGCATACGGGTCTTCCGTCTTCTGCCCGCATGATGGGCAGAAGACAAAAGCCAGTATCACAAGTGGTGATAATAGATGTTTCATGATGTCATTGGTTAATTCCATAAAGATTTGATCGTTTCTTCCAGGGACCGTCCTGTAGGGCAGGCATCACTTTGGGTGTTGCAGCGGTAGAACCGGTCTTTCCCTCCTACGGATACTCTCAGCCCCGGCATTTCGATATATCCTACAGGGTCTATACGGTACAGATAGTCTACGGCATATTTGACCCATTCCCTTTCTTCCTCATCGCTGAGCTGGCTGAACCAGGAGATTTCGTCATATCCCCAGATGAATGCATCGGAAAGATTTGAGTCCCCCGGCTCTCCGGTGCCGAAGTTGTCGAACTCGAGAATGTACGGCAGTCTGTCTGTGTACCAGCCGCTTGGTGTCATCCCTGCCTGTGTGTAGCCGATGATGCAGTCGTTGAAGCCCTTTTTGAGCTCTCCTTTGAGCGGTTCTCCGGATACTTCCTTAACCCTCAGAGGGAATGAGGTGAAGTCGAATAAATGCTGACCGTCTACTACAATGCCTCCGTTTGTAAGGTGGCCGTCGAAGATGATAGTTCCGTGCAATGCCTTGGTCTTGGCGGCCTCCCGGAGTTTGTCCATCAGGTTCCTGAATCCGGAATATCCGTTTTCCGAGTCTCCCATTGAAGACATCAGCATTACCTGTCCGCAGTGCAGGGCCTCTATGCCTATTTCCATGTATTTTACTCCCATATAATAGAACCACATCTGGGCTTCTTCCCGAGACATGTCCGGAACGCATGTTCCCTCACCCCACTGGTTCAGGAAGGTCCCGCCCTCATCCCTGATGCTGTCAAAGCTGAAGTTGCGTTCTTCCGGAGTTTTCCCGAAAGCCGTGAACACCCAGTCCGGGACAGGAATGTCGTTTACTTTTGTGGATACCGTTTCGAACATTCCTCCCTGGAACATCATTTCGGGATCCTTTTCATGCATCCTCTCTATTTTGGCTTTCGCATTTGCAAGCCATGCGTCATTGAGGAAAAAATCCTCGTGATTCCATACGAATATGGCCCTTCCGATGAATTTTGCACCGATGTTAAGGAGCATCCGTTCATCATCCTCTGTACCGTATTCCCCATCGTTGGTGCCTTCCGGACCGCAAAGGAATTCCTGCATTGTTATGGCACGGGACAGGTAGTTGTTCAGGACCTCATTTGATATCGTGCCTCCGGAGAAACTGTAGTTTCCCGTATTGGGAATGGGATCTGGACGCTGTGGAATCTCCGGCCACTGGCTTTCGTCCCATTTCTTCTCACATCCTGCCGCAACTGCAACGGCTGTTGCGAGGAGCACTATTTTAAATAATTTGAAATTCAATTTCATGCCGATGGTTTTTTATCATAGTTCATCAATAGTGTATTCAATGCCGTTTGATTCGATAGTGAAGACGGCCGTATCAGAGAATACGCCGGCGTCATGGAGTGTACCGAGGAGTTCGAGACCCGTCTGGTTTTCTGCCGACTGGACAGGGATGTATCCGGATGATGCCCCGTTTCCGGTAATGGTAACATTACCGCCTACGCTTTTCAGACTTTCGAAACCTCCGAGGCCATTGAAATTGACATTGTCAGAGATGGTGAGGCTGCCTCCGATGCTTTCCAATGCCATCCCGTTGAAATTATAAAAAGCCCCGTTGTTCCCGGTGATGGTCATATCCCCGCCTATCGTTTTTAGCTTTTCAAGGCTCAGCCCTGACATGCTTTCCGTTACTCCTGAAATCACGAGATTGCCGGCAATTGTTTCAATAATTGAGAGACATTGTCCGGAGCCCCATGTCGTTGCTATTTTCGGACAGTTTTCAAAAACCAGATCTCCCCCGACAGAACTGATGAACCGGAAAGCGTTGAGGTTGAACAGTTCCGGGCAGTTCCTGAATACTATACTTCCTCCTACGGTAAATCCTGAACCGTTTGTCATAAGCATTGATTCTGTAGTCGTGAGCCCGCTGATTCCATCGATGACCAGATTTCCTTTGATTTCCTTGACCCTGGTCTTGATGAACGACATATCATGGTCAGAGATTTGGTCACCGTTCCCGATGACAGTCAGATCCTGTACGGTTTCCGGTATGGCGGATTCATCCTGCGGGGCGAAGGCAAGAAGTTCATCGCGGCCGGTTATCACATAACTTTGCGGTTCAATTCCATAAGAGAATTCCACTTCGGTGCCGTCCGCATACCGGCAGTCTACGGTTGCGTCAGGCTGGATGACTCCGGTCGATATCCATTGCTGTACCAGTACGAATCCTGTTCTGCCTGCCATGTTTTCATAAGGGATTCCTCCTGCTGACGGGTCGGTCCCGTTACCTGTTATTGTAACGTTGCCTCCTATATAGGTGACACCTTCAAATCCTCCGAGACCATTGACATGATCATTCCCGGTATAGGTAAAGTCTCCGCCTATTGTTGTGAGTTTGGTCGCAAGGTTCCACAGGAAGCCGGTGTAGAGCTCGATACAGCAATTGTCTATTGTCAGCGATCCTCCTACGGACGTGAGCGAGCTGAACGCCAGTTGCTGCATGCCGCTGTTTCGCACTGTAAGGTTTCCGTCCACGGTCGTAATCTGAGCAAAGCCGTTGCCTGGTCCCCAGTGTATCAGGTATGGGATGTTCTCGAGTACAAGATCGCCTTTTATGTGGGTGTAGCTCTTGAACCCGTTCGTGTTGAAGAAATTGTTGGTCCCGTCGGACATTGATCCTTGCAGGTTTTTAAGGATAATGCTTCCCTGGCAGTCAACTTTCTCAAAGAAATTCTCGGTAGTGGTGATTGCCGCCCCGTCTATTGTCAGGGTGCCGAGGACTGTCTTGACAGTGTTTCCGAGGCTTGCGAGGCCGGCGTCCGTAAATGTTTCTCCGGAAATTGTGAGGTTCCTGACAATCCCGCCATTTACGCTGAGTGCATTCGCCTCTGCATCGGATTTTATCTCATAGCTGTAGATTCCGTCATCCGACTCTCCTTGGCCTATGAGCGAAGGGTCTGTCGCGGCTTTCGGGTGATTGTCTGAAAGAGATACCTTGGTTATATCCAGGATTGAATTCGAGATCAGGTATTTTATGACGTTGAACCCGTATGTGTCAGGCTCTCCGGTCTTGTCTTCACCGAGGGATGCGTTGCCTGATACTGTAAGTTTGCCTGACATTTTCTTCAGGCTCATCAAGCCGCTTATATCGGTAAGTACTGGGTTGTTTGTAATTCCGATGTCTCCGATGCAGAATTTGAGTCCCAGGTCTTTTATTGAAACTAGTTTTTCATTACCGGAAATCTCAAACCCTGATGAGATTGAAGCGACTTTCGGCAGAACGAGATTTTCAATCCCCGTCTCTTTGATTATTATTGTCCCGGCAGCCTTGATGTCAAGTGAAGATATATCGGTGATGTCTCCGCCGGATATTGTCACGCTGTTTACGGATTCCTTCGGGGAGAATGAATCCACTTCGGCCTGTGAGGATATTGTATAGTCCCCTTCATACAAATTCGCAGGTCCCGGGACTTCTTTTGCGCATCCTGCTGCTGCGGCACATGCCAGGAGCACGGCAGGAATCTGGAAAATATGTCTGATTGTTTTTTTCATGATCTGAGATTTCTGTTATTCTTGTGGATTCAGGTCGGATTCCCTTTGCGGAACAGGGAAGAAATAGGCATAGGTCGGATGGAATGTCTTATTCGTAATGTGTTCTTCGTCGGCCCTGTTAAGCCTGCGCAGGTCATATAGTCCATGACCTTCGAAAGCAAGTTCCTTTACCCTTTCCTGGATTACCGCTTCCCTGAAATCTTCAATGGAGAGGCCTTCAGGCAGCGGATCCAGTCCTGCACGGGCACGGACGGCATTTACCCATTTGTAACCTTCCTCTGTCGGCCCGGCGGCTTCTGCATAGTTGAGGGCAACTTCTCCCATCCTTATCAGGTATATGTTTGCACTGCATCTGTTGGCATTTGAAAGTGGATCGGTATATTTCCTGCAGAACGGATAGAAGAACTTGTTCTTTATATTGTCGCTGCTGCTTATATTGGATGGATCATAGGTGGCGAGAACGCTCCCGTCTTCATTGTAGATGGTGGTGACCATAAGCTGTTTCCGCAGATCATTGTCATCGTATGTGTCCATGAATTCGTTGTCTACCCTCATTACCTGATATGTGCTCGGGTCGTTGAGGACTTTCATGACTTCAGGCGTTCCCGGGCCTGGATTCAGGGACTTGGAAACATACACGTAGTCGCTTATCTGTATGCAGAACATCTGCGGCAGCTGTGAATATGTCCCTTCCATTCCGCTGGCTTCCCTGTTCATGGACGTTATGAAGATATGCTCCGGTCCGTCTGCCTGGTGTTCCACATCGTAGATGTTCCCCAGATCAGGATCCAGGCTGTAGGTTGACTGGCCGTTAAGTACGTCTGAGGCATATTCTGCTGCCAGAGAGTATGCTTCTTCCGCATCTCCTACCCATTCGTATCCCGGAGCTCCGCTCGCTTTGGCCGAAGCCATGTACAGATATACTCTTGAAAGGAGAGCCTGCGCAGCAACCTTGTCCGCCCGGCCCTGCATCTTTTCAACAGGCAGAAGTCCGATGGCTGTCTCAAGTTCAGCGATAATGAATCCGTACAATTGCTGGATTGAAGCAAAATCCTTATATGAGTCGGATACGCTTTCGACCGTATGTTCTCTGAGTGGCACGCTGCCGTAATTGATTACAAGCATGAAATGGTTGAATGCCCTGAGAAAATGCGCCTCACCCAGAATCTTGCTCTTTGAGGATTCGGAGATTCCTGTCATGGCAGACACATTGTCTATTACGGAATTGGCCCTTGCAAGACTGATGTATGCGGTTTTCCAGAAATACAGCACTTCATCGGATGTAGGCTGGATTTCCCACTGAAAGCAAGGGGATTCGTCGGCTTTCCCGTATGATTTGTACTGGTTGGTAGTTACATCACCGAGATAGAACAGGAACCTGCCGCAGTATTCTATGTAGTTCAGCGGTACGTAGGCATACATAAGGGCTGATTCTGCATCTGCTTCGGTCTTGTAGAATGTCTTGTTTGAATATGTCCCGTACGGCGTCTCCTCCAGACATGATGTGCATAGCAAAAGGGCACCGGCCAGGATTGCGATATTTTTCAGTATCTTTTTCATCATATGTCAATTTAGAATTTGAGTTCAATTCCACCTGTAATGGTGCATACCTTTGGATATGCGACATTTCCTATACCGTTTTCACCGACTTCCGGGTCGTATTCGGATACTTTGGAAAATGTGAATGGATTGCTTGCGCTCGCATATATCCTCAGGTGCTTTATGCCGCGGATCGTATTTTCAGGCAGGGTATAGCCGAGCGTGATGTTGGATACACGCAGGTAGGAACCGTCCTCTACAGACCATGACGATGCATGGTACTGGCGGTCATATCGAAGACTTGGACGTTCATTATTAGGGGCCTCGGCCGTCCATCTGCCGGCCATCAGTCCAGGGGCCGAAAGTTTCCGGAATGAGAAAATGTCATTGCCGTATACGGCATACAAAAGGACGGACAGGTCAAGCCCTGTGCTGTGGGATACCGACAGGTTGAGGCTGGCTGTGAAATCGGGGTTAGGGTCTCCTATTATCTGCCTTGCGGACGGGTCCAGGGTGCCGTCATCTCGAAGTCCTACATAGTTAAGTTCTCCTGGCCTTGTGTTCTTGCTGGTCCCGTCTCCCTGGGGTGTCTGGATGATACCGTTCACCATGTACCCGTAGAATGAGTTGACAGGATATCCGATTGCCAGCACATTGATGAAAGCATCATTGTAAATTCCTCCCCCGTACTGGGTAAAGCAGATTCCGTTAGGGTCTGTGGTGAAGCCGGAGTCCTCAGTCGTTCCGATTGCTACCACCTTGTTCCTGTTGAGGTTGAAAATACCTGTTGCTGAGAAATTCCAGTCCTTGGTAGAGATGATGTGCCCTGTAAGCGAAATCTCGAAGCCTTTGTTATTTATTTCTCCGTCATTGACCCAGACAGTGTCGAATCCTGTGCTCGGTGCAAGGTATTGTTTCCTGAGCAGGTCTGTAGTCTTTTTGAAATAGTAGTCCAATGTCAGGGAAAGACGTCCGTCGAAAATGGACATATCGAGTCCGACGTCGAACTGTGATGTCTTTTCCCATGTGAGATCATAGTTTGCCATACCGGCATAAGTGACATACTGGTTCACCGAGCCTTCCCGTCCATCCTGATAGCCGATACCATATACGGTATATTCTTCACCTCCGCTCCAGTAATAGTCGTATCCGTAACTTTCGAATGTCTGATATGGAGATATGCCCTGGTTCCCGGAAAGACCGTAGCTTGCCCTGATCTTCAGCTGGTCGAAGAAGTTGAGCTGCTTGATCCACGGTTCTTCAGAGAGTTTCCAGCTTACTGCTCCAGAAGGGAAGAAGCCCCAACGGTGCCCTTCTGCAAACTTGGATGATCCGTCGGCTCGGGCTGTAAATGTGAAAAGATACCGGTCTTTCAAAGTATAGTTCAGCCTGGTAAAGGCAGACGCCAGCATTTGCTGCGACCGTGATGTCGCGGTAAGTACCGTTTCTGCTCCGGAAACGACTTCCTCCTGAAGGGAGGAGTTAGAGAATCCCCGTCCGGTAATGGAAGAGCCGCGGCTTGTACTGTTTTCGTAGCTTCCTCCGACCATAACTGAAAAGGCATGCTGCTTTATAGTCTTGTTGTAAGTAAGGTAAGCGTCAGTGGTGATGTTTGCATAGGTTGATTCACTTGTGCCGCCTTCACCGTCGTAGTTGTCTCCTGCGAGAGTGTATTCAGGCGGGTTGAAGAATGCGGACCGGCTCTGTTCTCCGCGTACATTGCCGGTTGCGGAAAGCTTGAGCCCTTCGATTATCTGCCAGTCGAAACCGAGTGTCGCGTACCCTGACATGTTGTCGGACTCTTTCTTGACCTCATTGTTGATCATTGCGGTATTGCCATAGTCCTGCTCGTATGCTTTGAAATAAGAGCCGTCCCCGTTATATACAGGCCAGAGGGGATTCCTGGCGTAGCTCGTACCATTGTTGTAATTTCGGAACCCGCGGACGAAACCTGCCTTTGTCCTGAGATTGAAATTGTCCAGGACCTTGTTGTCGTATGACATGTCCATAGAGATTTTCTGGTAATCGTCGTTGTACTGCATCCCCTGTCCGCTATAGTATCCTAAACTAGCATAATACTTGCTTTTTTCAGAGCTTCCTTCTACTCCTACATTATAGTCCTGTGTTACTGCTGTCCGGAATACATAGTCTGCCCAGTCTGTCCTGAAAGGCCACTCTCCGCTTTCTATTTCCGAAATTGAAGGATAGTATGTCCCGTCGGACCATACTTTACCTGTATAAGGCCCCTCTGCTCCGCCGTTTTCGTACGATTCGTTTTCCAGTCTAGCCATCATTACCGGATCCCGCCAATAATCCAGTTTTTCACTGAATACTCCGACACCGACTTTCCCGTTGAACCAGAAGTTGGTATGCTCCTGGGTGCCGCTTTTCGTCGTTATCATTATTACTCCGTTCGCACCCCTGGAACCGTAGATTGCGGTGGCTGAAGCGTCCTTGAGGACTTCAATGGATTCGATAATGTTCGGGTTGACGCTTGTAAGGTTTCCGGCATCGCCCATAGGCACTCCGTCTACTACGATTAGAGGGGCATTTGATCCGTTTATTGAGCTTATGCCTCTTACTCTGACTGTTACGCTTGCTTCAGGACTGTCGTTGGTGTTATCGATGATTGTAAGTCCGGCGATTCTTCCTTGCAGCATCTTGTCTATTGAAGCGGATGCTGACTGGATTACTTCCGCAGCCTTTACTGAAGCTACACTTCCTGTAAGGTCAGATTTGCGCATGGTGCCGTAACCTACAGAGATTACCTCTTCCAGCATCTGGGCGTCAACAGGCAGGGTCACATTGATGATTGCCTGCTGTCCTACTTTTATTTCGACATCTTTAAAACCCAGGCATGAAAATACGAGGATGTCGTCACGGCCGGTATTTATTGAATATTGTCCGTTCCCGTCAGAGATTACTCCTGTCATGGAGCCTTTGATCATGACAGAGGCTCCTGCCACGGGCTGTCCGTCAGGGTCTCCTGATATAGTTCCGCTTACAGTCATATCTTGACTGTATGCCGGATGACTGAAAAGAAACAGGGGCAACAGCAGCAAAAAAAATCTAGTCTTGCTCATGTCGTTTAATTTAGTGTTATTAGTGAATATGTGGTTTCGTCGTCTGCCCCGATGGTTATGTGAACAAAATTATATCAAATATCAATAAATCAATAATGAAATATTGACAATTATTACCGAGATATTTTCAAATATAAATCAGGGTGCCAATTCGGTGGTGACATATTATGTCTTTTTGAGATGTAAAAAATGACATATAATAAAAAAACAGTCAATAAAACATTAGTTTTTGGGGAAATAATATTATCTGCGGATGGTAAAAACATATAATTTTGCCTCTGAAGTTTCGTGGCCTGCCCCGGCTAATTGAAACTTTTATGCTTACTCCATTTAAAGAGATTGTAGAAGACGCCTACAGCAGGCATTATGCTGTAGGGGCGTTCAACTGCCTTAGTCTGGAGAATGTCCTTGGTGCGGTGGATGCAGCCGAACAGTTGCATTCCCCATTGATTCTCCAGCTGGCGGAAGTTCAGTTCCCGTATGCTCCTATGGAGCTTATGGCCCCGGTGTTCCTTAAGGCGGCCAAGGCGGCCAAGGTCCCCGTGGCAGTCCATCTGGATCACGGACAGAGTGTAGAAACCTGCATCAAGGCTATCAAGGCAGGGTTCAATTCTGTGATGTATGACGGGGCGTCACTCCCCTTTGAAAAGAATGTATATGAGAGCGGACTTGTAGCCAGGCTTGCCCATGCCTGCGGTGTCGATGTCGAAGCCGAGCTGGGCAAGGTCGGTGATACAGGCTTCGGTTCTGGGGAGACAGGTGTGTCGGCGGATGTATTCACGGATGTTGCCGAGGCTGTACGTTTTGTGGAAGAAACTGAAGTGGATGCACTGGCGGTTGCAATAGGCAACAAGCACGGACGCTATACTTCTACACCACACCTTAATATAAACAGATTGAGGGAAATTAATTCTGCTGTTCCGGTTCCGCTTGTCCTTCATGGCGGCAGCGGGACAGGGGATGATGATTTCAAAGCCTGCATACGTTCAGGCATAAGCAAGATAAATGTGGCGACTGCCATTCAGATGGCTGTCACTTCAGAGATAGAGTCATATATCGCATTGTCCGGTATGCATGACTATATTACTATGAAGAAGCACATCCTTACCGCTTCCGGAAATGCAGTCGCGGCACATATGGAACTGTTTGAAAGTGCAGGGAAGGCATAGCCTATGGAAAGGAAAGGAATAATTTCTGCCGGCAACTGGCTTGTCGACAGGGTGAAGATAATCGACCATTATCCGTCTAAGGGGAACCTGATCAGCATTGACAGGGTCGAGACTGGGCTTGGCGGATGTTCTCACAATGTACTGGTGGATCTTGCAAAACTGCAGAGCGGCATTCCTCTGTACGCCGGCGGCTGCATAGGGAATGACGGGGACGGACAGTATGTTCTTGACACAATACGTTCCAATGGCATAGATGCAGCCAATATGCATATACTGGATGATGTTGCCACCTCTTATACTGATGTGATGTCTGAAAGTTCCGGGGATAACACAAGGACTTTTTTCCATTTCAGGGGAGCAAATGCCAGACTGAGTGCTGCATATATCAGCCAGATGCACACTCCGGCACGTATCTTCCATCTCGGATACCTGCTTCTTCTCGATGAACTTGACAAGGATGATCCTGAATATGGGGTTGTGGCTGCCAGGGTACTCGACATGCTGCAGAAAGAAGGATACAGGACTTCCGTTGATTTGGTCTCGGAAGAAAGCGACCGGTTCAGACATATTGTTGTTCCGTGCCTTCCCTATATCGATTATTTGATTATCAATGAAGTGGAAGCCGGTGCGACAATTGGTGCAAATCTACGGGACAATAACGGGAAACTGGATCGTGCCTCACTTGAGGAAACGGCGGCATGGCTGCTGTCCAAGGGAGTGAAGCAGCTTTGCGTAATCCATTTCCCGGAAGGGGGGTATGCAGTCTCACCACAGGGCGCTTCCTGCTGGAGCAGCTCCATTCCAGTGGAAAAAGGAGGAATAGTATCCGCTGTCGGAGCCGGTGACGCTTTTTGCGCGGGAATGCTGTATGCTGTCCATGAAGGCCTTTCCCTTGAAGAGGCCCTAAGGATTGCAAATACATCGGCGAGATTCAATCTCTACAGCCCTACCAGTACCGGGGGCGCTCCTTCCATGGAAAAAATACTGGAATTTATAACGAAAAACTATTGAATCACAAATATGAAAAGGTCAGAAATAAACAAAGCGATAAGGTACGCAATGGACGTACTTGACAAACATGATTTCCATCTTCCGGAATGGGCATACTGGAGTCCTTCTGTCTGGGCCGCCAAAGGGAAAGAATGTGATGAGGTGAGAGAAAACCATTTAGGCTGGGATATTACAGATTTCGGGAAGGGCAGGTTCCTTGAAGAGGGGCTTACTCTGGTTACAATGCGTAATGGCAATCCTGCCAGAGACAGAAAGCCATATTGTGAAAAGATAATGATTGTCAGACCCGGACAGATTACACCTGTACATTTCCACTGGAACAAGATGGAAGATATCATCAACAGAGGCGGCGGTGACCTGTGCATTAAAATCTGGCGTGCAGATGATGAAGAGAACATGACAGGGGAAGACTGTGTTGTCAGGATTGATGGAATAGATACTGTATTCAGGGCTGGAGAGACCTTCAGGCTGAAACCGGGTCAGAGTATCTGTTTCACTCCGTATCTTTACCATACATTCTGGGCTGAAGGAGAAGATTGTCTTGCAGGTGAAGTGTCAACTGTAAACGATGATGACAATGACAACCGTTTTTATGAGCCTCTGGGCAGATATCCTGAAATCGAGGAAGATGAACCGGCGGAATATGTCCTGTGTAATGAATACCGAACTTTGAAATGATTAGGAACAGAGATATAATTTGTCTTGACTGGGAGGTCGGGTATTTTCCGGAAGGGCAAGCTGGACCGGACAGGTATGTACATGCTTCGGTCCCCGGTGCGGCCCAGCATGATATTGCCATAGCGGACGGCTATCCTGATTTCAGGCTGGACGGCAATTACAGGTTGTTCGACTGGATGGAGGATGTCGTATTCCTGTACAGGACAGAGTTCGATATTCCGGGAATGGCAGGGGATGAAGAATTGTGGTTTGTATCAAAGGGTATAGACTACAGATTCGGAATTTATGTGAACGGTGTTCATGTCCTGAGCCATGAGGGGATGTTTTCTCCTGTAGAGATCCGGCTGACGCCATATCTTCAGAAAAGCAATCTGATAGAGGTAAGGGTAGACAGGGTGCCGAAGCGTCACGCCTTCCCGCAGGACCGGACACAGGCGTCCGATGTAGTGAAGCCTGCTGTCGGATATGGCTGGGACTGGCATCCAAGGCTTGTCCCTTCCGGTATCTGGGATGATACGGGGCTGCAGATAAGGAAAAGGTCTTTTATAAAAGATTGCCATGTCGAATACAAGCTGGATGACACTATGTCCATGGCAGATATCCGTGTGAAGACGGATGTTGAAGAAGCCTCAGGGTGCAAGGTCGAATGGAGACTGTTCGATGCGTCAGGAAATATGGTTGCAGAGGTGGAGGGTCCTGTGGGGGAGGACATTGCCGTAGCATTGCCCAATCCGAAACTATGGTGGACACACGACCATGGAACACCGTATCTGTACAGGGCCGAGACCCGTCTTGTCGGACGTTCGTCAGAGATTGTCGATACGGTTGAGAGCAGGATCGGTTTCCGAAGAATCCGTCTGGTGATGAACGATGGGGCATGGCGTGAGCCGAAAGAATTTCCAAAATCCCGGAGTGCCGCTCCTGCCCAGATAGAACTTAACGGCAGGCGGATTTTTGCCAAAGGCTCGAACTGGGTATGTCCTGAGATATTTCCGGGTGAGCTTACTGAGGAAAGGTATGAAGAACTGTTGCATCTTGTGGTGGCTGCGAATATGAATATTCTGAGATGCTGGGGAGGAGGTATAGTGAATAAGGATGCATTCTTTTCTTTGTGCGACAGCTTGGGAATACTTGTGTGGCAGGAGTTTCCGTTAGCCTGCAACTGTTATCCGGACGATATGAAGTATCTGCGGATTCTTGAGCAGGAAGCCGTTTCAATCATACCGAGACTGAGGGAACATCCATGCCTGGGTATCTGGTGCGGTGGCAACGAACTTTTCAACAACTGGTCCGGTATGACAGACCAGTCCCTTCCTCTCAGGCTGCTCGACAGCCTGTGCTACAGACTGTCCCCTGAAATACCGTTTATCTTTACTTCTCCTCTCAACGGGATGGCACATGGGAATTACCTGTTCCGCTGGAATGGCATGGAAGTGTTTGAATGGATGAATAAAAGCCATTGTACAGCATATTGTGAATTCGGTGTGCCAGGTATTTCACCAAAAGAAGTGCTTGAAAAGATTATTCCTGAAGACTGTCTTTTCCCGCCCCGTGAAGGTACCGCATGGGAGGATCACCATGCTTTCAAGGCATGGGACGGGAATCCGGACACATGGCTCGCGGAGAAGACCCTGGAATTTTATTTCAGAAAAGCCGAAACTCTTGATGAACTGATTGAAAACAGTTCTCTCATGCAAGGTGAAGGCTATAAGGCGATTTTTGAAGAAGCGAGACGAAAGAAACCGTATTGTTCTATGGCGTTGAACTGGTGTTTTGACGAGCCGTGGCCAAGTGCTGCAAATAATTCTGTCGTAGCTTATCCCCTTATACCAAAAAGGGCATACTACGATGTGGCTGCTGCATGCCGTCCATTGTGTGCAAGCGCAAGGTTCTCAAAATTTCAATGGGCCGGGGAAGAAATCTTTTCATGCGATCTTTGGCTGCTCAATGACAGTTTCGATTCTTCCGGGAGATACAGGATCAGCGTATATGTTTGCTGCGGTGACGGGGACATGGTCCATGTACTTTCATGGGAGACTCCAGAGCTTCAGCCTAATATCAATATTGAAGGTCCTACAGCCAGAATATCCCTTCCGGACTGGGATACCGACCGGTTCAATGTCATTGTTTCGGTAGACGGACATCCTGAAATGGATTCAACTTATACCCTGGCGTACAGGAAAGCTGACAAGGTGTCTTTATTACCGTATCGCGGAATGAATATAACAGAATAGCATCAATGAAAAAAATATCTGTAATAATAGCATTGCTTGCATTTCTTCCGGCCTTTATTGCCGGAGCCAAAGTCCGCCTTCCGTCTCTGATGGGGAACGGAATGGTTCTTCAGAGGGAAACGATGGCGAATATATGGGGCTGGGCTCTGCCGGACAAAAATGTAGCAGTAACGGTTTCATGGGACGGGATGCGATATGAAACCGTATCCGGTAAGGACGGGGCATGGTGCGTATCTGTCCGCACCCCTGGAGCAGGTGGGCCTTACACTATTGCCATTGATGACGGAGACATGGTCATACTCGATGATGTCCTGATAGGCGAGGTCTGGCTTTGCAGCGGGCAGTCCAATATGGAAATGCCTGTGAAAGGGTTTGATTCCCAGCCTGTATACGGTTCTTTACAGACAATACTTGAAGCCCCGTCACACTGCCGGATAAGGCTTTTCCATACGTCTAGAAACACATCTTCCTGTCCTCTGGATGACTGTACCGGACAGTGGCAGGTGTCGTCGATGGAGTCGGCGTCCGGCTTTAGTGCTGCAGCATATTATTTTGCTTTACATATTGAAAAGGCCCTTGGTATCCCCGTCGGTATGATTGAGTCCGACTGGGGTGCAACCAGAATTGAGGCATGGATGAGCGAAGAGGCCGCTCTGTCTGTCAACCCTGATGTCATGTCTACTAATCAGCAGAATGACGGCAGTAATCAGGTGGCGTCCCTTTACAATGCCATGATTGTTCCACTGTCCGGATATACCATAAGGGGCTTCATCTGGTATCAGGGTGAATCAAACAAAGGATTCCATAAGACATATCCGGCCAATATGGCTGCGATGGTCTCAGATTGGCGTTCCCTTTGGGGAGGAGGAGAGCAGATGCCTTTTTATTATGTGCAATTGGCCCCGTTCGACTATGACATACCGATGCACAGGTTTGATGGGCAAAAGAACGGAATACTTCTGCCCCTGATGGTAGAGGCGCAGCTGAAAGCCCTGTCTCTGATACCGAATTCAGGTATGGCGGCAACAACAGATACCGGAAGTGCCACAGATATTCATCCGGCAAGGAAAGATGTTGTAGGGCAGAGACTTGCCTTACTGGCGCTGACCGGCACATACGGAATGTCCGGTATTGATAGCAGTGGACCTGTATACCGTGCAGTAGCTTTCAGGGGCGGGAAAGCGTTTGTGACTATGGAAAGCCAGTCCACTTTATATCCGATAGATGTTCCGTTGCATGGCTTTGAAATAGCGGGGGAGGATAGGGTTTTCCATCCGGCTGAAGCGTACGTAGTACATGACGGCTATGATTTTTCTGCGAGACAGGTTGAGGTATGGTCTCCTGAAGTCAAAGACCCTGTTGCAGTACGGTATGCTTTCAGAAATGTCACAGGTCCGGTAAACCTGACAAATACAATAGGGCTTCCGGCTTTTCCGTTCCGTACGGATGACTGGGATAATGTAGATCCTGTAAATGCCGAGTGATATGTCAGATGTAAAGTACAAAGAAAAAGTGGGTTACGGGCTTGGTGATACCGCTTCGTCTATGTTCTGGAAACTTTTCGGGACATATCTGCTGTTTTTTTATACTGATGTCTACGGCCTTTCTGCAGCTGCTGTGGGGACCATGTTCCTGGTAACAAGAGTCTGGGATTCTTTTCTTGACCCGTTTGTCGGGGTCCTTGCTGACAGGACACGTACCAGGTGGGGCAAGTTCCGCCCTTATCTCCTTTGGTTCTCGCTCCCGTTCGGCCTGCTCGGTGTATTGACTTTTACTGTTCCTGACTTCGGCCATACCGGCAAGTTGGTATATGCCTATATCACATACGGAGTTATGATGATAGTTTATTCTATGGTCAATGTCCCGTATGCGTCACTCCTTGGGGTCATGTCCGAAAATCCTAAAACCCGTACCTCATTGTCATCTTACAGGATGATATTCGCATTCATAGGCAGTATCATTGCCCTGTTTTTTATTGAACCTTTGACCGGACTGTTTGGGAAAGGGAGTGTTGCGCGGGGCTGGCAGTTGGCCACCAGTGTTTTTGCAGTGTTGGCCGTAGCGTTTTTCCTGTGCACATTCATGTGGACCAGAGAACGTGTGACCCCTGTCAATGATGCCCGGGGGTCCCTGAAGGATGATTTGAAGGATCTTGTGCGGAACAGGGCCTGGTGGATACTTCTGGCCGCGGGGATAGCTGCCGTGATTTTCAATTCGATAAGAGATGGGGCCGCGGTATATTATTTTAAATATTATGTCGGATCCGCTCCTGCATGGCTGGACGGTACGGGCTTTTCTCTGACGACCCTGTTTCTTGTATCGGGGCAGGCCGCAAATATTCTCGGGATACTGTTGGTTACCCCTGTGTCAGGCAAGATAGGAAAGAAAAATACGTTTTTCGGTTCTATGATGGCAGCCGGCCTCCTTAGCCTGGCATTTATGTTTGTTGACAAAAATTCCATATGGCTTATGTTGCTGTTGCAGATACTCATAAGCATGTGTGCCGGAAGTATTTTCCCCCTCCTGTGGAGCATGTATGCCGATATCGCAGATTATTCTGAACTTAAGACCGGCAGGCGTGCTACAGGACTGATTTTTTCATCTTCATCGATGTCCCAGAAATTCGGTTGGGCACTGGGCGGGACTTTGACAGGATGGCTGCTGGCTCATTATGGGTTTCAGGCCAATATGGCTCAAGATGAGGCTGTACTTGGCGGTATCAGGTCAATGATGAGCATACTGCCTGCGGTCGTTTGTGCTGTTTCATCCGTGTGCGTGGCATTTTATCCTCTTACGGAGAAGAAAGTCATAGAGACAAGCAAACGGCTTGCTGCGATGCGTGATGCGGGAAATATTGCTGATGCCAAAGAGTAATCCGGTACAGGACAGGACACCCGTTGGACGGTTGCATCTTCATGGCCTTCAGACCATCCGGGGCTAAGCCGGGGTTCCGCCGTTAAACCTTACGAGGGTGAGCCTGACTTGATATGGCTCACCCTCGTAAGGCTCTGCTTCGCTCGGCTTCCGGGAGGACGCCTCGCTGCCGCTGTCTGCCGGATCAGACGCGTACTCTGGCGCATGGCATTTTTTCGCAGTAGATTGATTTTGACGACTTTATGAAACAAGGGTATGCTTCAGACCATGTAAAAAGAATGGCTGAAGCATGCCCTTGTTTTGTATCGTGTTGGTAATGAGCGTGTTGGGGAAATGATATATGCTCCAGGGTTCAAGGATGTCCGTCTCTTCCGAGAGGCTTCTGATGATACATGACCGGAAAAGTCAATAACAGCGCTCCGGGACCAGATATATTGTTTTTTACTTAGAAACTGTTTTGAATTTTTCAGAAAATTCTTTTACGGATTTTTCCGGTGTATGTTTTCTTTCAATCAGATAACCCTGGCTATCCTTTTCAAAAAATCAGGGAATCTCCCATAGGAAATATCCTGTAAAACTGATGTCATTAAATTTCAAAACAGTTTCTTACATTTGCACAATATAACACTAATTATCCCCTTATCCCCATCCGGCTCAGCCGGATTTTCAAAACCGTGTAATACAATGAAAAAAGGAGCTTACCTCTTTCTGGCGGCAGGCATTCTCCCCGCTGCAGCCATTGCTCAGGACAGGCCCAATGTCGTGCTGATAAACCTGGACGATGCCGGGAATGGCGATTTTTCCTTCAAGGGGGCTGTCGGATATACGACCCCGAATATCGACAACCTTGCCTCGCAGGGCATGAACATGACCAATTTCTATGCAGTCCAGCCTATAAGCGGGGCTTCCCGTGCCGGGCTTCTTACCGGCTGCTATCCCAACAGGATAGGCTTTGCCGGCGCCCCGGGCCCGCGCTCACGCACAGGCATCAACCCGGAGGAGGAGACCATAGCCGAACTGCTCAAGAAAAACGGCTATGCCACAGCGATATTCGGGAAATGGCACCTCGGTGATTCGGAAAAGTTCCTCCCGCTGCAGAACGGCTTTGACGAATACTACGGCATTCCCTACTCCCATGACATGTGGCCCTTCCATCCTCAGTACAAATATCCGGACCTCCCTCTGATAGAAGGGAACAAGGTCATAGAATACAATCCCGACATATCACAGCTGACCACTTCATACACGGAACATTCAGTGGATTTCATACGGAGGCAGACCGCTGCCGGAAAGCCGTTCTTCCTGTATCTGGCCCATTCGATGCCGCATGTACCCCTTGCTGTTTCCGACAAGTTCAAGGGAAAGAGCCGCCAGGGGCTTTACGGTGATGTGATGATGGAGATCGACTGGAGCATCGGAGAGGTGCTCAAGGCCCTGAAAGAGACAGGCGTCTACGGCAATACCCTGGTCATCCTCACTACAGACAACGGCCCGTGGGCCAATTACGGCAACCATGCCGGCTCTTCCGGCGGCCTGCGTGAGGCGAAGGCCACCACATTCGGAGGGGGAGTGCGCGTCCCGTGTGTCATAATGTGGCAGGGGAAGGTCAGCCCCGGATCGGTATGTAACGACCTCATGTCAAACATAGACATCCTCCCTACGATAGTGGAGGCTACCGGGTCGCCTTCACCGTCCCTGAAGATAGACGGGCTGAGCATGGTGCCGGAGATTCTCGGGACAGCCGGTTCCCCGGTGAGGGAGTCCCTTTGCCTGTATTATCACAAGAATTCACTCGAGGCCGTGACTGACGGTACCTGGAAGCTGGTGTTCCCTCATAAATATGTGTCGTACGAGGTCAATTTCCCCGGGAATGACGGACAGCCGGGGCCTCTTGCCCAGCGGGAGGTGACGGAGTGCGAGCTTTATGACCTGAGGCGCGACCCGGGCGAGCGGCTGAATGTCATCGGGCACTATCCGGAAGTCGTTGAGCGCCTGATGGAAGTGGCTGACAGGATGCGCTCAGACCTCGGTGACGACCTTCAGGGCATTCCTGGCAAGAACCGCAGGGAGCCTGGCTATGCAGACGGTGCCGATGTGAAGAAATGACAATAATAAGCGAAAAACAGCCTAAAATAAGATTTCCTTATGACCGGGGTTGGCACGGGATTTTCATCCCACGCCCCCGGTTTTTTAATGTAATATGATATGCCAGGATTAACAGGACATATTTCACAGGTGATCGGGCCGGTGGTCGATGTGCATTTCGACCTTTCCGGAGAGAATGTGGCGAGGGAGCTTCCACGCATCCATGACGCATTGGTGGTAAAGAGGAAGAACGGCCGCGACCTTGTCATTGAGGTGCAGCAGCATATAGGAGAGGATACTGTGAGGACAGTGGCGATGGACAGCACCGACGGGTTGAGGCGCGGGATGGAGGTGACCAACACCTTCGCACCTATAACGATGCCTGTCGGAGCCCAGATCAGGGGCCGTGTAATGAATGTCACAGGGGACAGTATCGACGGGATGGACGAACTGGACCGTGCAGGGGCGTTGCCTATACACAGGGAGCCTCCGAAATTCGAGGATCTTACTACTTCCCAGGAGGTGCTTTTTACGGGAATCAAGGTCATAGACCTGCTGGAGCCTTATCTTAAAGGCGGGAAGATCGGCCTGTTCGGCGGGGCCGGAGTAGGCAAGACCGTACTTATCAAGGAACTTATCAACAATATTGCGAAGAAGCACAACGGGTTCTCGGTATTCGCCGGTGTGGGCGAGCGTACCAGGGAGGGGAACGACCTTCTGAGGGAAATGATCGAGTCCGGTGTAATCAAATACGGGGACAGTTTCCTCAAGAGCATGGAGGAAGGGCACTGGGACCTCTCTAAGGTGGACCATGAAGAGCTGCCCAAGTCACAGGTGGCCATGGTGTTCGGACAGATGAACGAACCTCCTGGAGCCCGTTCATCAGTGGCCCTGTCCGGCCTTACCCTGGCCGAGTCTTTCAGGGACAGCAGCGGGAACGACGGCCCCAAGGACATACTTTTCTTCATAGACAACATATTCCGTTTCACCCAGGCCGGGTCGGAGGTCTCCGCACTGCTGGGACGTATGCCTTCCGCTGTGGGATACCAGCCGACGCTTGCCACGGAGATGGGGCAGATGCAGGAAAGGATTACATCTACCAAGAACGGCTCCATCACTTCCGTACAGGCCGTGTATGTGCCTGCGGATGACCTGACGGACCCTGCTCCGGCGACCACGTTCACACATCTGGACGCCACTACGGTGCTCAGCCGTAAGATCACGGAACTGGGAATCTATCCTGCCGTGGACCCTCTTGAGTCCACTTCAAGAATCCTCGACCCGAACATAGTGGGGAAAGACCATTATGAGACGGCACAGAGGGTAAAGCAGATCCTCCAGAGGAACAAGGAGCTCCAGGATATCATCTCCATTCTCGGCATGGACGAGCTCTCTGACGAGGACAGGCAGACAGTAAACCGCGCCCGCCGTGTGCAGAGGTTCCTGTCCCAGCCGTTCGCAGTCGCCGAGCAGTTTACGGGAGTGCCCGGGGTGATGGTGTCGATAGAGGACACTATAAAAGGTTTCAGGATGATACTTGACGGTGAGGTGGACTACCTGCCTGAGCAGGCATTCCTGAATGTCGGCACGATAGAGGACGCCATCAAGAAAGGCGAGGCCCTGCTTGCTGCCGCAAAGGGCGGGAAATAATCCTGCCGGGGAGGTGACAATGGACAGTAAAGGTGGAATATACCTGAATATATCAACCCCGGAGAGGCAGATAACCGGCCGGATGGTCGGGGCCGTGACTCTTCCCGGCCTGTCCGGGAGGTTCACTGTCCTGCATGACCACGCGCCGCTCATATCTGCACTCGGGGAGGGGGATATCGAGTATAAGGTGGGAGGAGAGACGGAGACGGTGCATGTCAGGTCGGGGTTTGTGGAGGTCTCGGACAACACTGTATCTGTCTGTGCGGAGATATAATGAGATTTATTGACAATGAAAAAATGGATAAGGAACATACTTGCCGTCGCGGCTGTCCTGCTTTCTGTCCCGGTTTTTGCCTCCGGGCAGTCTGAAGGGCAGGAGACCCTGGATGTGAAGACAATGCTTTTCGAACATATAGGGGACTCCTACCAGTGGCACATCACCAGGATAGGGGACAGGGATATATCCGTCCCGCTTCCGGTGATAGTCCGCAGCAAGGCCACAGGGTGGCACTGCTTCCTGTCTTCGAGACTTGAGGACGGGCCGTATGAGGGGCTGTATTGCGCCGAAGGCGGCAAATATGACGGCAAGATCGTCGAGAAGGATGCCTCCGGCAACGAGGTGAGGCCCTTCGACATATCCATCACCAAGAATGTGCTGGGGCTGATGATAAACGCCGTCATACTTGTCGTGCTGGTCCTCTGCTGCTCGCGCTGGTACAGGAGGCACGATGTCCTGAAGGAGGCGCCCGGAGGTGTGGCGGCGGTCCTTGAACCGGTCATAGAAATGGTGAACGAGGATGTAATAAAGGGCTCCATCCCTGAAAGGCTGAGCTCCAGATTCGCCCCGTACCTTCTTACCGTGTTCTTTTTCGTCCTGATCAACAACCTGATGGGGATTGTCCCGATTTTTCCGGGAGGGGCGAACATCACCGGCAACATAGCCGTCACATTCGTGCTGGCTCTGTTTACTTTCCTTGCAGTGAACCTGTTTGCGAACAGGCACTACTGGAAGGACATATTCTGGCCGGATGTGCCGTGGTGGCTCAAAGTCCCGGTGCCCCTGATACCGTTCACTGAGTTCATCGGGATATTCACCAAGCCGTTTGCACTGATGATCAGGCTTTTTGCCAATATCCTGGCAGGCCATGCCATCATCCTGAGCTTTGTCTTCATCATTTTCATCACTGTGAAGATGGGACCGGTGCTCAACGGCACGATGACGGTAGTGTCCGTACTTTTCGGGGTGTTCATGGACTGCATAGAGCTCCTTGTGGCCTTCATCCAGGCATATGTGTTCACGATGCTTTCCGCAGTGTTCATCGGCCTGGCGCATGAGGAACCGGAAGCCGAAGGGTCTGACA
Organism: uncultured Bacteroidales bacterium; assembly: GCA_944326305.1. Lineage (GTDB taxonomy): Bacteria > Bacteroidota > Bacteroidia > Bacteroidales > UBA932 > Cryptobacteroides. The sequence continues at coordinate 27,481 of CALVDL010000007.1, forward strand.
AATAATAGATAAATAAACTTTTAAATTAAAGATATTATGTTACTTTCAACAGTATTGCTTCAAGCAGCAGCAGGTGCTGCCCTTGGAAAATTGGGCGCCGCGATAGGTGCAGGTGTCGCTGCCATAGGTGCAGGTATAGGTATTGGCAAGATCGGCGGTTCCGCCATGGAGTCAATGGCTCGCCAGCCTGAAATGGCCGGGAAGATCCGTACCAACATGATCATTATTGCGGCCCTGATCGAGGGTGTAGCTTTGTTTGCCGTGGTCATCTGCTTCATGGCAGTGGCTTAATCCTGGAGGAATAGGAAATGTCATTGCTGATGCCGGACAGCGGCCTCCTTTTCTGGATGGTACTTATTTTCGCGATTGTGTTCGCCATACTCGCGAAATGGGGTTTCCCTGTAGTCACCTCAATGATAGACAAGCGTAAGGAGTACATCGCCCATTCACTGGAGCTGGCGAAGGAGGCCGACGACAAGATGGCGAACATGATGAAGGAGCAGGCCAGGATCATAGCCGAGGCCCGTTCCGAGCAGAACAGGATATTGAAAGAGGCCGCGGAGGCAAGGAACAATATAATAAGGCAGGCCCAGGACCAGGCCCGCGATGAGGCCGCGAAACTTATTTCCGAGGCCAAGGTCCAGATCCAGGCTGAGAAAGAGAGCGCAATGAGCGAGATCCGCAGCCAGGTCGCCATGCTTTCGGTCAACGTGGCCGAGAAAGTCATCCGCAGGACGTTGTCAGCCGACAGGGCCCAGATGGACCTCATAGAGAAGCTCGTGGACGAGTCCTCCAGGATAGAAAAGGCAAATAATTGAGAGGCAGGAATATGAATACAGGATTGGTTTCTTCCAGATATGCGTCGGCCCTTCTGAAGTTCGTCACGGAGACAGGGGGTGGTGAGAGAGTGTACAGGCAGGTGCTTGCAATCAGCGACAAGCTCAGGGCCCTGCCGCAGTTGCGCATCATCATAGACAACCCGATGTCCGTGTCCGACTCCCGGAAGTTCGACCTTCTCGTATCCGCCCTTGACGGAGTGGAGATGGCCCCGGAGCTGGAGAAGTTCATCAGGCTGGTGATGAAGAACCGGAGGACAAAGCTCCTGTACCTTATCTTCCTGTTTTTCATCCACCAGTACCGGGAGGCCCACAACATCAAGCTTTCCAGACTGGTGACGGCTGTCCCTGCCCCTGACCTCGAGAAGCAGCTGACCGACTTGGTCCGGGAGAAGACCGGGGACTCTGTCCTGTTCGAGCATATTGTGGATCCTGAGATCATAGGAGGGTTCGTATTCGAGATTGACGGGTACAGGCTGGACGCGAGTGTGGCCTCGCAGCTGAAATCCGTCAGACGGCAGTTCATCGAGAAGAACAGGAGGATAGTCTGATCCTGCCGTATCTGTCATCCGTGGCGGGCGCAGGAAAGGGCACGGGGCCGGATGGCCTGTGATTTAATAACGATAAAAAAAGACAATATATGCCGCAAAATATTAAACCGAGCGAAATTTCAGATGTGCTGCTCCGGCAGCTCAAGGAGATAGACACCGAACTGAAGTTCGAGGAAGTCGGTGAGGTCCTGCAGGTGAGTGACGGCGTGGTCCGGATTTACGGGCTTGTCAATGCAGAGGCCAATGAACTGCTTGAGTTCGAGAACGGTATCATGGCCGTGGTCATGAACCTTGAAGAAGACAATGTCGGCGCCGTCCTTCTCGGTCCTACAGACCAGATCAAGGAGGGAATGACTGTACACCGCACCGGACATATAGCGTCCATCGATGTCGGCGAGGGCATGCTCGGCAGGGTAGTGGACCCTCTGGGTGTCCCTCTTGACGGAAGGGGCAAGATCGGCGGAGAGCTGGTCGAGATGCCGCTTGAAAGGAAGGCTCCCGGGGTCATCTTCCGCCAGCCTGTAACCGAGCCGCTGCAGACCGGGCTGAAGGCCATCGACGCGATGATCCCTATAGGCAGGGGCCAGCGCGAGCTTATCATCGGGGACCGCCAGACCGGGAAGACAGCCATCGCCATAGACACCATCATCAACCAGAGGGAGAACTATCTGGCAGGGAAGCCTGTCTATTGCATATATGTGGCTGTGGGCCAGAAAGGCTCCACGGTGGCCAACATCGTCAACACCCTGCGGGAGAAAGGGGCCATGGACTATACCGTGGTCGTTGCCGCCACAGCGGCCGATCCTGCCGCCCTGCAGTATTTCGCCCCGTTCGCCGGGGCTGCCATAGGGGAGTATTTCAGGGATACGGGCCGCCATGCCCTTGTCGTATATGACGACCTGTCGAAGCAGGCTGTCGCATACAGGGAGGTGTCCCTGATCCTCCGCCGTCCTTCAGGGCGTGAGGCCTACCCGGGGGATATCTTCTACCTGCATTCAAGGCTTCTGGAGAGGGCTGCGAAGATTATCGGCCAGCAGGAGGTCGCCGAGCAGATGAACGACCTGCCTGAAAGTCTCAAGGGCAAGGTCAGGTGCGGAGGGTCGCTCACTGCCCTTCCTATCATCGAGACCCAGGCGGGTGACGTGTCCGCTTACATCCCTACCAACGTGATTTCCATCACTGACGGCCAGATCTTCCTCGAGACCGACCTGTTCAACCAGGGCTTCCGGCCTGCGATCAATGTCGGGATCTCAGTCTCCCGCGTGGGCGGAAGCGCACAGATAAAGAGCATGAAGAAAGTGGCCGGGACCCTGAAGATAGACCAGGCGCAGTACCGCGAGCTGGAGTCGTTCTCGAAGTTCAGCAGCGACATGGACCCTGTCACGGCCATGGCTATCGACAAGGGCCGCAAGAACAACCAGCTGCTCATCCAGCCGCAGTATTCACCTATGCCTGTCGGGGACCAGGTGGCCATCCTGTACTGCGGTACGCACGGCCTGATGAAGGATGTCCCTCTTGAGAAGGTCAGGGATTTCCAGGATTCGTTCCTTGACAGGATGCACGCCTCCCATGAGGCTGACGTGCTCGCCCCGCTTGCCGCAGGCCAGATTGACGGCAGCATCGGGGAGATCATAGAGAAAGAGGCTGCCGCGGTCGCGGCGCAGTACAAGCCTTCAAAATAACGGTATTGTAAAATGGCATCACTCAAGGAAATAAAAAGCAGGATAAACTCCGTCAACGGGACGTTGAAGATAACTTCCGCCATGAAGATGGTGGCCTCTTCGAAGCTCCGCAAGGCACAGCAGGCCATAGGCAACCTGCTCCCGTATGAACGGCAGATGCACGGTATCCTGGCGGACCTGATGGCCGGTGAGGTATCGGCCGGGGACCGTTATGTGGAAGAACGTCCGGTAAAGAGGGTGGCCATAGTGGCCTTTTCTTCCAATTCGTCCCTCTGCGGAGCCTTCAACTCCATAGCGGTAAAGCACCTTTCCGAAGCGGTGGCCAGATACAGGGAGCAGGGGCTCTCCGGCAGCGACATCCTTGTTTTCCCTGTCGGCAGGAAGATTGCGGATGCAGTGAGGAAGATGGGGCTGCAGCCGCAGGGGGATTATTCCGGCATGGCTGACAAGCCCTCTTATGCAGACACTTCCGCCCTAGCACAGAAACTGATGGACATGTTCGCGGGCAGAGAGGTGGACAGGGTCGAGCTCATATACAACCACTGCAAGTCCACTTCCACGCAGGTCCCTACATGCGAGACCTATCTTCCGGTCAGCCTGGATGCACAGGAATACCGGGATGCAGGCCGGGACAGGGACACGGGTGAGGCCGCCCTTGACTACATAGTCGAGCCGGATGTTGCCGCAGTCCTGGAGGTCCTGCTTCCGAAAGTGCTGTATCTCAAGATTTATGCGGTGCTTCTTGATGCATGTGCCGCAGAGCATTCCGCCAGGACCGTAGCCATGCAGGTGGCCACGGACAACGGCCAGGAGCTCCTGCAGGACCTTACCCTCCAGTACAACAAGCAGCGCCAGCAGGCCATTACGGACGAGCTGCTTGATATTGTCGGGGGTACTATGGCTTAGATAGCCTTGCCGGAGGGGCATAAATAAAGACAGGAGCTGAATCTCACGACTCGGCTCCTGTCTTCATTTTTATAGATTCAATATTTATGTTTAACTAAAATCGAAATAGAATATTACCAAGATTGTGCCAAAGAATAATAAAAATGCTAACTTAGTGGAAAAATCGAAATCCCTATGTTCGGCAGTGATATTACTGAAGAGAAAAAAATGAAGCTTGCAGCCATTGCTGCCGGCCTTTTCACAGTATTCGCCATACTTTATTTTATTCCGGTCGGTATCCCGTACAAGATATGCTTCCCCCTTTCCGTCCTTGCCGGATTTTCCCTGTGGCTGCTGCCATGGCCTATGAGCTTCGCCATGTTCGCATCCGCCCTCGGTGACCTGGCCGGTGCTGCAGGCAATTTCATGGTGCAGATGGAATGCTTTGCCGCGGCCCACCTGTTCATGATAATATTTTTCGTCCGGAGGTACATATGGAGAAACCGCAATGCTTCAGCCCAGGGGAAGTCGCGCAAGTCCAGACGTCTTGCCTATGTGGTCCTGCTGACTTTCCTTATCCTCCTCCTTGTCACGGCCGCCATGGCAAGGATTGTCCCTGCGGCGCCTTCCGGGGCGGTCCGTTCTGGGGTGGTCTTCTATGCCATTGTCATTTCCATGATGATGTTTATGGCTTTGCTCCAGAGAAGCCGTCTATATGCGGCCGGGGCATGCCTGTTTGTGTTTTCGGACCTGGTGCTTGCCTGGAACAAGTTTGTGGAGCCGCTTGACTATGAGCGGTATCTGATAATGGTGCCGTATTATCTGGGCCAGCTCCTGCTTTTCCTGCGTTCTTCCAGACTGCGCCTGGTATATGACAGGATGAGGGGCAAGGACCGCTGTATTGGCGGCAGTATGATGGAGGACTGAGGCCGTGGCCTACTGTCTGCGGGCGGCCTTCCTGAGTATTTTAGGGAAAGAGAATGCAAAAATCGTAACGCAGCAGATGGCTGCGGTAGCATCGGCGATGCTTTCTGCGGCGAAGACCCCTGTCACGCCCCAGAACCTTGGCAGTATGATGGCCAGCGGCACCAGCAGTATCACTTTCCTGAGCAGCGCAATGAAAAGCGATATCTTTGCCTGGCCGAGTGCGATGAATGTATTCTGGCAGGCCCTCTGAAGTCCGAAGATGACCATCCCGGAAAGGAAATACGGCATCATTCCGCTCACACATGATATGAGCCTCTGGTCGCTCGTGAAGGCCGAGGCGACCACTGAAGGGAAGATGATCATCAGGAGCATCAGCACCGCGTTGAAAGAGAACATGATGGTCACCGCTGCCCTGAAACATTCCCTGACCCTGCCGGTGTCCCCGCGCCCGTAGTTGTAGCTCACTATCGGGACGAATCCCTGCGCGAATCCCGTGAGCGGTGCGCTCCCCAGCTGCATCGCGCTCTGCATCACGGCAAGCGCGCTGACATAGATGTCCCCGAAATGCTTCAGGTTCGTGTTGAGGACGAAGCCGACGAGGCTTTCCGTGCTTGCCATGATGAAAGGCGATATTCCCAGTCCGAGGACTGAAAGTATGATCCTGCGGTCCGGCCTCATGTATCTGCCGGAGAGGTTGAGTGTGGCTTTTTTCGAGAACAGGAACCCCAGTACCCACATGGCGCTGCACGCCTGTGAGATGACTGTGGCTACCGCGGCTCCTTTCACGCCCATATCCATCCCGAATATGAATACCGGGTCCAGTATGATGTTCAGCCCTGCCCCGATAAGTGTAGAGAGCATGGCCACCCCCGGGCGTCCCTGCGTATTTATGAAAGTGTTCAGGCCTACCGATACCTGCACGAATACAGTCCCTGTCAGGTATATCGAGAGGTAGTCGACCGCATAGCCTATAGTGTTCTCCGAGGCCCCTGTGAACAGCAGTACCGGCTCCATGAAGATGTAGCACACGGCCGATATGGCCACGGTGAAGACCAGCAGCATGAGGAACCCGTTGCCGAGTATGCGCCCGGCCTTTACCCTGTCCCCCTGCCCGAGGGCGATGGCGGCGAGAGGGGCCCCGCCTCCGCTGACAATTGCGGAAAACGCCGATACGAGTATTATGATGGAGCTCGTCACCCCGACCCCGGCCAGGGCGTCCGTGCCTATCCCGGGTATATGTCCGATGTATATGCGGTCGACGATGTTGTAGAGCAGGTTCACGATCTGCGCGGCCACAGCCGGGAGTGCCATCCTCAGCACAAGCGGAAGCATCCTGTCGGTCCCGAGCCGTTCTTCATAGTTTGATGGTGTCATTTTCTTGCCCTTTCGCCTCTTTGGCTTCAGCCGGCAAAAATACTGCACAAAAGGATATTTAGCAAGGATACGCGCCTGTAAGGGAAGCTTCTCCTGCAGTTTATTTCACCATCCCGGACAGGTGTTCCCTGTACTTGTCCCAGTCAGTCACAGGGCGGCGTGCCACCCCGGACTCCATCGCGGCCTTCGCGACTGCGGACGATACCACATAGAGGAGCCTCCTGTCGAGGGCCTTTGGTATCATGTAGTCGGGACCGAATGACAGGCTCTCCACATTGTATGCCTTGAGCACATCTTCAGGTACAGGCTCCTTTGCCAGGCCGGCGATTGCGCGGGCCGCTGCGAGCTTCATCTGGTCGTTGATGGCTGTCGCCCTGGTGTCGAGCGCTCCCCTGAAAATGTACGGGAAGCCGATTACATTGTTCACCTGGTTGGGGTAGTCGCTCCTTCCGGTGGCGATAAGGGCATCCGGACGGGCTTTCCGGGCGTCCTCGTAGCTGATCTCTGGATAAGGGTTCGCGAGGGCCATTATGACAGGGTGGTCCGCCATGCGGCTTACCATCTCCTTGCTCAGCACCCCTGCCTTGGAGAATCCGGCGAAAACGTCCGCCCCTTCGATCGCGTCCCCGAGGGTCTTCAGGTCCCTGTCGGTCGCGAACCTGCGCTTCTGCGGGTTGAGGTCCGTCCTGTCGGAGCGGACAACCCCCTTGCTGTCGCACATCACGATGTTCTCGGGACGCACACCCAATTTAATATAAAGGCTTGTGCATGCTATGGCGGCCGCACCGGCCCCGTTCACCACCATTTTGATGTCTTCAGGACGTTTCCCGGCGATTTCCAGGGCATTGAGGAGTGCCGCCGTGGTGATGATGGCCGTGCCGTGCTGGTCGTCATGCATCACAGGGATGTCAAGCTCCTCTGCCAGGCGCTTTTCTATCTCGAAGCACTCCGGGGCCTTGATGTCCTCAAGGTTGATGCCCCCGAAAGTTACGGAGATGTTCTTCACGGTCTCTATGAATTTGTCTACATCCGTGGTGTCTACCTCGATGTCGAAAGCGTCGACTCCTCCTAATATCTTGAAAAGGAGTGCCTTGCCCTCCATTACAGGTTTTGCGGCAGGGGCACCGATATTGCCCAGCCCGAGGACTGCCGTACCGTTTGAGATTACTGCCACCAGGTTGCCTTTGCCGGTGTAGCTATAGGAAGACTCCGGGTTGTCTGCTATGGCCAGTGACGGCGCTGCAACGCCAGGGGTGTATGCCAGTGACAGGTCGTCCTGTGTACCGGTGGGTTTGGTGGGGACTATCCCGATTTTGCCAGCGGGGAAACAGCTGTGATACTCAAGTGCAAGTTCGTCAATGTTTTTCATGGTCCTTTCCTTTTAATTGGCGGCAGGAGGACATCAAAAATATTGCCAGACGGCACAGGCAGCTGTCATGTCATTATCGGTAATTATGGTAAAAGATTGTGTAGAAAAGGTATCGGCTCCGGCCCCCGTCATTGGCCCGGGGCCATTTGCCCCTTCACCTCCTCATACCTGTCGAGGGCTTCCCTCATGAGCTGGCGTCCCCTTTCTGATATCTCTTCCGCCCTGGCGTAGTCCGCTATGGCCCCGAATTCGTCGAAAGGCATGCTCACAAGTATGTCCGGAGGGGTCAGCGCTATGCCCATTTTCGCTATCGTGTGGTTCATCAGGCTGAATGTGCGCCCCAGTACCTTATAATAGTTGGACTCCTCGCTGAATAGTTCAGGCTGCTTTTCCTCGCTCTCGAAGACATGCCTGACAACCTCCTGCCCCTGCATCCTGGCAAGCCTGAGCTTCTCCAGTATTGTCATCGTGTCGTTGTGCCTGACCGCATGTATGACGGCCCGTGTCTTTTCGCTGCGCTCCTTGTCCTCCTGCTCCTTCCTGGCTTCCGCTTCGGCATCTTCAATTATTATTGCCCTGACCTTGTCCACGTCCACATCATTGACATCGAACCCTATGAGGATGTCACCCGGGGTTCTCGGCACCCTGTTCAGCGGCATGGTGTTGGCGATTCCCCCGTCGATAAGCGTGCGTGTGCCTGCCTTGACCGGCCTGAAGAGCGAAGGGATGGATATTGATGCGCGGATGGCCTGGAAAAGCTTCCCCCTGTCGAAAATCACCTCTTCCCCGGTATAGAAATCGGTGGCAACGGCCCTGAACGGGATGTCCAGGTCCTCGATGTTCACGTCGGGCACTATCTCTTTAAGGGCATCGATTATCTTGTCTCCCTTTACGAGATGGTTCATGCTGATGGATATGTCCATCAGGGAGAACACTTTCCATGCGTCCAGGGAGAAAAGCCAGTGCTTTACTTCCCGGAGCCTGCCTGCGGCATATATGCCTCCTACGAGCGAACCTATGGATGTGCCGGCTATCGATGTTATCTCATAGCCCCTGCTTTCGAGCTCTTCTATGGCCCCTATGTATGCAAATCCTCTCGGCCCTCCGCTCGAGAGGGCGAGGGCTGCCTTTTTCCTGTTTTGCCGGATGGATTCCATGTAATGTGCTTTTTAGAATTAAAATCTATAAATATATGAAATTTTAGTCATACCGGCAAGGGAAGCGGAAAAGAAAAACCAGGTGTCCCGTACCGGTTTTTTTAATAAAATTATGTGTATAAACATATTTTACATAAATGCTTCGGAATTGTAACCGTAATTGAAATTAAAATAAATTTTGAATAAAATCTGGTATCAAAAAAATAAAATATTGTATTCCGGACATGTTGGCCCTTAAATTAATAGATGAAAGCCGTGAGATAAAAAACATTATATTTGCCGGGAAAATACTCATTGACCTATTAACTAAATACTGCTATATGAAGAAAAATCGTTTTATCATGAACCTGTTGGCTGTCGTGTCGGCCGTGGTTCTGGGCGGGGCTTTGCTATCTTGTGATAACGAGCTCCAGGAGTCTGTCGATGACCTGAAAGACAGGGTGACTGCACTTGAAGAGGCCATGTCTGTCCTGCAGGGCAATGTGGATGCCGTCACTTCCCTGCTTGAAGAAGGGCGGGTCATCAAAAGTATCACACCTAATGAGGACGGGACTGCCTATACAATCACTTATGTAGGGAGCGACGAAACGGATGTCATTACCGTAGGCACTGGGAATCCTGTCATTACTGTAATGGCGGATGAGAACGGTGTATATTACTGGGCGAGGATCGGCGAGAACGGAGAGCCCGAGTACCTGACCGTGGACGGGGAGAAAGTACCTGTCGGAGGCGGGGTGTCCATCCGGTTCAGAAACGAGGACAAGGGCCTGGAGATTTCAACGGACAATGGCGGCACATGGACCGACGCCGGGGTGAGCCTGGATGAATATGGTATGTTCATGTTCAAGTCGGTGACTTTCGACGGGGATTATGTGATATTCACACTCCAGGACGGAACCGAACTGAGGGTGCTCAGGACGGCAGAGTTCGTGTGTGACATCCTGTGCGGCAAGACCCTGTTCGAGATGGGTGAGACCAAGGCCCTGCCCGTGTCAGCCTCAGGATATGAGAAATATGAAATCAGTGCTCCGTTCGGGTGGACAGCGGAATTCACCGGAAACACCATTGAGGTGACTGCACCTTATGATGCTTCCAAGGATACTGCAGGGGAAATAGTCCTCAGGGTCTATGCCGACGGTAAAGTCCTGATGGACAAGGTGAGGGTGACTACCGAAGTCCAGACCATCACTGTCGGGACAGAAGTCGCCGAGGACGGGGCTGTCGATATTGTCGTGTCCACCATATATCCTATGTATCCGTTCTATTGCGGAGTAGCCAAGTTGTCCGAGTTCTCTGCCGAGGCGGCAGCCGGGGAATGTGATTCAGACCATGAGTTTGCAACCGCTGTGGGAGAGGGCGGCTCTGTCGAGCCTGCCAGGATTCCATTCACTGATCTGGTTGAAAATCCTGAAGACGGGGAGACTTATGTGATATGGACATTTGAAGTCACCGGTTTACCGGCTGACCCGGACGACATACAGACATATTTCTATGATTATGGACGTTCGGTGGCCGTGGAGATTGGCGAGCCTGTTTTCAACAATGTGGATATAACGCTTACTCCGGCAGGCGAAGGGACCGAATATGTCATTTTCCTATATCCGAAGGATCAGTTCTACGGATATTACGGGGATGTCACGGAGTATAGGGATGAGGATCTGCAGGCGGCCAAAGATGGCCTTGCCACTATGATAACAAGGGGCATGTATGACGGCTACTTTACCGGTGAGGCGATAAGAGGCACTTTTGCGGAACTGAATACCAATATGTATTTACAGACTACTGTGGATATCAGTGCTGGAGAGACATATATGCTTCTTACGGCAGTCAAGAAATCCATTTCAGGCGTTGAGTATTCAGCAGGGGACATCCAGTCGTATGAATTCACTCTTGCCGACTATACAATGGACGGTACGGCTAAAATCGAATGCGGCGAGCCTGAGATCACATCTTCAAGTATAGCCGTTCCTTATACTTGGCCAGACAATATGTATGAGATCTATTATGCATGTCTGGACGAGGATTCCTACAACGAGTGGAAAGGGGCCGGTATGGTGGAATCCATGCTGGAGAATATAGCCCCTGTAGTCCCTGAGGACCTTACCGGTGGGGACGCCGACCCTTATATGAGGGCCGAAGACCTGGAACCGGGGACTACTGTCCATTTCGTGGCCTTTGTGGTGGACAGCGAAGGAAGAATCGGACCTCTTACTGATCTTGAACTTGCCAGTGCGGAAATAGGACATAACGAAAATATCAGTCTGTCTGTCAAAGAGCACAGTGCAAGTGAAGACGGTATTTCGGTGAAATTCGACATCAAAGGCAATCCGGCCAAACTCATTTACTACTATTGCTCTGAAAGTTCATTCGAATATGCCTATCCTTTTGAGGGGGATACGGAAAGCGTAAAGAATGAAATGGCTATTAACCCTGATTCGTATTACTGGAATGAATACAGCTCGAACGGAGGATTTGTCACCCTTGCCGAGGGCCAGACAAGTTGCGAGGTGAATATCAGCGGACTCAGTATGGGTACCGGTTATATCTTCATCGCCACGGTGGTCGATGCATACGGGGTCACTTCATCTACATTTGTGGAGGAAACCTATTCGACGGCTTCTCCGGATATAGTTGAAAAGTCGGATCCGTCATGGAGCGGTATGCAGCCTGTATTCGGAGAAGTGGAATATGAGGCCGGTCTGGAAGGCGTCATATTCGCGAACGTACCTGTCACTGTCGGGGACGGGGTGGATACATGGTATGCTTGGTTCGAGTATGGCGACACCTATGAGGCCACTTCTGCGGAAGCAGTCCGCGATGCACTTTCACAGACTCCGAAATCAGGGGATGCGACAATGAGGCGCATGCTTTTCGAAGGGGAAACATATACCCTTGTATGCGTCGTTGTGGACAAGGAAGGGAAGTATTACGCCCCTTCTACATTTACTGTGACTTATCCGGCAGAATGACACTGCCGTGATAAAACGATGACCGGCCCGGAGGCTTCAAGGCTTCCGGGCCGTTTTTTTGGGGTTTTACGTAATACCGTAAAGCATAAGACAAAAAAATTCCCCTGTTTTTGTAGTTTAATGATTTATAAGCCGGATGGCCGTATTTCCGGTGTTTTCTGACAGATTTATATGCAATATCAGAGAATGTGACAGAAATATGCCTGAAAAAGTAAAATACAATAAACGTTTGTCTGTCGCTGGAAATGCTTGAATCATCGCTGTATAGCCGCTTTTGGCTTGTGAGATTATCTTTTTCTTTCTAAATTCGCGCCGCTTTTTTGGGCATATGGCTGAAAACTCATTCTAAAACATACAAATGAAAGCACTTTCTAACATTCTCATGCTGTTGTTTGCATGTACAGTGCAGGCCGCAGCAGCAAATTGGGGGGAGCAGCAGGGTGATAGCGATGTCATTGTAAGCGGCGTCGTCACTTCTGCGGAAGACGGCCAGCCTCTTGTCGGGGTGGCTGTCATGTCTGGCCCGACTAACGGGGTCATGACGCTTGATGACGGAAGTTATTCGATTGCTGCCCCTGCCGGTTCAGTTATTGTTTTCAGCAGTATCGGTTTCCAGAAATACGAGTACACGGTGCCGTCGGGTGCGGCTGCCGTGACCTGCAATGTGACCCTGGAGACGGACCAGATGCTGCTTGATGATGTGGTGGTCATCGCCTATGGTGTCCGTAAGAAAGGTACCGTGGCGGGATCTGTGGCCACTGTCAATTCGGAGAAGCTGGCCGACGCCCCTACGGCGGCCTTTGACCAGGCGCTCCAGGGACAGGTGGCGGGTCTTACGGTCATCGCCAGTTCGGGAGAGCCGAGCGAGCCGGTGAATATGACCATCAGGGGTACCAACTCCATCAACTCCGGTACGGAGCCTCTGTATGTGCTCGACGGCACTGTAATCACTGCGTCCGATTTCAGTGCGGTCAATCCTTCGGACATCGCCAGCATCTCGGTACTCAAGGATGCTTCCTCATCTTCCATCTACGGTGCGCGTGCAGCCAACGGAGTGGTCGTGATAACGACCAAGCGCGGTGCGCACGGCGAGAAGCCGGTGATCAACTTCCGTATGCAGCTCGGATTCTCCGACATCGCGGAGGGCAAATGGAACCTCATGGATACCGCAGAGCGTATCGAGTATGAGAAACAGGTTGGCCTCACTGCAGGAAAGGACTACGACGCCCTCAGCAAGATAGACGTAAACTGGCTTGACGAGGTATACAACAAGGCAGCGATGCTGCAGAGCTATGAGCTATCCGTCTCCGGGGCTACCGAGACTACGAACTATTACATCTCGGGAGGCTACTATGACCAGGAAGGTGTGGCGGTCGGGTCTCTCTTCGACCGTTACTCGTTGAGGGCCAACATTGAGCAGAAAGCCGCAAAGTGGCTTAAGGTCGGTACCAACACCATGCTCAACTACCAGAATATAGAGAGGGCTGTGCAGGGTGACGTGACTCTGGTCACCCCTATTTCCGCCGCCATGTTCATGCTCCCTTACTGGGACCCGCGCCGTGAAGACGGCTCCATAGCTTCCATCGAGGACGGGAGCTGGAAAGGGGACGGGCAGAACCCTCTGGAGTGGATGGAGAACAATCCGGTGAAATACAAGAGGTACAAGGTGCTTTCTTCAGTATTCGCCGAGGCTACCATCATCAAAGGTCTCACTTTCCGTTCACAGTTCAATGTTGACTATACCCACAGTACCGGACTCGGCAAGTCCTATCCGGAATATTCCCCTAACCTCGGGGACGGGACTGTCCAGAGGAATTCCACGGACGCTCTCGTGCTGTCCATTTCAAACACTCTCAACTACAATTTCGATCTGGACAATACCCACTTCTTCAATTTCATGCTTGCCCAGGAAGGCCTGAATTCCCACTATGAGGCGTTCAACCTCACTGCAAGGGGCCAGACCAACAACAAGCTCACCGACATCTCTTCTGCCACAAGGGTTACATCCTGGGGCGATACAGTCGATGACGACTACGCTCTCCTGTCTTTCTTCGGACGCGGAGAGTACAACTACCTGGACAGGTACTACGCAGACTTCTCTGTCCGCGCCGATGCTTCATCAAGGTTCGGAAAGAACAATAAATGGGGGGCCTTCTGGTCTGTCGCCTTCATGTGGAACCTCCTCGGGGAGGACTTCATGGCGCCTTCGCGCAGCTGGCTGACTTTCGCGCAGATATCAGCAAGTACCGGGACAACAGGTAACTCCTCCATCCCGAACTATGACCATCTTGCGCTTATCGGAAGCAACGGTGACTATGTCGGCGATCCGGGTATCACACCTATACAGCAGGGTGTCGATGACCTCAGCTGGGAGTCCACATGGGCTACCAACCTCGGTTTCCACTTCGGATTCTGGAACAGGCTCAATGTCGACCTGGAGCTTTACAACAAGAAGACCACCAATATGCTCATGTCTGTACCGCAGTCGTATTCCGACAACGGGTTCGGCTACCGCTGGGCGAACGTGGGCGCAATGGCCAACAGGGGAGCGGAACTGAATCTGAACGGGACCGTGTTCCAGACCAGGGATTTCACCTGGAGCCTCAATGCAAATGTCTCATACAACGCCAACAAGATCACCGAACTCTACAACGGCGTGGACGAGTATGAGCTTTCGTCCACAAACATGAAATATGTCGTGGGCCATAAGGTAGGTGAGTTCTATATCAACCGTTTCGCCGGTGTGAATCCTGCCAACGGCGATGCCCTCTGGTACACCAAGGACGGGGAGATCACCAATGAACTCAGGGATGAGGACCGTGTGATGACAGGCAAGAGCATGAACGCTCCGTGGGCCGGAGGATTCGGGACCACCCTGTCATGGAAAGGGCTCTCCCTCACTGCACAGTTCAGCTGGGTGGCTGACCGGTGGATGATCAACAACGACAGGTACTACCAGGAGTCCAACGGACGTTTCGTGTCATACAACCAGTCCCGTGTCCTGCTGGATGCATGGAAACAGCCGGGCGACATCACTGACGTCCCTCGTTACGGCGAGTACATGGAATTCGATGACAGGCTTCTCGAGGATGCCTCATTCATGCGCCTCAAGAATCTGATGCTCAGCTATTCCCTGCCATCGTCCCTCCTTTCAAAGACCAGGTTCATATCCGGTCTCAGGGTTTATGCCCAGGCGCAGAACCTGTTCACGTTCTCGGGATTCAAGGGTCTGGATCCGGAGTCCCCGAACAACATATATGTGGCTCAGTACCCTATGACCCGTCAGTTCACATTCGGACTTGATTTAACATTCTGACAGGCATTATGATGAACAAGTTATCAAGATATATCAAGATTGCGGCAGCGGCGGTGCTGCTTGCCGCAGGAACGACTTCATGCCTTGAGAAGCTACCGTCTTCTTCCATTCCGGAGGACCAGGCAATGAAGACTTTCAACGATGCTGTGGAGCATCTTACCGGCATCTATGTAAACATGCTCAGCAGTTCCCTTTTCAGCGGAGCGCTCACACTTATCCCTGACATACAGGCCGATCTGGTGTATGCCGTTGACGGCAACTCCAACACCTACGGGACCTTCTGGCGCTGGGAAATACGTCCTACGGATCTGGAAATCGAAGGCGTCTATGCAAGTCTCTATGCCGTTATCGGTTCATGCAACTTCTTCCTCGAGCATATAGACGATGTGAGGGCGGCCGAGACGAGCGATGCCAATCTCGACCTCCTGGACAACTATCAGGGCGAGGTCTACGCTGTCAGGGCCCTTTGCTATTCAAAGCTTCTGGAGCTGTTCTGCAAGGCTTACGATTCGGAAGAGCAGGCAAAGGAAGATCCGGGTGTTGTACTCCGTACGAAATATTCTGAGCCTGAACCGGTGAAAAGGGCGAGCCTGTACGATTCATACATGTTCGTCATGAGCGACCTTGACAAGGCTGCCGGACTGATGGATGCTGAACTCACTGACCAGGCCGGCTCCTATGTCATGTCCAATGCCGCTATCCAGGCCCTCAGGGCGAGGATCTCGCTTTATATGCATGACTGGGACAAGGCGATAGAGTATTCAAGCATCCTCATAGACGAGAGAGGTGCGACTTTCCCTCTTTCAAGCACGAGGGTTGCTTCTACGAATACCGGGCTGAATGATTTCGGGTACATGTGGCAGTACGATTCGGCAACGGAGCTTTTATGGGAGCTCGGCTTCACCCCTACCTCATACGGAGGAGCCCTCGGTACGGTTTTCCTGAATTTCAACAGGGACTACACCTATTTCTATCCGGACTATGTCCCTGCCCAGTGGGTCCTCGACCTTTACGATGAAGCGGACGGAAGGTATTCTTCATATTTCGCCACGGCAGAGGAGCTCGGGAGCTCGTCAGGATATGCCGGAGTCTCCGATTCTCCGCTCCTTATCAAGTATTTCGGCAATATCAATTTCATCAACTCCTATACTATATACCATGTGAACATGCCGAAGCTCCTGCGCATGGCCGAGCAGTATCTTATCCGTGCCGAAGCCTATTGCCAGAGGGCTGCCGAGATAGGCAACGCTGCCGATTTCAGCAAGGCTTCAGCCGACCTCACCACACTGAGAAGTGCCAGGTATACTTCCGGCGGCTCCCTGTCGGTCAATTCGAACAATTGGCTGGATATCATCTCGGAGGAGAGGGTAAGGGAACTCTATATGGAGGGTTTCCGCCTGAACGACCTCAAGAGGTGGCACAGGGGCTTTACCAGGAAATTCCAGTCGGGCGCACAGCAGACCGGAAGCGACATCACCGTCTCTGCGGACGATCCGATGTTCGTCTGGCCGATTCCGCAGCATGAACTGCTGGCTCCAGGCTCGGAGATAGAACCAAATGAAAGCAACAGATAAAACAGATATACTGTAACATGAAAAGCAAGATAATCATTTCAGGGGCATGCCTGGCTGCAGCTGTTGTCATTGCCGGATGCAGTGAAGGCGCCCGGACGTATTCCGATGCAGAGTATATCATGTTTGCCGACACCGCGTCCGTGAATGTGGTACTCCAGGGAAGCGAGACTTTCAGCGTGCCGGTCATCTCTACCGTCACATGCGATTATGACCGTACATTCGGGGTAGAGATTGTGGACAGCGGAAGTACCGCTGTTGAGGGAAGGGATTTCAGCATCGATGCCAACACTCTGACCATCAAGGCCGGTGAAAACCGTACGGATGTGATGGTCACTGCCAACCTCGACAATCTCAGCGACATGGACACTCTCCATTTCAACCTCAGGCTTGTGGTGCCGGATGCAGTGAAGTGGGACCTTTACGGAGATCAGACGAAAGTCAGTCTCTTCAAGGTGCAGCCATTTGATATAGAGAATTTTACGGGCTGGTGTATGGTCACTTCCTCATGCCTTCTCGAACTCCCGGGGCTGGACAACAACGGTGTGCAGCGTCTGATATGGACGGAGAAAGGCCAGGAGGAGAATACCGTGGTGCTGACCAACTGGCTTCACGACGGCTATGACGTGACCATAAAGATGGACCCGTCCGACCCGGCAGAACCTTCCGTCACCATGGATCCGGACCAGGTCATAAGCAACGAGCAGAACGTCCTCGGCCAGATTAACGCCGATGACAGGATATATGTCGAAGAAAGCTCAAGCGCTTACTCATATTTCAACACATGCAGGAATTCCGTCATTCTGAATGTCAGGGTGTATCTCCAGGAATTCGGTGCCCCGTTCGCCACTCTCGGGTATTATGACAACCAGATGGAATGGGTATCCGATGAGGAGGCCGACCGGCTTGTCAAAGAATACGGGATGGTAAAGAAAGGCGGGCCTTCAGACACCGGAGCCGGTGAATGACAATACATTCCGTTCTCATTTAATTATAATCTTTAATTTTTTGAATCATGAGAAAACATTTTCTAACCACCTTGATTGCAGGCCTGGCTGGTGTCGTCTTTTCAGCGACATCATGTGACCCGGCCGAGAGCACTCCGGATCCTGTCTTCCCGGATCTTGTGAAGAAGACAGTCGCTGCCGGAGAAACCGTAGAACTTTCTTTCAACGCCAACCAGGCCTGGACGGTGAGCATACCGGCCGCCGAGGCGGGAACCTATTTCAGGCTCACTGACGGCAGCACGCAGTCTTTTGCCGTCAAGGGAGAAGCCGGAGACCATACGGTAAGCGTAGTGGTTATCGGCGAGCAGGATTTTGAAAATCACGAGCTGACTGTATCCATGACAATGGGGGACAGGACAGAGGAGATAGCAAAGATCACCCTTCCTGCCCTTGAAAGGTATATGAACATTTCCGGGGCCGTGTTCAATGAGGCGGGAACGGATTTCTCCAAAGATGAAGCAGGAGAACTCCAGTTCGGCCCTCTTGCTGAAACAGTGGAACTTATCTGGCCTCTTTCTTTGAAACAGCCGGGCACTGCTCCGTATGAGAACTACATTATGGTGGATGCTTCTGTCGACTGGACTGTCAGCGGCATTTCGGCTGACTGGCTTGACCTTTCCGAGATAAAAGGTGCTGCCGGGAAAACTGAAATAAAACTTTCCTGCGACCTTTCAAAACTTCCGCTTGAAAAAGACGCCAAACTTGAAGGTTCTTTTACCATTACAGGGGAAGGGCTGGCCACTTCGCAGACAGTTTCTGTCAAAGTGGCTTCAGCCTATGGCCTTTCAAGGTTTATCGGTGTACCGGAAGGAAATATACTTAAATTCGATGCGGATGGATATAGCCTCGATCAGGGAGGCGAGAATACTCCGTTTATCGGGAGTATAGTAAGTGCAGAACCGCTTACGTATTTCTATTATATGCCGGGATCTTTCCCTATTATGGTTAACAGAAGAAGTGTCATTCAGGTAGACGATGCATGGGACATGGAACAGCCGGAAGGAGTGCAGAATCGTATTGTTTCTGTCCGGATGTCGGAAAATTACAGCGAAGAGAGCCGTTCTTCAGATCTTATTGCTATTCCTACTTCTATGTGGGAGAATGAGATTGTGTATAATCCAGAAGAAATGATAGACTACGATGATAATGGCAATACAACTATCAAGCCTGAATATCAGAAATATGTTGTAGCGACCTGCCAGCAGGAAGGATTCAAGGTTGAAACTATCACATGTACCCCTATAGATGGTTTTGATGGCGGAAATGCTGTTTTTGAGGAATTTAGTTTAGAAACTCTCGATGAGCAAGATCCTGATTATGTCGACATTTCTCCTATATTGGAAATGGGAGGTGCTGCTTACAGGGTGACTTATCTTAGCGCTGAGGCAGAGGGTGCGAAATTGAGGATAGAAGGAGATGCCTTTGCTACAATTTCTCCACAGACTAATACGTGGCTTTATATGCCTGAATATGATCCAAGTAATTATATATTTACAAACCCTGAATTTTCTGTATATATGACGGGTAATCCGGAGTCTCCTGAAAATGTTGAGAAAGGGTCGAAAGCCTATCTTAATCTCATGACTTCAATGTCGGGGGATACTTCTGCTATGATTATTTTCGTCAAGAACTACTGATAAAGTATTTATAGGTTTAATTCCGGGCCGGAAGGCCTGATACCGTACGGTCCGGAATTTAAAGACATATTGTATTAAAATTCGTCAGAAGACGTCAATTATACTTAAATGAGACAGAAAATAGAAAATTACATCAAATGTTTGGGGGCTGCGCTCTTGACGGCGGCCGTCGCACTCCTTTCAGGATGTGTGGACGAGGAGCTTCCGGACAACAGGGACCTGGACTACGGGTATGTCCAGTTCAGGCTCCTTAAGGAAACCCAGTCATCCCCGGAGTCCAAGGCCGAAGTCCCGGAGCTGGACTATCTTTCCGATGCCAGCAAGGTGAAGGTGACTTTGCAGGGTGCCGGCGGACAGCTTATCTCACAGACACTTGTCCTCTCGGCTGCTGGCAAGGATGCCGCGGAGTTCGGCCTCAGGAGCGACAAGCTCAGGCTTCTGGCCGGGGAATACGAGATCGCTTCGTTCACCCTTTATGACGGGACTGACGAGCCTTTGTATTCCGGCATGCCGGACAGCGGGAACCAGTCTCTGACTGTCATTCCAGGAGGGCTTGTATCAAGCGACCTTCATGTGTCTGTCACCCCGAGAGGGAAGGTCAGATTCACCGTAGTCAAGGACATGGACGGCCTTACTTCTGCCCCGCAGACAAAGGCGAGGGAGGGAGAAGAATATATTTTCGAGCAGATTGCCAAACTTGATGTGTCCGTCCTCCGTGAAGGTACTGTAGAACCGGTGGAGATTACCGGGCTCGAGTGCAATTTCTCCATCCATTTCGAGGACAACGGGGACGAGACCGACGGCTATCAGACTTCTACTGTATCATGCGATTCGCTGGTGGCCCTTGAGGCAGGGGAGTACACTGTGGTCTCCTATCAGGTCTATGATGAGGACGACCAGCTTCTGGAGGCTATCGATTCCAACGATGATGACTTTACGGAATCCACTTTCACTGTCGGGGACAATATGACCTCGGATGCAAAAGTCTACGTGACACTGTATGAATCAGATGCGTATCTTATAGACAATTATGCCCTGAAAAAGATCTGGGATGCTCTCGGCGGACCGGAATGGTCTTACAGAGGACAGACTTACAACACCGGATGCAACTGGGACTTCAATAAGGATCCGGACCTGTGGAGCTATCAGCCCGGTGTGCAGGTGCATCCGAACGGAAGGGTGGCATATCTGGACCTGAGCGGATTCGGGATCAAGGGTGATATGCCAAAGGAAATTGGTAACCTGTCCGAACTGATAGAGCTGTATCTGGGTACGCACAGTGACAATGCCGTGTCCGTCGGAGGGTCTTCCATGGGGGCGTCCGCCAAAGGGGCTTCGCATTTCTATACTCCGAAGAGCGCTGCCGACCGCGAGGCGGAGCGTAAAGGGTATAAGGATGAATACATATCTTCACGCTACCAGCAGTATCAGATGTCTCCTATATGCGCACTTTCACTGCGCCTGCACGGGCTTACGAGCCCGGCCGCGTCATCATACGACGCTCTCACCACCGAGGAGCTTTTCGCTGCCGGGGCAAGGGACATTGACAGGAAAGACCTCGGCGTCAAGCCTATGGATGTGGCTCCGGGTGTGATGTACAACGGTCTTCGTTCCCTTCCTGCAGAAATAGGAAACCTCAAGCGTCTGGAAAAGCTCAGCATCGCCAACAGCCCTATCGAAAACTTCAGCGGTGCCGATTTCAGCGGTCTTGAGAACCTTACCGACCTGGAAATCTACAACTGTCCTAATATCAAGGAGTTCCCTGACCTGTCAACACTGCCTAAACTGACGACATTGAACCTGTCATATATCGTTTCGGACAATCCGGAATCAATCAAAGAAGAGGATGTCAGGGACGCTATCGACAAGATGTCCACCGGGGCCGCATCCAGGTCGCTCCAGATGTTTTACTGCAACAACAACGGCCTGACCGTCTTCCCTAAGGTGCTCGGTGATTTCGCAGACCTTGCCATGGTGGATTTCTCCTCCAACGAGATTGCCTCGCTTCCTGACATGGAAGGCAAGTTCGACCCTTCGGAGCTGTATCTCCAGAACAACAAGATAGAAAGGATCGAAAACGAACGCAATTTCTGCGATGCCGATATCCTTACCACTATTTCACTTGCCAACAACAGGCTCGACCATGTCCCGGACCTTTTCCGTCCGCTTGCAGGGATACAGATGAGCTCCATCGATCTGTCGTACAACCGCATCACGGAATTCACCTTCCCTGAAGATCTGGGTGCTGACGGTGATTTCGCCTATGTCGTGACATTCAACCTCGGAGGCAACAGCATAAAGACTTTCCCTAAGGATTTCTTCAACCACTGCGAGGTCTCCTATATAATAATGTCTGACTGCGACCTTGAGGAGATTCCGGAAGGGACTTTCGACGCCAAATATACAGAGACGCTGATTTCCATAGACATGCAGTTCAACAGGCTCAAAGAGTTCCCTATCGACTTCAATGCTACATCAGTCCCGTATCTCTACGGGGTCGATGTCTCCAGCAACGCATTTACGGATGTCCCTGTGGGATTCCTCTCATGCAGGGGCCTCACTGTCCTGGGATTCAGGGGCCAGAGGGCCGATTCAGGCGAGAGGTGCTTCAAGACGTGGCCTTCGCTGCTGTACCAGCATACAGGACTGAGGGCTTTCTATGCAGGATCGAACGACATCCGCACCGTGACTGCCGGCCAGCTTTCACCGACCATCTTCCATGTGGAGATAGCCGACAACCCTAACATCTATTTCGATGCGTCAGATATCTGCCAGGCATGGATGCAGGGAGAATATAACCTGTACTACGACAAGAGCCAGAATATCATCAACTGCGAGGCCATGCTTCAATAATTAAAAGGATCAGATATGAAACATATTTACACATACATGATTACTGCAGCCCTTGCTGCACTTGCCCTTGCAGGCTGCAGGAATGAGGAGAGCATCGCATTCAATCTGGATACGGACAAGATAGCCTCTGGCGCTGACGGCGGAAGGTACAATCTCAAGGTATCCGCCCAGAATGGCTGGGTGGCTTCGACCGAGGCTCCGTGGATTACTATATCCCCGGCCAACGGGAACGGCTCTGTCACATGCCAGGTCCAGGTGGACTCCGCTGTGGCCACTACATCCCGTACCGCCGAGATCCATATCCAGGACCAGGTGACTTTCGATGACAAGGTCATCACGGTGACCCAGGAAGGGTACCACTATACCATAATGCCCCAGACTACCACTTTCGAGATCCCGAACTATGAGGCTGATGCCAAAAGGTATTTCGAGGTGAAGGTGAAGGCCAATACTAATTTTTCCCTTTCCGCCCCGGGGGCTTCATGGATAACTGTCCCCGGAGAGAAGGAAGAGTATCCGTCCGTGTATTTCTTCAAAGGGGACAGGGGCGTGAGACCACGTGAATTCACTGTCAGGGTAGAATGGGCAGTCAATACTGACGCTTCCGTAACCGATCCTCGTACGGCGGAGCTCGTTTTTGCTCCTGCTACGGACTCCGGTACGCCTGATGCAGACATTTCTGATTTCGATACCGAGAATATTAATGTGATACAGGATGCTGCCACCCCTATCACCGGCACACCGCGCCAGAAGGATTCTACCGCCCTGATGGCCGTAGCCCGCTCCCTGAATGTCTGGGATCCTTGGGACGGTTCGTCCCCGATGTCTACATGGTCTGACGTCAGGCTCTGGGAGGATGGCGACGACTGTCCTGAAGATTGGATAGGCCGTGTAAGGTACGTGCGTTTCTATATGTGCGGGACTGAGAATGCAGACTGTATACCTTATGAGGTGCGTTACCTTGATGCTGCGGAGGAGCTCGTCTTCTACAGCAACAACAACAAGGAGCGTCTAAACCTCAGCACTGGCCCTTACCTGTCAGAACTTGCTAACCTTAAGAGGCTGACTATAGCATATTTCGGCCTTACCAAGCTGGATCCGAGTATCGAGAACCTCAAGAAGCTCGAGTACCTGAACCTTGCCGGGAACAACTTCCAGACAATCCCGTCAGAGATTTTCACCCTTATGGAGAATCCGGATTTCCATGCCCTGCTGCTGAATACCAATTACCGCAGCCTCGTGTATGACCTGAGCAATGCCACGAACCTCAAAAATCTGGGCGGTTTCTATGACGAGACTGAAGAACAGTTCCACCGCCTGCTTATGCACGAGAAGCTGGATACCCTCACCCTCGGTGTGAACTATTTCCGCGGTTCTCTGCCTACATTCCTTAATTCTGACGGTACCGTAGAGGCCGGGTTCCCGACGTATGACGACTATCTTCAGAAAAATCCGGGGGCTGCTGACTCTCTGTCTGTACTTGCAGGAAAGAATATGCCTTGCGTGCTGCCTAAGATCAAGTATTTTACCCTCAACAACAACCGTTTAACAGGCATGCTCCCGAAATGGCTGCTCTACCATCCGAACCTGGACTGGATAGATCCGTTCACCCTGGTATTTGCCCAGGAAGGTTCGCTGCCTCGGGAAGAGGACGGTACCGTGATCAATGCCGGTTTTGACAATGTGCCGATTGATTTCGATTATGAAGAAGTCGAGGGTGCTGAATACGGCGGCTATTATGAACTGTATACAACAAAAGAGCTTGCTCCGAACAATTAGCATTTAATCAGGAAAGATGAAAAAAGTGAGAATATATGCAGCATGCGCCGTTACGCTGATGACAGTCATGGGCGCATGTACCAAAGAAGACTTCAGCGGTGCCGGCAGCCAGGCCCCTTCACAGGAGCCGGTTTCCCTTGATGGCGAGGTCATCGTGAAGTTCGATCCGTATGTGGGTGACATTCTTGACAGGATGGGAGAGGGTATCGCCACCCGCTCCGGAGTCCTTCCCGTAGACGAGGTCCTGGACCTTGTCGGGGGCTATGAACTCGAGAGGGTGTTCCCGTCCGATCCGCGGTTTGTGGAGAAGGAAAGGAAAGCCGGCCTCAACCTCTGGTACGTGGTCAGGTTCGATGACTCCCGGTACGGTGTGGAGGATGTGATCAGCAAACTCTCTTCTGTAGGGGAAGTGCAGGCCGCTGTCCCGAACAGGATTATCAAGAGGGCTTATGACCCGCAGGCTAAACCTGTACCGTTCACTCCGGCGGCTACACGTGCCGGTGCATGGACTGATCCGGGTGCATTCAATGATGAATTTTTCAAATACCAGTGGGATCTGGTGAACCGTGGCGAGGACAACGGGTCTGTGTACACTGTCGATTCCGGCAATTCCTCTTTGGCTGACCTTACAGGTGAAGCCTTTTTCGGGCAGAAATTCGTGAAGGATGTGGATGTGAACCTTTTCTCTGAAGGGGAAGGCTCGAACGGGGCATGGGGCCGGTGCACCGGAGACCCGTCCGTGATAGTGGCTGTGCTTGATGAAGGGGTATGCCTCGAACATCCGGACCTGATGGCAAATATATGGTCCAACACTGCGGAGCGTCCGGGCAACGGTATCGATGATGACGGCAACGGCTATATCGATGACGTGAACGGATTCAACTTCATCGTGGGCAACGGCCAGATCACATGGAATGACATAGCCGATACAGGGCACGGCACACATGTGGCCGGGACGATTGCTGCAGTAAACAACAACGGCCGCGGTATCAGCAGTATAGCCGGCGGTACTCCTGAGGCTCCTGGTGTCAAGATCATGTCCTGCCAGGTGTTTTCGGGAGAGATGGCAAGCAACAGCGTGTCGCTTGTCAAGGCCATAAAATATGCCGCCGACAACGGTGCTGTAGTCCTGCAGTGCAGCTTCGGCTACACCTCCGGCGCCGCCAACCCTTATATTTACGGGCAGGGTTTCCGTACCCAGGAGGAATGGGAGGAGCAGAGTCCTCTCGAGAAGATAGCCCTCGAATATTTCGTGAACAATGCAGGAAGTCCTAACGGCCCTATCGACGGAGGTATCGCGGTGTTCGCCTCAGGAAACGAGTATGCCCCTGCAGCCGGCTTCCCTGGAGCTGCCGACTACTGCGTGTCCGTGGCGGCTGTTGCCGGGGACGGTACCCCTTCAACATATACCAACTACAGCACAGGTACTTCTATTTCGGCCCCTGGCGGAGACAGGGACTATTATTATGAGTATCTGGGGAATGGCAGTGACGGTGTAGGCGCTGACGGGCGCGGTGCAGTGGGCACTGTCCTTTCTACTCTCCCGGAGCATGTAAGCGCAAGCGGCTATGGCTACATGGAAGGGACTTCGATGGCCTGCCCTCATGTTTCCGGCGTAGTTGCCCTGGGTATTTCCTATGCGGCGCAGCAGCACCGCCACTTCACTTCAGAGGAGTTCCGCCAGATGCTGTTCGACTCGGCAAACCGCAATATCCTTGACCAGGCTTCATCTGGAAAGAAATACTATTATACATACATCTCCGACCTCGGGCTTGCCCAGAGGACATATTTCGACATGAACCAGTACAAGGGCCAGATGGGTACCGGCGTGGTCGATGCAGGCGCCCTGCTTGACATGATAGACGGAGGTGCAGGTGTGGCTATGAAGTTCCCTAACATATATGTAGCTGCCGGGGCCGAGGTGACTGCTGATGCCGGCTTCTACATTGAAGGTACGGAATTCTCTGTGGCTGTGGCGGACGAAAGCGTCGCCACTGTGACAGAGGTGTCGGAAGGGAAGTTCTGCTTCAAGGGTGTCAGTGCAGGGATTACGACTGCTACACTGACATATTCCGGCGGCAGCCAGGATTTTACCGTGACAGTGCGTAACACTGTGGGAGAAGGCTGGCTCTGATTTTTGTCCATATGAAGTTTCCCGTAATATTGATATGCGTATTTCTTCTGCCTGCCTGGCTTCCGGGCCTGCGGGCGGAGGGTCATTCCGGGCTTTCAGGCACAGGGTTTTCTCCGGTGCCTGAAATGTCCTTTGATTCACTGAGCATTGATATAGGACGGATTGAAGAAGACGGAGAACCTGCAAGGTGTGTTTTCCGGTGGAAAAACTGCAGCGGCTCTCCCGTGTCCGTGGTAATGGTACGGACTACATGTGAATGCCTTGTACCCGAGTTCTCGACAGAACCTGTCGCTCCGGGGGAGGAATCCGCAGTCGCATTTGTCTATCATCAGAAAGGACATCCAGGGAAGATTGACAGGAAGGCTTTTGTATATACCGGGCTTTCTTCGTCGTCTCCTACAGCCGTCCTGGAGGTGAAAGGGACAGTAGTGCCTTCTACCAGACCTGTGTGGCAATACCGTTACAGGATGGGGCCGCTGCTGCTCAGACAGACCACGGTGCGTATAAGCGGTAATGAACTGCAGGTGGAACGGATTGCATGCATGAATGACGGGGAGTCCGGCCTTTCCCTGAGCGTGGACAGCTCTGCACTTCCGGAATGTTTTTCGTTCAGGTGCGAGCCAGGCGTCATCGGGCCAGGCGAGACAGGTGACATTGTCATAAGTTTCGACCCCGGAAAAGTCAGGGGCAGCCTGCCGGACGAGATACCGGTCATCCTGCAGGGCCTGGATACGTCTGCGGGAGACAGGACATTGAAAATTATGATAGGGGAGAGCAGTGAAGAAGTATTGTCTGCGTACCCCGTGAAACAACAGTAAAAATTCAAGAACAATGAAAAATATATTGAAGTCTGTATTTGCCGCTCTGCTGGCATCGGTTGCATTAAGCTCATGTACGGAGGACAGCCCGGAAACAGTCTCTTACCTTCCTGTGACGGCCAACAACATCTCAGGGACATGGCAGCTGAGCGAATGGCTCGGCAAGCCTGTGCCTGCGGGCAGTTATGTCTATATGGACATAGTGAGGAGAGACACTGAATTCACATTGTACTACAACCTGGAGACATTCTCCCCGTATGTCAGGACCGGCATATATTCTGTCAACGAGGCGACGGGTGTCATAAGCGGGCGCTATGACCATTACGCGGGCGACTGGACCCACAGCTATACTGTCTCCGAGCTCACTCGTGACCGTATGGTGTGGACAGCTGTCGATGATCCGCAGGATGTGTCAGTCTATGTCCGTGTGGACAGTGTCCCTGAAGATATCAAAGGCACGGATACACCTGATGAGGGAGGAGACGCCGGAGCGGGCGATACCGCGGAATAATGGCGGACCGCTTAAGGATACAAAAAAAAGAGGATTGCAATCCTCTTTTTTTTGTATCCTGACAATCCTTTAGCCCGTTCCGCAGCCGGTCTTCCAGCCGTCCCGGTCAGCATGACAGCGGAGTCATGCGGAGCTGTCTGGACTCGAAATGGGCAAGATACCTGAACCCGGCGCTGCGGACGACGTCCGCGAAGTGCAGGAAATTGTCCCCGGTCCTCTGCGCGTCGTGCGAGTCTGACCCCAGGCTGACAGCCTCGCCCCCAAGCTCCCTGAAGCGCCTGAGTACGGCGATGTCCATCTCGGGAGTCCTGCCGTGGTAGTCCTTGTATGTCTTCGTGTTGATTTCAAGGGCCTTCCCTTCCTGGGCGAGATATTTGAACATGGCGTCGAATATGTCGCTGAAATCCCTGTAGAAGATGCTTGCCTGCGGGTACGGCGCATATCTGGCCACGTAGTCGTAGTGCCCCACGATGTCGAAGTCCCCGAGCCATGTCATCTCTTCATAGATGGTCTCGAGATAGTGCCCGTAGGCTTCCTTCCAGTCTTTGCCCTCGTAATATCCTCCGTAGAACGGGTCGGTGCCGTCTATATAGTGGACAGATGCTATGACCTGGTCGAATCTGTATTTCCCGAGATGCTCCCTGATCTGTTCCCTGCAGTTCTTCTGCAGGCCTATTTCTATGCCTTTTAGTATCCTGAACCGCCTGCTGCCCGGCAGGGCCGCATAGGAGGCGGCATTGACCCTGTCTATTTCGGCCTGCTGGGACTCTACGTCGAACACTTCCGGCACCAGATGCTCGAACTGCGCTTTCATCGGCGGGACATAAAAGTCGCAGTGGTCGGTAAAGCATATCCCGTCCAGCCCTTTTGCAAATGCGGCTGCCGCGGATTCCTCTACTGTGGTCTTCTTCCCGTCGAAAGAGAACTGGCTGTGGTTGTGGTTGTCGAAGAATCCCATTAGCTCAATCCGTTGATGAATCCGTTTTCAACATCTATGTCCAGGGCCTGCGGATGCTTCGGCAGTCCCGGCATCCTGATGATGTCCCCTGCGATGGCCACAACCATCTCCGCCCCCGCATTGACCACAATGTCGTTTATCTCGAAATCGAACCCGGACGGTGCACCGTAGGCTTTAGGGTCCTGCGAGAAGGAGTACTGGGTCTTGGCTATGCATACGGGGAATCCGGACATGCCCATCTGCGCGGCCGATTCCAGCTTGCGCAAAGCCGTCTTGCTGAAAATCACATTCCCGGCCCGGTATATGCCCCGGGCGACTTTCTCTATCTTCTCTTTCAGGCTGTCTCCGTCGCTGTATGTGAATTCCAGCGGACCGGAAGGGTGTCCCTCTATGGTCTCCACCACTTTGCGGGCAAGGTCCACTGCCCCGTCCCCGCCGTGGGCATACCCGTCATTGACAGCGAATGCGACACCGGCCTCTTCGCAGTGCCTTCTGACGAGATCTATCTCCTCCGGAGTGTCGCTTGCATATCTGTTGAAGCAGACCATCACGCTCTGGCCGAAACCCTTTAGGTTTTCGATATGCCTGTCCAGGTTTGCGAAACCTTTGCGTACGCCATCAAGTGACGGCTCCTTTATCTTTTCAAGAGGCACCTCCCCGTGCATCTTGAGCCCCTGCAGGGACGCCACCAGCAGAGTGAGCGCAGGCCGGAGCCCGCTCTTGCGGCATTTTATGTTCAGGAACTTCTCCGCCCCGAGGTCGGCCCCGAAGCCTGCCTCCGTGATGGCATAGTCCCCGAAGGTCATTGCCATCTTCGTGGCCATTATGGAGTTGCATCCGTGTGCGATGTTGGCGAAAGGCCCCCCGTGCACAAATGCCGCCGTGCCCTCAGTCGTCTGTACCAGGTTCGGGTTCAGGGCATCCATAAGCAGGGCCGTAATGGCGCCTTCAATACCCATATCCTTTACAGTGAATGCGCTGCCGTCAAACCTGTATCCGAGCAGGATGTTTCCGATACGTCTGCGGAGATCATCCAGATCGCTTGACAGACACAGGATTGCCATTATTTCCGAAGCAGGTGTGATGTCGAATCCTGATTCCTGGACCAGGCCGTTTGTCCTCGGACCGAGTCCTGTAACGATGTTCCTGAGCGATCTGTCATTGACATCAAGCACTCTCTTCCAGAGAATCTCTTTCAGCGCGAAGCCTTCGGACTGATGCTGGTAAAGATAGTTGTCCAGCAAGGCGGCTATCATGTTGTGGGCGGAAGTTATTGCATGGAAATCCCCCGTGAAATGCAGATTGATCCTTTCCATCGGCACTACCTGTGCGTATCCGCCTCCTGCTGCGCCTCCCTTCATCCCGAAGCATGGACCCAGAGACGGTTCCCTGAGGGCGAGTACGGCCTTTTTCCCGATTCTGTTCATTCCGAGGGCCAGGCCTATCGATGCAGTCGTCTTGCCGATACCTGTTTTGGTGGCCGTGATGGCCGTGACAAGTATGAGCTTGCCTTTGCGTACTTTGTCTTCGTCAATAAGACCGAGCGGCACTTTGGCCATGTACTTCCCGTACTGCTCGACGCTTTCCTGCGGAATGCCGATTTCAGATGCTACGTCAGTGATTTTCTTCATTTTGACGCTTCTTGCTATTTCAATGTCCGGCTTCATGTCTCTTTGATTTTATTACGTCCTGCGAAAGTAACAATAATTTGAGGAATAATTGCTAACTTCGCAGGTTAAAGTGTTTTCTTGATATGATAACGTTCGGATTCAGAAACAGGTTCGGCGGCCTGCTCAGAGCAGTTGTCGCCATTGCGCTGGGAGTTGTAATGGTTGCGTTCCCGGCAACATCGCTTGTGGTGATAGTGAAGATAGTGGCCGCCTTCCTGATTGCATCAGGGGTGGTTTCTCTCATATTCGGTATTGTAAACAGGGCGAACGGAGGCCTGGCCCTGATGGTTACGAATACTGTGGTGGATATTGTCCTCGGTGTCATAGTGTTCATATTTCCGGAGGAGGTGGCCGGCGTAGTCATGTTCCTTCTGGGCCTGCTGCTCATGCTTTTCGGGCTGTTCCAGCTTTCGGCGCTGCTCAGCGCGAGCAGAGTGCTTCCGATGGGACTGTGGACATTTATATTCCCGGTGCTCTGCACTGTAGGCGGGGCCATGGTGTTGTTTCATCCGTTCGGACTGGGCAAGTTCATTACGTTGGTTGCCGGAATCGCATTGCTCGTATATGGCGTATCTGATATGATTTCCACATGGAAGATGCGCAAGGCCATGAAGGAATATGAGATAAGGTTCAACACGTCATCCTCTTCCGCATCCGGCTCAAAGGATACTCCGGCAATGGATGATGTGAAAGATGTCGATTACGAAAAGGTCGGGGAAGACAAATAAGAAGTTTTCTCCGGATGATCCCGAAAGAGACAGTAGACAGGATTCTCGACGCCGCCAGGATAGTTGATGTGGTAGGCGATTTCGTCTCGCTTAAAAGACGCGGGGCGAATTTTACCGCATGCTGCCCGTTCCACAACGAGAAGACCCCTTCATTCTATGTCTCTCCCGCCAAAGGTATATACAAGTGCTTCGGCTGCGGCAAGTCCGGAACGGCAGTAGGGTTCATAATGGAACACGAGAACCTGACTTATGTCGAGGCATTGAGATTCCTTGCCAGGAAATACAATATCGAGATAGTCGAAAAGGAGGAGTCCGCCGAAGAGATTGCGCAGCGCCAGCGCAGCGAGAGCCTCCATCTGGTGTCCGAGTTCGCTGCCGGATTTTTCAGGGACTGTCTCAAGACCGGCGAGGGGCGTGCGGTAGGGTATGCATATTTCAAGTCGAGGAAACTGGAAGATGCCTCCATAGAGAAATTCGGTCTGGGATGGGCCCCTTCCGGAAGACATGTCCTGGCGGATGCCGCTAAAGAGGCAGGATACAAGGATGAGTTCCTTCTGGATACGGGACTGTGCGTGAAAAGGGATGACGGCAGTCTTCTGGACCGGTTCTATGACAGGGTCATGTTTCCGATACATTCGGTAAGCGGCCGTGTGATAGCATTCGGCGGCCGTACCCTCAGGACGGACAAGACTGTGGCGAAGTACGTGAATTCTCCCGAAACGGAGATATACGTAAAGAGCAGGTCCCTGTACGGGATATATTTTGCCAAGAATGAGATTTCCCGGCAGGACAGGTGCTATCTGGTAGAGGGCTACCTGGATGTGATCTCGATGCATCAGCTCGGTATCACCAATGTGGTGGCTTCCAGCGGTACATCCCTGACGGTGGAACAGATACGCCTGATACGCAAGTTCACCTCGAATATCACCATTATATATGACGGGGACTCCGCCGGCATCCATGCCGCCCTGCGCGGTATCGGGCTTGTGCTGAAAGAAGGGATGAATGTCAAGGTGGTCCTTCTCCCTGACGGGGATGACCCGGATTCGTATTCCCATAAGCATACCCTGGCGGAAGTGAAGGACTTTATAGGCACGCATGAACAGGATTTCATAGGCTTCAAGTCCGATATCCTGCTCGGGGAGGCGGGGAACGACCCTCTGAAAAAGGCTGAACTTATCAATGATATTGCGGACACCATCGCCCTGATCCCGGATGCAGTGACACGTTCTGTATATGTGGAGACCTGCAGCGTGAAGTTCAATATAGAGTCGCAGATCCTGTTTGACAGGATAAACCATACCAGGGCGGAGGTACTTCTTTCCGAGCGGAAGCAGAGGGAGAACCAGAGACGGAGGGCTGAGGAGAATGCGGACGGCCCGGCGGAGGGCATGGCCAGGTTTGACGGTACACAGGAAGGCACTATGCCGGCGACGCCCGAGGATGCCCGGGACGGGCAGGGCAGCTACGGGGGGATACATATCGATGACGCTTTCCTCGCACCTTGCGAGAAGGAGCTGCTCGGGTTCATCCTTGAGCACGGGGACAGGCCGATAAAGTTCGACAGGGATTCGGAGTTCTACCAGCAGGACGGGCACCAGCTTTCCGTAGCGGAATTCATCGACGGGGCCCTTGCGGAGGATGATGTCAGGTTTTCCAACACCTCCTACCGCAAGGTCTACGACGAATATTTCGCGATGTACGACCAGGGGCTTTCCCAGGACCAGATCCAGAGGCGGCTTCTGAACAGTATGGACAGGGAGACTGCCATGGTGGCTTCTGACATACTGGTGGAGAAATATATGATAACGGTAGAGAATTACCGCAATTCCCTGACATCAGTCGAGACCCAATTGGTTATCTTTGTGCCGAAGGCCGTTATGGCCTACCAGGTCAAGCGCATAGAGGAAAAACTGAAAGCTCTTTCAGGTGAGCTTGCCCTTGCCGGGGACAGCATAGAGGACCAGACCTCCATCCTGAACGAGATTGCCCTCTGGACCAGGGCCAGGGTGATGATCAATACCAAAATGGGAAGGTAGTCCGACGGAATTTTTGTCATTTCGACCGACCGTAGGGAGTGGAGAAATCTGCTGATGTAAAGAGCCGGATCCCTCGACTCCGCTCGGGATGACAGACCTGCCGGTCATAAAAGATTTTTTGAAAAAATTTAAAACAGTTTCTAAGATAAAAAATTGAAAAAAGAACAAGAATATGGAAAACAAACACTTTAAACGGACATTGGTCACTTGTGCCCTTCCGTATGCCAACGGTCCGGTACATATCGGACACCTTGCGGGAGTGTACGTCCCGGCTGACATTTATGTCAGGTATCTCAGGATGAGAGGGGATGATGTCCTGTTCATATGCGGCTCTGACGAGCACGGGGTCCCTATCACCATCAAGGCCAAGAAAGAGGGATGCACCCCGCAGGACGTGGTCGACAGATACCACTCCATCATAAAGAAGTCCTTCACCGGGCTGGGCATAAACTTCGACATATATTCCAGGACTTCCTCAGAAGTCCATGCACAGACAGCCTCTGATTTCTTCCGCAGGCTGTATGACGAAGGCAAATTCATCGAGAAGGAGAGCGAGCAGTATTTTGATACAGAGGCAAATACCTTCCTTGCCGACCGCTACATCGTCGGGACCTGCCCGAAATGCGGCAACGAGGGCGCATACGGCGACCAGTGCGAGAAATGCGGCAGCACACTCAGCCCGGACGAGCTCCTGAACCCGCATTCCGCCCTGAGCGGAAGCACCCCGGTCAAGAAGAAGACCAGGCACTGGTATCTTCCTCTGGACCAGTACGAGCCGTGGCTCAAGGAATGGATCCTCGAAGGGCATAAGGAGTGGAGGACCAATGTCTACGGGCAGTGCAAGTCCTGGATCGACGGCGGACTCCAGCCGAGAGCAGTGAGCCGTGACCTTGACTGGGGCGTCCCTGTGCCTGTCGATGGTGCTGAAGGCAAGGTGCTCTATGTATGGTTCGATGCCCCTATCGGATACATATCCAACACCAAAGAGCTCCTTCCCCAGAGCTGGGAGAAATGGTGGAAATCGGAGGATACCAGGCTTGTGCATTTCATCGGGAAGGACAATATCGTCTTCCACTGCATTGTCTTCCCGTCCATGCTGAAGGCCTACGGGGACTTTATCCTCCCGGACAATGTCCCGGCAAACGAGTTCCTGAACCTGGAGGGGAACAAGATATCCACATCCAAGAACTGGGCGGTGTGGCTCAACGAGTATCTGGAGCAGTTCCCGGGACAGGAGGACGTGCTGCGTTATGTCCTCTGTGCCAATGCCCCGGAGACAAAGGACAATGACTTCACCTGGAAGGACTTCCAGGCCCGCAACAACAGCGAGCTTGTGGCGATTCTCGGGAATTTCGTGAACAGGGCAGTAGTCCTGACCCACAAGTATTTCGGAGGGAAGGTCCCTGCGGACCTCAAGCCGGAGCCTGTAGACAGGGAGACACTGGCCCAGATACCGGCGCTGAAGAAGGCCGTCGAGGAGAATATAGAGAACTGCAAGTTCCGCGAGGCCCTGAAGGAAGCCATGAACATAGCCCGCGCAGGCAACAAGTATCTCACTGACACGGAGCCGTGGAAAGTCTCCAAGACCGACATGGACAGGACAGCCTCTATACTGAATGTCTCGCTGCAGATATGCGCCGACCTGGCGATAGTCTTCGAGCCGTTCCTGCCGTTCTCCGCACAGAAGCTGCGCAGGATCCTGAATGTAGGCCTTGATGCGGGGTATGACCACCGTGCCGGGGAGCCCGGGACCTGCGGCGAGAATATCTACAGGCAGGGCGAATCCGCTGCCCTGCATACCGTGTCCTGCGGTGATGCAGCCAGGGATGCAGTCGCTGACGGGTCTGTCATCCTCTCATGGGATGACCTCGGCTGCGGGTCCATCCTGCCTGCAGGCCATCAGCTCGGCGAGGCGGTCCTGCTGTTCAGCAAGATAGAGGACAGCGTGGTGGAGGCCCAGGTCAAGAGGCTGGAGGATACCAGGAAGGCCAATGAGGCCGCAGCTGCTGCTGCGGCTGCCGAGGAGGCTGCGCACAAGGTGGAACCGCAGAAGGCGGAGTGCACTTTCGATGATTTCGGGAAAATGGATATCCGCACGGCAACGGTCCTGGAGGCGGAGCGTGTCCCGAAGACTGACAAGCTGCTGAAACTCACCATCGACACCGGTATCGACACCCGTGTGATCGTCTCAGGTATCGCAGAGTTCTATACACCAGAGCAGATGGTCGGGAAACAGATATGCATCCTTGCCAACCTCGCTCCGCGGAAGATACGTGGCATCGAGTCCAAGGGAATGATCCTGATGGCCCGCCAGGGAGACGGGAAGATGCGTTTCGTCACACCTGAGGAGACCCTCGCGAACGGTGCCGAGATAGGGTAATGATGCGGACAGGCATATAATTGAATGTAGAACGCAATGAAGATAGAGTACGACAAGGATCTTGCGCGGATGAACACTTTCGGGATGAAGGTGTCGTGTGCATGCTACGTGGAATTCAGCTCGGAGGATGAGCTCTCGGACATATTCCGGAATATGGAGCGGTACGGCTTTCCGCAGCCTTTCCTGCATATAGGGGGCGGAAGCAACCTGCTGTTCACCCGCGATTTCCCCGGTACGGTCTTCCACAGCGCCATAAGATTCATCCGCCGTGTGGATGTACAGGGAGATTCAGGGCTGAAGGCTTCCTCCGGAGCCGCAGGCCGGCCTGAAAGCGTCCTTGTCGAGGCCGGTTCAGGTGTCCTCTGGGACGACTTCTGCGCATGGTGCGCCGGGGAGGGGTTCTGGGGACCGGAGAACCTTTCCGGCATCCCGGGGGAGGCCGGAGCCGCTGCAGTTCAGAATATAGGGGCATACGGAGTCGAAGTCAAGGACATAGTCAGGGAAGTCCGGTGCTTCGATGTCGTGACTGGAGTAATCCGGCCGCTGCATGTAAAGGACTGCCGTTACGGCTACCGGGACTCCATTTTCAAGGACACGGCCAAAGGACGGTATGTCGTGACTTCCGTTGTGTTCGCCCTTTCGTCCGTGCCGCAGCCGCGTCTTGAATACGGGCATGTCCGCTCCGCCGTGGAGCAGGCCCTCTCATCTTCCGGGGCAGGTCCGGCGACATCATCGGGCCCGTCCCTTGTGCGGGATGTCATACTTGGCATAAGAGGTTCCAAACTGCCGGATCCTGCAGTGGTCGGGAATGCGGGGAGTTTCTTCAAGAACCCTGTCGTCCCCAGGTCTTCATACGATATTGTGGAGAACTACGCAAAGAGCAGATACGGTGCGGACTATGAGGTCCCTCATTTTGATGCGGGCTCAGGCTTCATAAAGATTCCGGCAGCCTGGCTGATAGAGCAGTGCGGATGGAAAGGCTACAGGGAAGGCAATGTCGGGGTCTATGAGAAGCAGCCTATCGTACTTGTGAATGTCACGGGCAAGGCCTCTCCCGATGAAGTCGTCGCCCTTGAGCACAAGATTGTCATGTCCGTCCAGAACCTGTTCGGCATCACGCTCCACCCCGAAGTGGAGCACATCTGATACGGGCAAATATTGAGCGGAACTGATTGAAGGAGAAGTCTATAAAAGAATTTTTGAGAAAAATTTAAACAGTTTCTTAATACCGGTGAAAATATGAGTTCGTTTGTAATCGAAGGCGGTCACCAGCTCAGCGGGACAATCCGTCCGCAGGGCGCCAAGAACGAGGCGCTTGAAGTGATCAGTGCCGTTCTCCTCACAGACGAGGAAGTGACCATTTCAAATGTCCCTGAAATCCTTGATGTCAGGAACCTCATCCTCATGCTCGAGGGGATGGGCGTGAAAGTCACCCGGCTGGAGAAAGGGAAATACACTTTCAAGGCCGACAATATCGACACAGCCTATATCGAGAGCGAGGACTTCGTCCGCAAATGTGCATCCCTCAGGGGCTCCGTGATGGTCATCGGTCCCCTGCTCACGCGTTTCGGGCAGGCATATTTCCCTAAGCCGGGAGGCGACAAGATAGGACGCCGCCGGGTGGATACCCATATTACCGGCCTGGTCAACCTGGGTGCAGTCCTTGAATACAGCCAGGAAATGAAGGCTTTCAAGCTCACGGCTCCCGGCGGGAATTCCCTGAAAGGCTGCTACATGCTTCTGGACGAGGCTTCTGTGACAGGTACTGCAAATATCGTCATGGCGGCGGTCCTGGCTGAAGGCCGGACAGTCATCTACAATGCGGCCTGCGAACCGTATATCCAGCAGCTGTGCCGCATGCTGACATCAATGGGGGCGCAGATAGAAGGCATCGGCTCCAATCTCCTCACTGTTACCGGAGTAAGGCATCTACATGGCGCGGAGCACACCGTCTTGCCGGATATGATAGAGGTGGGCAGCTTCATAGGCATGGCCGCACTGAACCGCAGTTCTATCACCATCAGGGATGTCTCGTACCGCAACCTGGGCATCATTCCCGAGTCCTTCCGCCGTCTGGGCATAAACCTTGAGCAGCGCGGAGACGACATTTTTGTACCTGCCCAGGAGAGCTATGTGATAGAATCCTTCCTCGACGGCTCCATCATGACCATAGCCGACGCCCCGTGGCCGGGCCTGACGCCTGACCTCCTGAGCGTAATGCTGGTAGTCGCCACCCAGTGCAGAGGCAGCGTCCTGATACACCAGAAGATGTTCGAAAGCAGGCTGTTTTTCGTGGACCGCCTGATAGACATGGGGGCCCAGATCATACTGTGCGACCCTCACAGGGCGGTGGTCATAGGCCATGACCACAATTTCCGGCTCCGGCCAGGAAACATGGTCTCTCCTGATATCCGTGCCGGTATCGCCCTGCTTATCGCAGCCATGTCGGCCGCAGGTACGAGCGTCATAGGGAACATAGAGCAGATTGACCGTGGATATGAAGACATTGATTTGAGGCTCAACGCTTTGGGAGCCAGCATCACAAGGCAGTGAACCACATCCTGCCCGTCAGTTCCTATAATATTTCCGTCACAGTATCGAAGGCAGCCCCGGGAATCCGGCTGCCTTTTTCGTATTCCTTTACGGGCAAGGCGAAGTCCGCGACCAGCACCGTTATCAGGATGACCTTTTTCAGGTCGGAGAGAGCAAGGTACAGATGCCGCTCCACTGTCCGGACGGAGAGTCCCGTCCTTGCCGCTATGTCGGCATTGCTGAGACCTTCAGTGCGGCTCATGATGAATATTTTCCTCCTCTGTTCCGGCATGTTCTTGATGGTGAGCATGGTCAGAATTTCCACCTCTTTTGCATACAGCTGTCCGGATGTCTCGTCGTCTCCCGTCGCACTTTCCCCGGAGGATGATGACGAAGCATAGTAGTTCTGCTCCACTGTCTTGTGTTTCAGGTAGTTCAGCACATGGTTCCTCGTAAGGGCGTAGACATATCCTGAAATGCGTGCAGGCTCCATCTCCAGGATGAAAGGGTTTTTCAGGATCTTTACAAATACATCCTGGGCAATATCTTCAGCGTCATTTTCCGATTTCAGAAGCTGGCGGGCAAAAGCTTTGACCTTCGGGAACATTGTCCTGAATAATTTTTCGAATTTTTCTTGTGCTTCGTCCCTGGCCATAGTTAGTTATAGAATGATTCACAAATATATGATTTTTTAATAATCATTAACAAGTTGACGCGTTGAAAAATAAATTTTCAAAAAAATCGTTTTCCGGTTGAGTAGTAAACGCTGTTCGGTTGTCTTATAGATGTCTTGACAGTAAAATTCAAGGGAAATTTTGTAATGGATAAAAAGGACAATATATTTAAACGGATACTGGATGCCTTTGCATCAGGGGAATACGACAGGGATACCGTGAACCGTGTCCATGCATGGCTTGCTGACGGCACGAACGGGGCGGAGAAGAAGGAGGCCATGCGCGACCTGTGGGACAGCCAGGAGCCTGTGATGGCCGGAGGGGACATCCGGCGTTCCCTTGAGAGTGTATACCGTAAGGCCGGACTGGGCAGGAAGAAGACAGTGCGGAGGTGGGCAGGATATGCGGCCGCTGCGGCACTTGCCGCCATTGCTGTGGTTTCTACATGGATATATGCAGGGAAGGAGTACGGCAATATCGCGATGGTGGAGACGTATTCCGGAGCCGGAGAGCGGTGCGAGCTGGTGCTTCCTGACGGGACTGTGGTCTGTGCCAATTCCTCTACACTGCTGCTGTATCCTGAACGGTTCGTGTCAGGGACCAGGACCGTGTATCTTGTGGGGGAGGCCGACTTCAAGGTGAAAAAAGACGAGAGGCATCCTTTTATTGTCAGGTCCGGGGATATGTCTGTCACGGCCCTCGGGACGGAGTTCAATGTTTCTGCCTATCCTGACAGCGAGAACATTGTGGCAACGCTCATCGAAGGGAAGGTTGAGGTCAGGTGCGGGGAGGACGGCAAGAGCTATATACTCGCCCCCGGAGAGCAGGTCTCTTACAGCAGGGGCACCGGGGCCAGTTTCCTCACAGACAATGTCTGCATAGACGACGTCACTGCATGGCAGCAGGGTATAATGGTATTTAAGGGGATGACACTGAAGGAGATAATCAATACAATCCAGCGCAGCTACAATGTCCGGATACATGTCGACCCTTCATGCTTCTCGGAAGACAGGTTCAATTTCCGCTTCAAGGAGACGGCCGGACTGGATGAGGTCATGGATATCATAAGCACGGTGGCCGGGGATTTCAGCTATGACATAGAATACAGGCAATAAAGCAGTTTGTTTCACATTTAAACATCATCACCATGACAAAAAGTACCCGGCAGGGGTTGCGGCCTTGCCGGATACGAAATCAGATTTCAGCACACTGTATAACGCAGTCGTTTTCTACTACCCTAATCAGTAACACTAAAATTTTTTGTAAAGATATGAATTTATATCTGTTTAAAACAGTTTTTGCTGTATTTTGCACTCTTGCCCTGTCGCAGACGGCACTTTTTTCCCAGGACAGGGAGAGGCTGAGCATAAAAGAAGACAGGATAACACTGAAACAGGCCCTGGCAGATGTTGAGCGCCAGACCGGATTGTCAGTTGCATATAATGAGTCAAGGATAGGGGCCGACCAGGTGCTTTCCCTCGACCTCGACCGGGTCACCCTCGACCAGGCCATGTCCGCCATCCTTGAAGGTACGGGGTTCACCTGGAAAGTCCAGGGTGACTATCTTGTAATTTCGGAAGAGGCCGTCCCCGCCCAAAGGCTTGTAAAAGGCCGTGTGGTGGATGAGCAGGGCCTGCCTATGATAGGTGTCGGCATTTTGATAAAGGGAGTTCCGGGAGCCGGGACAGTGACAGATGCTGACGGATGCTATGAACTGCAGGCTGCTGCAGGCGATGTACTGGAAATCTCGTTTCTCGGTTACCAGACGCAGACAGTGCAGGTAGGCAGTGCGGAAAGGTATGATTTCAGCATGGTGCCCGACAGCCGTCTGCTCGATGAGGTCGTGGTAACCGCCCTCGGTATCAAGCGGTCCGAGAAGGCGCTTACCTATAATGTCCAGGAAGTCGGCGGGGAGGAGCTCCAGACAGTAAAGAGCACCAACTTCATGAATGCACTTGCAGGAAAGGCCGCAGGTGTCCAGATCAATTCCAGCGCATCAGGTCCCGGCGGGGCCGTTAAGGTGGTGATGCGCGGGGCAAAGTCCATTACGCAGAACAACAACGCCCTTTATGTCATAGACGGTGTGCCGATGTACAACCCTGTCACGACAGGAGGAGACGGGTCCATGGCCGTGCAGCCTGGCTCGGAAGCGGTGGCGGACATAAACCCGGATGATATAGAGAGCATATCACTTCTTACCGGACCGTCCGCAGCAGCGCTTTACGGATATGAGGGTGCGAACGGTGTCGTCCTGATAACCACAAAGAAAGGTACTGCGGGGAAGACTTCCGTCACGTTCAGCAACAACACGACTTTCAGCGACCCGATGATGATGCCGCGTTTCCAGGACACATGGGCAAGCTCCAAGTCAGACCCCCTGAAATGGGGAAGGAAGAATACTGTGCCGTACGACCCGTCAGGCTTCTTCAATACAGGGAGCACTGTGACCAATACGCTTTCCCTGTCGACAGGCAATGAAAGGAACCAGGCATACGCATCCGTGGCTGCCACCAATGCCGACGGCATCCTCCCGAACAACTCCTACAACAGGTACAATTTCACTTTCCGCAATACCACCAGTTTCCTGGATGACAAGTTCTTCCTCGATGTGACTGCAAACTATATCGTCCAGAATGACAGGAACATGGTGTCACAGGGACAGTACTACAACCCTCTTCCGGCGCTTTACCTGTTCCCTCGCGGGGAGAATTTCGAGGACGTATCCGTATATGAGAGATATGATGAGGCGAAGGAGACCAATGTGCAGTACTGGCCGTATGCAAGTTCCGTGGGCATGGATTCCCAGAACCCGTACTGGACGATGTACCGCATGAACAGGGAGAACAAGAAGCACAGGTACAAAATCGCTGCAAGCCTCCAGTACAAAATCACTCCGTGGCTGGACATCCAGGGCCGTGCGAGCATCGACAATTCGGAGAACATCTTCACCCAGAAGAACTACGCGAGCACCATCACTTTCGCAGGAGCCAAGGGGCGCTACCGCGAGGAGACCCGTATGGACCGCCAGACCTATGCCGATGTAATCGCGAACTTCAACAAGTCTTTCGGGGACTTCACCGTGATGGCCAATGTCGGAGGCTCTATCAAAGACACCAGGATGGAGCTGTCTTCGACAGAAGGGGACCTCTACCATGTTACTAACTTCTTTACCGTGGAGAACACAGTGGGCAGCGGATACTACAAGGTCAACAGGGACGGTCTGAAACGCCAGACCCAGTCGGTGTTCGCAAGTGCGGAGGTCAGCTGGAGGAACTTCCTGTTCCTCAATGCTACGGTACGCAGCGACTGGGATTCGGCCCTTGCATTCTCGTCATTCGGCGGCCGGCCGTTCACATATCCTTCGGCAGGTATTTCCGGGCTCATCCATGAGATGGTTGACATGCCTTCCTGGTTCACGTTCCTCAAGGCACGCTTCTCGTACACGTCAGTGGGAAATTCGTATGACCCGTACATGACACGGCTGAGGTATGTCTACGACTCGCAGAACCAGCAGTATGCATCCCAGGAGATATATCCGAACTATGACCTCAAGCCTGAGAAGACCAGGTCCTATGAGGCAGGGTTGAACCTCAAGTTCATAGACAATACCCTCAGCGTCGATTTCACATATTACCATTCCAATACGTTCAACCAGACGTTCGAGGCCCCTCTTTCTGCAGGCTCGGGATATGACGCCGTATATGTACAGGCGGGCAATATCCAGAACTCCGGTATAGAGGCTGCCATCGGGTATGACAACAGCTGGGGCGGCTTCGGGTGGTCTTCCACTCTCACGCTTTCCCACAACCGCAACAGGATAATCAACCTTGCCGACGGCATCACCAATCCTGTCACGGGAGACCCTATATCCATGCCTTATGTGGACAAGGGATATCTCGGAAGCACAAATGCACCGCTGGTGCGTCTGGTGAAGGGCGGCAGCATGGGCGACCTCTACATCCACAGGGACTGGGACCGTGACGAAAACGGATACATCAGGATCAAGGACGGTCTCCCTGTCATGACGGACACCGAATACAGGAAGGCGGGCAGCCTCCTTCCGGATGCGAACCTCGGATGGCGCAACTCCTTCTCATGGAAAGGCCTTCGCCTGAATGTCCTCCTTACGGCAAGGATCGGCGGCAACGTGGTCTCGAACACCCAGGCCTATATGGATTATTACGGAGTTTCGGAGTACAGCGCAAAGCTGCGTGAGGCAGGAGGCATAAATATCAGCGGCACCAATGTGTCGGCATATGATTTCCTGCATATAATCGGAGAATCCGGCGGTGTGGCTGACTATTATATGTACGACGCCACAAATGTCCGCCTGCAGGAGCTGAGCATCGAATACACTATCGACCGCAAGCTGCTGAAGAATGTCTGCGACATCACGCTCGGTTTTGTGGCGAACAATATCTGCATGATCTATTGCAGGGCGCCGTTCGACCCGGAGCTCGTACCTTCCGCCTCCAGCACCTTCTACACCGGTGTCGACCTGTTCATGACCCCGAGCCTGAGGAACCTCGGCTTCAATGTAAAAGTCAATTTCTAAATCCTGAATGATATGGAATACAGAATACAGAAAATGATCATAGCCGCGGCATGCCTTTCCATGGCAGCGGCATGTACGGGAAACTTCGAGGAGCTGAATACCCACCCCACCGATCTTGATCCCGGTATAATGTCATCGACCGAGAGGGTCGGCACCCTCCTTCCGGCAATGACATACCTGCTGTGCCCGCAGCACGAGAACCAGAACCAGATGATCGACCAGATAATCTTCGGCCAGCTCGGCGGGTATTATTCCTGCGCCAACAACTGGGAAGGCAAGAATATAGCCACATACA
Organism: uncultured Bacteroidales bacterium; assembly: GCA_944326305.1. Taxonomy (GTDB): domain Bacteria; phylum Bacteroidota; class Bacteroidia; order Bacteroidales; family UBA932; genus Cryptobacteroides. The sequence continues at coordinate 70,688 of CALVDL010000007.1, forward strand.
ACCCCAGCGACAAATATATCCAGCCGCCGTTCAATGACATCCTCCCTACCTTCTATTCCAACTGGTTCAACATTAAGGAAGTGACCGGAGGAGAAGGGAATGTCTTCCTTATCGCCACGGTCCTCAGGGCGGGCATAATGCTCCGCGTGGCCGACACTTACGGCCCTATCCCTTATTCCATGGTTGACGGCGGGTCGTTCGAGGTGCCTTATGACAGGCTTGAAGACCTCTATCCTGCAATGATCAACGACCTTTCGGCGGCAATCGAATCTCTCGAGGGCCTCAAGGGGACCGTTTCAGCTGACCTTGCTCTCTATGATATAATGTTCGGAGGCGACTTCAGCAAATGGCTGAAATTCGCCAATTCCCTGAAATTCAGGATGGCCGTGAGGATGAGTTCAATGGATGAAGGGTTCGCCTCCAAGGCGATGCAGGAGGCCATGGCGGGAGGTATGCTCCTGGACAATTCCGACAACGCTTTCCTGCCTACCAACGACAATCCTGTCTTCAAGTCTACAGACGAATGGAGGGACATGGCCGTAAGCTATACGATTACCACATATATGAACGGCTATAATGACCCGCGCTGCCCTTATTATTTCACAGAATCCTCCAAGCCGGGCAAGAAATATCACGGGCATCCGCTCGGCATGGCGGACGGGAAGCTTACCAAGGGGGACTATTCCCTTCCGAACCTGAACGCCTCGTCCCCGCTTCCGGTGTTCAATGCGGCAGAGTCGTATTTCCTCATGGCGGAGGCTGCCCTCAGAGGCTGGATACCTGGCGGTGATGCCCAGGCCCGGGATTATTATGAGGCCGGAATAAAGGCATCTATGGACCAGTGGGGAGCTTCGATAGGCGACTATCTTTCAAAACCTTCTCCCGGGACTGTCTCATATGACGACAACAACGCCGTCACCGGCAGCAATGTGATTGCCGAACTTGACCTGCCGGCCGTGTCATGGGATGCGGAATGGGATATGGACGGCCATCTGTCCCAGATTCTCGTACAGAAATATATCGCCAATTTCATGATAGGCCTGGAGTCATGGTGCGATTTCCGCAGGACCGGATATCCGGTGCTTCTGGGGTCAAGGCGTGACATGGGGAATATCGGGCTACGGCTTATGAGGCGTCTGCCGTACCCTGAGTCAGAAAGGGCGAGCAACCCGGTGAATTACCGGCAGGCCGTTGACGAGAACTTCGGAGGCAGGGATGAAGCTACAGTAGATCTCGCCTGGGCAAAGAAAGACTAACTATTAAATAAGCAAGACAATGAAATCCAACATAATTTTATCATCCATGATGCTTCTGGCCCTCCTCCCGGTCACGGGCTGTGATGACTGGCTGGAGCCTAAGCCGATGAACGACACCGACTATAACAGTTCCATCAAGACAGATGAGTATTTCGCCTCGCTGCGGGAGTGGAAACAGTCTCCGGGCCTTCCTCAGGTATTCGTCTGGTTCGACAACTGGACGGGCACATCTCCTACAGGGATGAACAGCCTTACCGGCCTGCCTGATTCTGTGACCATCGCATCCAACTGGGGCTCGTCAGGTGCTGACACTACCAAATTCAACCTTTCTGCAGCACAGAAGGCGGATATGGAGTATGTCCAGAAAGTGAAGGGGACGAAGGTAGTCTTCACCATGTTCTCCCGTTATATCGGGGAAGGCCTTCCGTATTCGAAGTATCCTTATTATTATGACGAGAACAAGCAGTACGCCCACAAGACGATAATGAACAACTACTATAACTACGACAAGGAGGAGGCCCGGAAATGGATACGCCGCTATGCCGAGGACCTGTACCATGCCTGTATAGAGACCGGGTACGACGGATATGACTGGGATTACGAGCCTGGCTTCGGGATGGGCAGCGGTTCGAATGCTCCTTTCTGGGACAGCCGCTACACCGAGCTGAGCTGCATGTTCGTCGAGGAGATGTCCTACTGGTTCGGCCGCCTGGCCATGGACCCTTCAAGGGACAGGGGAGACCGTCCTATGCCGGAGAGGCGGCTGCTGTTCCTTATCGACGGGTCGGTCGGTGTAGGCGGCAAGATGCAGGACGGGTGGCCGCTCGACTGCTTCGACTACTATATACTCCAGGCCTATGGTGCTTCATATCTGGATCCGCGAGTGATCAATGCCATAAATGACGTATCGGAGAACTATGCGTTCCATGACGCCGTACTGGAGGACCCTGCCGATATCGTGGGCAGGATCATATTGACGGAGAATTTCGAATCGTTCGCCTCCAACGGCGGCTACTTCCTGAACATGTCGCAGTATGTATATAACGGCTTGTACGACGGACAGCCCGTCGACAGGCAGATAGGCGGATGCGGGGCCTACCGTATCGGGTTTGACTACGACCACGGTAACCTGGAATACAACGGCTATCCGGAATATTACTGGCTCCGCCAGGGTATTACCAACATATACCGGATATACAGGGAGCGCCAGGCCCAGGTGAACGGATCAGAGAACAACTAACGCGAATGCAATCATGAAAAAGACAATATCATCCATTTTTGCCGCGGTGTCAGCCATAATGCTGTTCAGCGGATGCGACAACGCAGAATACAAGGTCATCGGGAACATCGTATACCTTTCGGATGCAGATGGTGTTACGAAGGCGGCTACCTATACCGTTGAGGACGGGGTGGACATACCTGTAAGTGTCCGTCTTGCGCAGAAGACGGACCGGGACGTATCAGTGTCACTTGAATTCAGCCAGGCCGACCTTGACGCATATAACGGGGACAACGGGACTGAATACGTGTGCCTGGACGGCCTGCCTTCAGATGCTTCTGTCACCATACCGGCCGGCTCGATAAGCGCCACCTATGTCCTTCATGTAGATGACTATGCCGCCGAAGGGACTACCTATGCCGTGCCGGTCAGGCTCGGCGAGGTCCGTGAGGGGGATGTCATGGTCTCGGCCGGGCAGGGGCATTTCATCTATGTCCTCTCCAAGCCGCTTATAGTTTCTGTTCCTGTCATGACTGGGACAGGGTCGGAAGGCACCGGTGTGATAGCCGGCGGAGAATGGGGGTTCGAGGTTGATTCCTGGACATTCGAGGCATGGATCAGGATGTCGGCCTACAGCACGAACAACCAGTCGTTCTTCAGGACCGGAGCGGCCAATCCGGGAAACATATTCATGCGTTTCGGGGATGCGAACGGGCCATTCAACTATATCCAGGTGAAGATATACGGAGGACAGGTGCAGACGGCCTCGGATCTTGTGGCTGGCAGATGGTACCACTGGGCTATGGTCTATGACGGGAATGTATTCACAATATACAGGAACGGCGAGAAGGATGTCGAATATACGCCTACAAAGCCTTCAAGGATGGTGATGGAATATGCCCGCATGATGGATACAGGCTACATGTTCAGGGACGAGTGCTCCATCAGCCAGGCCCGCTTCTGGAAAACTGCGCGTACCCAGTCGGAGATACAGTCAAACATGTACTATGAGATAAACCCTGAGAACCCTGGCCTCATTGCATACTGGCCTATGGACGAGGGCAGCGGCAGCACGTTCAGGGACATATCCGGCAACGGACGCGACATGGTCGCAGCCGACGGGGTTGTCCTCCGCTGGGAAGACGGGGTACGTTTCGACAAGTAGGAGACGGCATTGCAGTAAGCTGACGGACAATGTTGATGTCTCAATCTTGAACATCGCATAATAATGAAAGAGGCCGACCATGAAGAAATGGTCGGCCTCTTTCATTATGCTGTGTACAGTCTATTTATTGTAGCGGATGGCGAAGTATTCTATAGTACTGGCGTGCTCCGCATACAGGGCTGCACCGTGGGCGCTGTCGCTCAGCCTGGCGTTGGCATAGTCCGATCCGTCGCTGCACAGGTCGCTTGTCGGACGGAGGCGGATGTAAACGTCAGGATGTCCGAGAATCTCCTGCGGAAGCTCGAAGTTGATGTTCTTGAAGGCCACGCTCGACGAGTACAGGGTGTTGGCCCAGACGGACACATCCGGTACCGTATATTCTCCGATGAGGTGCCACTGTCCGTCATCTGCCGGATCCTGCGAGTCGGTGAGCGCCCATTCTGCGCACCAGAACCGCGGGGAATAGAAACTCTGCTGAGTATTCAGGACAGAAATCTGCATGGAGATATGCGATGTGGCGATTCCCTCCGTAGAGAAATTTATCAGCCATGCGTATGGCCGTCCTGTATCGTCATCCCACCAGAAATGGTTGGCCGAGGCAGTGTAGCAGTTCCCGCTGACATTGCCTTTGCCTCGCATGGAGGTGCTTCCGCTGTAGTTGATCTGCTGGGAGCTTGTGGAGATGGCATCGTTGCCTGGCCATCCTCCGGTCCCGTTTGCAGCATACTGGTTTGCAGCGTACGGGCCGCACCATTCGATGGTCCCGTCCGGGTTCCGGCTTACCAGGTCATCCATCATCGGGTTCCAGCTTTCCTTTGCGGGGTCGATTACGACACCTATGCCGTTCTTGTTCCCGAAGTTTGCCCCGAACAGGTTGTTGGCGTTGTTGCCTATCGGACCGAGATATTCATATGTTCCGGAGCCCCACATATGCTGATTGTAAGTTGCCTGCATGTACTCCTTGTCCGCCGAACCCGTGTATTTCTCCTGATAGGTGTGTGTGAAATATCCGTTGTCCCCGTAGGTAGGCCTGAGTACCTCATTCTCTAAGTCTGGATTCCAGTACCTGTATTCTGTCAGGAGGGCAGAGAAGCTGTCTTCCACGCTGTCCTGCATCTGTCCCCAGATGTCTTCTTTCGTCTGGTGACGGATCTGGTACCTTCCTATGTAGCCGAGGGTCGGATCTTCGTCCATCTCGGCAGGGTCGGCCCCGTTCCTCCATTCGAACCGGGAGAAACGTTCATGTACAATCACTCCTGATATTTTCCCGGACCCGTAAGGAAGGCGGGTTCCGTCGCTGCGGTAGGCGCAGTTGGTGTTTGTCATCATGTACATTGCATCTCCGTTGATGTCACGCACCAGAAGCGGGTATTTGCTGATGCGGTGCGCGTTGGTGCCTATGGAATATCCCTCGTTGATAGGTGTTATCGCACCTTTGCGCACCGGAAATTCCACATCCTTCAGCGTGACGTATGTGTAGATGTCATCATCAGTGAGCTCATTCATGTATTTCTCCTTGACTGGTATGTCTGATGCGGTCCCGGCTGTCTGCGATATGATCATGGCCCTGGTGACACCCTCCAGTTCGTACCTGTCAGGGTTTTCCACCAGCTTGGCAGTCACACCCTGGATCAGGACCTGGACGTGGTCGTATTGTCTGAACACATTGTCCTCTACTGTTGAGGTGAGGAGCGACACCCCGTATTTGCCGTCCTCGGACTCTAAATATACGGTCTTCTCGGAGACGGTGTAGTCGATGGAGGATGTGGTATTCTGCGGGTTCTCTCCGGCGTTGCGGTTCTCGGTATTGCTGACGACTATGCCGGAAATGATTACATAGTCTTCTATTTCCCTGTTCATCGCGTATGTCTGTCGCAGCTCCTCGAAAGAGATTTCCCTTCCCAATGTCTCTCTGGCGCTGCGCTGGAGCAGGTTGAATTCGACCGAGACGGTCTCGTCCCACCCGTCGGTGAAAGAAAGCGACACCGCCGCCGACCGCGGGATCTCCTCTGCAGGGTTGGGCTCTAATGTTATGACAAGGTCGCGGGTCTCGCTTTCCGAATCGATGATCTCTATGCCGTTCACCCATCCGGCGTTTTCAGGGTCGGTGTACTCTGTTGTCACGGAGATGTCGGAAAAGGGGACATTCGTTATTATCGTGGACCGGGTCTCTCCTCCCGCCCCTGCGGCTATGATTGATGAGTTGTCAAAACTGATATTGGCATCTGTCAAGGCCTTCTGCTTGATATATACCGTGTCCCTGCGGGAGTCCACATCGGAGCACAGCACTATCCCGGCCTGCCGCTTGAAGTCCTCGTTGAACTCGCAGCTTGCGGTTATCTTCGCTTTCCCGTCTACGGCCTGGCTGCATTCGAGGCTCAGCCATTCGGATTCGTTTGTCCTTTCGATATGGTAATCACCGTTGGTGTAGATGTCTATGTCGAAGGTGCTGGCTTCGGCTTCCACTATGTATTCTTTCTCGATGGACCCGAGCTTTACGAGCGGGACGAATTCCGCTTCTGCGAACGCGCATGCCGTCACGGCTCCGCAGACGGCTGCAGTCCCTATGAATTTCAATATGTTCATTTGCTGTCGGTTCATTTCTGTGTCGTTTAAATCATTGTCAGTTATAGCGTACCGTTATCGTCCCGATGCGGGCCTGGCTGTTGGCCGCGGAGACGGATTCCGTAAGGGTCCCTTTCTCGATGCCGAGTGCTGTGAGATAATTGCTTGAGGAGGCTTTCGGGTCTATGTCCGTCACCTTGTCCGCCACCTGCAGCCTCAGTACGACCTTCTCCTTGCCGAAGCAGTCGGCCGGCAACCTGCGCAGGTGCTCGGTGAACCCTGGCGTAGAATCCTGGGAGGTCGTGCTCCACCAGACTATTGACCGTTTCTTGATAATCGGGCAGTCCGGGACATCCTGGAATGATTCACCTCCGTCCGTAGAATAGAGAAGTTTCCAGTGTGCCGGACCTGAAAGGGTCGTGTTGTTCATGTTTCCATGACCCCAGACTATTCCGAAAATCATGTTCGAGCCGCTGAGACCCTGGGTGGAGAAAGAGATGTCAATATATTTCCCTTCATCCTTGTCGAAATCCCACCACTGCTGGGTGAGGTTTATCCCTCCGTTGGATACAAGCCCTTTTTGCTCTGATGTGCTGCCTCCGTTCCCGGAGCATACTACGTTATTGTAGTCTACAGAACCGGCCTGCGATGCTCCGTACCTGTTTATCTCACCGCTTCCGATTTCCGGTATCAGGTCTGTAACGCGGTCGTTCCAGTTCCATTCCACAATGGTCTTTGAGAACGGTTCGTCATTTAAGTCTATCTCGCTTTCGGTCATGGCCCTCAGCTGGTACCTGCCAAGGTCGCCGTATCTGACCGGAGCCATGTCGTCTGCCACTACGATGCCTCGGAATGTACCTGAGCCCTGCGGCACAACGGACCCGAATTCAAGGTCATGCCCGGAGCTGAACCTGCGCCACGGGACTGCAGCATTTGTGAGCATGAATATGGTGTTGCCGGAGTTGTCGTAACACATCAGAGGTGCGACATCCCACCGCGGGGAGGTGGCCCCTATGGTGTTCAGGTCATCCTTGAGAGAGTAGCCGTCTGTGCAGTTGGTGTACGCCCCGTCCTTGCACATTATTTCAAGCCCCGTGACGGAAACCAGGGTGAAGATGTCTTTATCGGTGAGTTCCTCTACCGTTTTATTTTTTACAGGTATCTTGAACTCGTCCGGGGATGTGGTCTCAAGAATATTGGCTGCGGTGAGCCCGGAGATGGTATAGCATTCAGGATCTGCTTTCTTTTCCAGGACGGCCCCGTTGAGGGTCAGGCTCACTTTGGAGAAGCGCTGCAGGGTGTTGTCCTCTGCGGTGGCGAATTTCAGGCAGAAGCCGTATTCACCGTCTGTGCTTTCCAGATAGACGGTCCTGTCGTTCTCGTCCCGGTCAAACTTGAACTGCCCTGTCTGCGGGCTTGAGACTATGTTCTTGCTTTCAGGGTCGCTTACGACATATCCTTCGATGTATCCGAAGAGCGATATCTGCCCCGGAGTCATGGCCCGTACTGTTTCGAAACTTACGGCCGCCGGGTACGGGGCCTGGATTACCGTATATGTGTCAGATACTGATGCCCCGTCACCATCGGTGAAGGAGACTGCTACTGTCGCCGACCGTTCTGTCTCTCCTGAATTCATCGCTAAGGAGAATTCCAGGCCATCGGTGCTTATGACCGGGGAGGTAAGCCATTCTTCCCCTTCAGCTACTGCCGGAGAATAAGTCACACTGTATGTTACAAGGTTTGCATAAGGCTCGATGTTGTTCACTGAAGCAGGGACGGTACAGTCCTGTTCGTAGCCTTCATAGTTGCCGGAACCGGTGTCCAGCTTGAATTCAGGACCGGATATCCCTTGCGTAATATTCAGCTGTGATCTGGTTACAGAGCCTTCTGCATCACTGATGGAGATTTCCAGATCGGCGGATCTCGGTGTCGTGGCGCTGTTCCCTGACACATCGAATGATACTCCCTCTGCTGAGATTTTCACGTTGGATATCCACTGGTCTGCCGGCGGGGCCGGCTGCTGTCCTTCTTCTCCTTCCTCATCGCTCTTGAGTGTGACTGCCGGGACAGGAGTGCAGGCGATTCCGTTTTCGTCATAATATACGATGCTTGCTTCCATGTCATCCACAGAGTAACGCAGGTTTGTGTTTACCGGAACAGTAACGGTCGCGGCAGATTTCAGCAGGGTGACTGCAGATCTGGAGAACGCCAGAGACGGTTCGGTGACGCTTCCGGCCTGGGTGAATGTCACGGTATCGGCCAGCGACCCTTTCTCGAAGATGACGCCGACTTGTCTCGATACACCGTAGTTGGCAGAGTAAGTAAAGACTATCTCGCTGTTTCCGTATCCCTTCAGATTGTCTAAGGACGCCCATTTGACGTTCCGCGTGAACCTCGCCGACCACTCTCCGTCCGAGTATACCAGCACATGTGTGGAGCCTGCCCCGCTTGTCAGGGATACAGCCCTGGAGTTCACTGCCAGTGGCAGGTCCATCTCGAATTCTTTCTGGCAGGATGCCAATGCTGCTGCAAGGACGAAACTGGCGCACAACATACCGGCATGGTATCTTTTCTTTTTATTCAGTGTTGCTTTCATATTCTCAGATACTTCTTTTTCTATAGACCGTATGCGTTGTATTCTTTGTTGTCGAGGTTGTTCCTCGAATATGTGACCTCCGTGTCAGGGATGGGGTAGTAGCGGTGGCATGGCTTGATCCTGCTGTTGGTGGTGTTGAGCTGCAGGTAGGCGTAGTCACTGTTGGCGGTTACCGCGTCATACCATATCCCCCAGCGGACCAGGTCGTATTTGCGCTGGAATTCACCGAAAAGCTCTCTGGCCCTTTCGTTACGGATTTCTTCTTCGAGCCTGACCGGTGTGCGGTAAGTGTAGTTGTCAAGGCCTGCACGTGTGCGTGTCATGTCGAGGTATTTCACGGAAGTCTCGTAGTCGCCTTTGTAGAAATAACATTCCGCCATCATCAGCACTGCGTCGGCATAGCGGAACACCTTGTAATTGTTCCCGTCTGAAGAGGACTGCATGTCCGGGCACCAGAACTTCGGCCCGCACCACGGACGGGTGTTCACGCTGTTGAATGTCTTGTCTCCGTAGCCCCAGGCCATGTTGTACTGGCTCCTGATGTCCTTGCCGAGCTTGGACTGGAGACCCTGGCAGAAATATACATTCGGACGCATCGCAGACCATACTGTGGACTGGTTGCCGAGCTCGGGTATCTCCACTCCGTCATAGACAGCAGAATTGGCCGAGCGCGGGTACGGCTGGCAGATGCATGCCACGTTGGACGTGTATGTAAGTCCGCCCTGGGTGTAGGTATGCTGTACCTCCATTATGGATTCGGGGGTGTTCTTGTTGCGGAAAAGGACATTTTCCGCATAGCTGTAGCTGGAAAGGGAGCCGTAGATGTCTTCGAGGTTGTGCAGCGCCTCCAGAGCCACATCCCATTCCTTGTTCCACATTGCCATCTTCGCTATAAGCATGTAGGCACATGAGGCCCCGAGCCGGTTCGCCTCGTTGTCGTATGTCCTGGTCTGCGGGGCGAGCGGTGCTATGGACTGCAGGTCCTCTATCACTTTGTCCCTGGTCTGGCCGGCGTCCATGCGCGGCAGGACCTGTATCCTGGTGAGGACTTCGTTGTTGGTGACATCGTCGAAATAGAACGGGACGTCTCCGAAGAAGCAGGTCAGGGTCCAGTAGTAGAAGGCCCTGAGGGTCTTGGCCTCGCAGGTCAGCTGTATATACTGTTCCTCGGTGAGCACTCCTTTGCCGTACGCGGCCTCGATGCCGTTGACAGCGAAGTTGCATCTCTGCACTCCGAGGTAGCCCTGCGTCCAGACTGTAGAGCCGAAACGCGGGACGGCAGGGGATATGTCCAGGCTGGCGTCGAGCGTGCCTGAAGGGCAGTAGGCTATGTCGGTGACACATTCCGTGGCTATCATGTACGTGTATGTGTAGATTGACTTGATGGGGATATAGCAGCTGTTCACTACGGACTGGCATTCCGAGTACTTCCTGAAGTAGTTGTCCGGACTGGATATGCCGGAGGTGTCCTCTTCCAGAGAGCAGGACCATGCCAGGAGGATTGCGGCTGCCGCAGACAGTATAAATTTGAATTTCATCTTCATCTCTATATATAATTAATTGGATTACCTCTAATATCAATTCATCGGACCGGCGTCAATCAATATCTTACTTGAACGCTGAATATGACAGTACGTGGCTTCGGGTATGCTCCGAGGTCCATACGGCGGAGCGTGGAGGATGTCCCTTCGCTGGATACGTCCGGGTCAAACCCGTTGTACTTCTTCCACAGGTAGAGGTTCTCCCCGGACACCCCGATGGTGATGTCCCTGAGCCATGAGCATTTCTTCCTGAGGTCGAACGTGTAGGACAGCGACACGTTCTTCAGCCTGAGGTATGACGCGTCATGTATCATGAAGTCGCTTGGCAGGGCTGCATCAGTCTTTGCTCCCGCCCTCGGTATGTCAGAGTCCGGGTTGCGTACAGGATGCCATGCATTCTGCATGTAACGGTACTGGTTGGTGAACTGGGAGCCCGCCATGTAGATTTCGGAGTAGTTGTATATCTTTCCTCCGAGGGAATAGGCGAAATATACTCCCAAAGTGAAGCCATGTATGTAGAAGGTGTTCTGCAGGCCTCCGTAGATGATAGGATCGGCGTTCCCCTGGTAGATCAGGTCTTCCTTTGACATCACCCCGTCGTGATTTATGTCATAGTAGCGCGCACCTCCGTCCACGTTCGAAGGGCTCACATATGTCCTGGTAGTCTGGTTCTCTATGCGCTCCTGCTCATTCTTCCAGGTCCCGCCGTACTTGAAGCCCCAAAGGGAGTTCAGCGGGTATCCCTTGACATAGCCGTACATCATGTAGGGGTTGTTTCCCGGGGAGTTGTAGGCCGAGATGAAATCCTCTGAGCCGATGTCGTCTACCATCTGCTCATTGTGCGAGAGAGTGAACATTGTAGACCAGTGGAACTTCGGACGCACGATGTTCTGGCTTTCGATGGAGATTTCTATACCTTTATTGGAGGTCGCGCCTATGTTCGTCCAGCGTGATGAGTATCCGGTCTGGGATGCCACGGCCAGGGTCATCAGCAGGTCGGTGGTCTTGGATTTATAGGCTTCAGCGGTCAGGTTCAGCCGGCCGTTGAACATGCTCCAGTCCAGGGCAATGTTGTAGGAGGCCGTCTTCTCCCATGTGAGGTCAGGGGAGTCGAGTCTGCTCCTGTAGAAGGCTACAGGCTGCGACCCGTCGAAAAGGTACCCGCCCGTGGTCGAGGACAGGGCCGCCAGCGAACGGTATGTGGAGATGGCGTCGTTGCCTGTCAGCCCGGCGCTCAGGCGTATAGACAGGTCATCAATCCAGGTGCAGCCTTTCAGGAAGTTCTCGTTCGAGATGTTCCATTTCAGGGCTGCGGACGGGAAGAATGCCCACTTGTTGTTTGCCGCGAAGTTCGATGCCCCGTCATAACGTCCTGTCATGGTGATGTAGTAGCGGGATTTCCAGTTGTAGTTCAGCCTCGCGTATACGGACATCTTGGTCTTCTTCGAGTATGAAGTGGTCGCCGAATACGTCTCCTTGTCAAGCACGGCGTTCATGTTGTTCCATAGTATGGAGTCGTCCATGTACCCTTTCCCGGAGAGACTGAAATCATGTGATACGAACCTGTAGGCCGAGAATCCTCCGAGCACGTCGAACGAATGTCCTTTTTTGGAGTATTTGTAGCTCGCCGTGGTCTCCCATGAGAACGAGTTCTCGTCCCTGTCGGAGCGGTATGCCTCGCCTCCTTCGTTCTCGCTCTTCCTCGGCAGTGTCCCCGGATAGTAGCGGTAGGTGTGCCGCTGGTAGAGGTAGTAGGAGAATATGCTGTTGATTGTCAGTCCTTTCACAGGGTCGAGCTTGAGCGAGAAGGAATGGTTGTGCGAATGCCTTTCGAGATAATATGTGTTCATGTCGATAAGAGCACGCGGCGTGTTGATTTTCTGCCCGTTGTAGTACAATGGGTTGTATGTGTCGGTAGGTTTGATCAGAGGGGAGAGGTATTGGGCTCCGCTATACCAGTTGGTGCCGCCGATGGTAGCCTTGTTCTGGTCGTTGTGCCTCCATGTGTATGACCCGGTGTAGCCTACTTTCATCCATTTGAACAACTGCCGGTCCAGGCTCAGCCTTCCAGTGAAACGCTTCTGTCCGCTGTCCTGGATGATTCCTTCCGTGTTGTTGTATGAGAATGATGCGTAGTATGATGACTTCTCCTCCGAACCGGACAGGGAGAGCGCATAGTTGGAATATAGTGCCGTGCGGGTGATTTCTTTTATCCAGTCTGTCCCTTCTCCGAGGGAAAGAGGGTCAGGATAGACTGATCCGGACAGAGGGGTATCCAGGCCGATGTCCGGGTTGTTGGCGTCGCTGCCGAATGAAGCGTAGTCGTTGCGGTACTGGGCGAATTCGGATGCGTTCATTATATCCAGTTGCCGCGGGAGCTGGGAGAAGCCTACATCGGCCTTGAAAGTGATGTTCGGCTTTCCTTTATTCCCCAGTCCTTTCTTGGTCGTGATGAGGATAACGCCATTTGCTCCGCGCGACCCGTAGATGGCAGTGGATGACGCGTCTTTCAGCACGGAGATGGAAGCTATGTCATCCGAGTTCAGGTCATTCAGGTCATGGATGGCATCCATCACCCCGTCGACCACGATGAGTGGCTCGTTGGAGGCATTGATAGACCGCGTACCGCGTATACGGATACTTGTCGTGGCTCCGGGCTCTCCTGAAGTCGAGAGGAAATCCGCACCTGCGATACGTCCCTGCAGGGCGTTGTCTACAGACAGGACAGGTGCATCCTTTATGTCCGCCATCTTGACCGTGGAGACCGAACCTGTAAGGTCTTTTTTCGCGACCTGTCCGTAGCCGATAACGACTACTTCGTCCAGTGCGGAGGTGTTTTCTTCCAGCCTTATGTTGAATCTTGAACGGGAACCTACCTTTACGGTCGTGCTCCTGAACCCGAGGAACGAGAACTGGAGAGTATCCGAAGGACCGGCCTTAATGGAGAAGTTCCCGTCCACATCGGTGATTGTACCCCTGTCTTTGGAGGCGATTACCGCCGCTCCCGGCAGGGGGTTGCCGTCAAGGTCTGTGACAGTGCCCGTTACGGTCTGCATCTTGTCCTGAGCCATTGCCGGTATGGCCGATAGGGCCAGCAGTACGGCTGCCGCTATGTATGAAAGCATCCGCAGGGATGCTCTTGTCGTATTGTGGAGACTGTTCATTTCTGTAATCTTATAAAAACGGATCATGTTCTATTGCTGGTCTTCTTCCGGGAGTATCCCCAGTATGGTGTCTTTGCCGCTCCCTCCGTTCCCGGTGAAGTAGCGTTCCCATTCTTCCGCCTCGAGCCGGCGTATGTAGAAGTTGTCTATGAAGATGCGGCTGCATGTTTCGGCAGTTCCTGTGAGGGAGCCGCATGAGATGCGTATCCTCGTGTCGGCGGTGACAGGGTCCTGGACTGTGCCGGATACGAAGACCATGAAGTCGGTCCCGTTCCACATGGTGTCCGGGAAGCCTTCGTCGGAGTAGTCGAGATAAGGGGCTTCGAGCACAATGGAGGTACTCCTGTTCCCGGATGCATCGACGATTGATCCTCCGCCGAGCACTTCGACGGTGACCTTGTTGTCATCCCGGGCCCCGGTGTAGAAGTCCTCGTAGGCCACGGCCCTGAAAGAGACCATGAGCAGGGAGTCGCTCCGCAGCGAGTTGGAGTATGGGGAGATGATGTCGGCCCCGTGCCCCTCGTCATCCCCGAGCTTCAGGTACCCGTTCTTGCCGTAGCAATGAGCAACGTCTTCTCCTTCAGCCTTTGTGGATGTGAATCCGTAGTTTTTCTGTGTGGCCGTCCAGTCGTCTATCGGAGTCTCGTCGTCGGTGAATCTTGGGTCGGTCTTGCCGTATCTCAGGAATGAGAAGTCGCTGCTGACCCTTGCCACCGCCCCCTGGTGTACGGAGATGATGCAGTTGTAGTTCAGGGAGGCATCGGCCGCCGAGAGTATAAGCATGCCGGTGCGGCGAGTGTAGTAGCAGCCTGTCGCAGTGCGGCGGTCCACCTCCAGTGTCACCGTGCGGTATCCGGTCTGCGGGTTGGCAGGCGAAACCTCCCCGACTCTTATCCACGGGGTGGTCTCGCCGTCTTCCCACGAGACAGTGAAATCGATGTTGGTGTCTACATAGAGCTGTTCTGTTCCGCCCTGCACATTTACGAATATGCTGCTTGCAGGCTCAGGTACAGCGGGGTCGGCGTATACGGATATGTACTCGCTGCGCCCGAGGTCGGGTTGTTTTTCACACGAGACAAGCCCGGCTGCCGCACAGAGGCACGCGATGCCGGATATGTCCCTGAAAAGGCGGGAAAACGTTCCCGTCCGGAATACGGTATTCATATAAGATAAAGGTTGTTGTTAGTTGTCAGCAGGTTTAAATATCTTCTTATTTCATTTCGAAATCCACGATTATCGGACGGTGGTCCGACGGGTTGTAGAAATTCGATACGTAAGGGCTCTGCCTGAGGGTGGTCCATCCGTCGACGAGGACGCATGCGTTCACTATGCGCCCATACATGGAAGGAGATGCGTAGATATAATCGATGCGTGCATTGCCGTATGTTGTTGATACGAATGCCCCGGGGTAGCGTTCAGAGATGATGTCTACCATGTCCGTGTTTCCCAGGATGTAGTCGTGGACCAGCAGCCTCGTATCGTTGTCCGGATAGCCATAGTACCAGTTGTCGGTACGTGAACGGGAGTTGAAGTCCCCGAGCATAAGCCAGTTGCTGCATGTGCTGTATTCAGTGTTGTTGACTGTCGTCCCGCATATGTATTTGATTTCGAATTCACGGTACTTGTCTCCTTCATTGTTGGCTTTGCTCGCCTCCCTTTCTGCTGTGCCGGTCACCCCGAACCCGTAGGCCTGCGGCCATGTGTGTAGGGTTACCAGGTTGACCGTATGTCCGTTCACCTCTACCTGTTGGATGGCCGCTCCGTGGGATACCGGCTTTCCCGGCTCATCCGTGTCGGTTATCTTAAGCAGTGTCTTTATAGGGTAGCGGGATGTCACTGTCTGGGGATAGTTGTCCCTCCATCCTCCCACTGCGACATAGGAATGCCCGTAGCGTGCGGCGAGCGAAGCCCAGCCGTCGGGAAGGAATCTCTGCGAGGCATCCTGTGCCGAGGATGTGTTGTCCCTGTAGATGGTGGCGGATTCACACCAGACACAGATGTCGGGATCATATTTCTTGACCCATGCTATGAAATTGTCATAATTCTGCGCCTGGTCGGACCACATCCCGTTCTGGATGTTCCAGTAGAGGACCCTCAGGTTGGACGTTCCTTTGGCCATGCTTCCGAGTGAACGTACCTCGATGTTGTCAAGATAGAAGCCGTGTACACCGCTGCCTGTATCGTTCCCGGCCCAGTAGAGCATGGTGCCGTCTGTAGCGTTTTCCACAGTCACTTCCACGTGCTGCCACTCTTTCGCGGATGATACGTCAGGCGGCAGTGTTACGAGATTTTTCTCGATGATATACTTCCCTGTCACGCCTGAGTATCCTGAGTTTTCCGGGGTCAGCACTACTGGGCTGCCGTTCACTGACACCTCTGTAATCATTCCTCCGTTGATTATCTGGAACAGGAGCAGGTCTGTCGAGCCGGACTGGTAACAGAAATCGAAAGAAACTTTTACGGACTGAAGGCCGCGGATGTTCCCCATGGCCGCTGTCTGGAATATCCCGCGTCCGGTGTTGCCTGTCCCGCAGGCAAGTACGCCCTGGTACTCCTGGCAACGGAACATATAGGTGTAGTCCCCGATATTACGGCTATTGATGTATGATTCGGACATCAGGTGTGATGTGGCTACGGTTTTCCCTGAGACTTCATCCCAGGTGTTCGACTGGATGAATGCCGATCCCGGGTTGTCGAATGTCACTTCTTCGAACGCATATTCGTATCCGCTCCTTCCTGTCCCTGTGGAAGGCGTGACAGTCTCACCTGTAGGTGCGTATCCTGTGGTCCCCTGTCCGCCCATGATGTTCCCGCCCCATACAAAGCTGTCGAAACTTTCATGGAATACCAGGTCACTGTCCGGCGAGTAGTTTATTTCCACGGCTTTTGCCTGCCCGGCGGTAAGCATTACTGACGGGAGCCTGTACTCCATGGCTCTGTGCCCGGAGTCTGTGATGGTAATCTCCAGTCCGGAAGTGTATTCCCCCGGGGCCGCCATGATGCAGAAATGTTCCGGCCTGTCCTTGTCAAGCTGCACATATCCGCCGTCTCCGGTACAGTTCAGCACTGCGAAACTGACACCTTTGTCCATTGAGAAGTATCCCTGGGACGGAAGGTAATGGGCATAGCCTGCGATGATTTTCCCGTCCGGATCCTCGATTTTCACCGAAGTGATTTTTTCTTCTCCTGTCAATGTGATGTCAAGTACGGCAAATGCATCGTTGAATACCAGTTTGTTGCCGTTCTCCTTGGTGTAAGAGGCATACATAGGGTATGTCTTCAATGATTCTCCGGTCTTGTCCCTGAACTGGGAATACGGTAGCCGGATGTCGGCGTATGCCGACGCCCCGTACCACATCTCGGAGCCGGGTGTAGTAAGTACGGCATTATAAGAGCCTGAGGAAGATGCTTCCGCGTCTATGTAATACCGGCCGTCCCCGTCTGTGGCGATGTCGTAGGTTTTTCCGTTAACCGAGACTTCCGTGCCGGCCCAGGAGCGTTCACCGGTACCTGCCGCTTTACGGGCCGCCCCGTCTGCTTCCGACAGATAGAACCGGACTTTTCCGTCTATGACTTCGATGTCCTGGTATCCGTCCTGTCCTCCGTCTCCCGGAGTGTCCGTTTCGGTGGCAGCATCCCCTTTGTCACTGCATCCGAGTATGCAGGCCAGGATGAACCCTGCCCTGCAAATGTTACTCATTCTTTTGTTTAGTTGTAATGGCATAAAAATTATAGAGTTATGTGGTTGTTGCCTATGGTGGACAGCAAAATTCCTCTACGGGGCTCCGTGATGGTATGCCGGAGGCCCGTAGAGGAATTGCTCTGTTTCTATATGGAAATTATCTAAACTGTTGCGATGCGGGGGGGGGATCAGTCTATACCCTTTACCGCGCAGAAGTCTATGCACGGTCAGAAGAATATAGGTTTTGTGCGAATGGCAACAGGTTTCTTTCATTTTGTTTTCACTTGGTTCTGTTTTATGCCTGAAAAATTGCGAATCAAAAGTAAATAAAATAAATATAACAAACAAATGTCTTTAATTAAAAATATATTAAAAAAATAAAAAAATGAGGGTAACCGGATACCTCCGGCTACCCTCATAGTCTTTTTTTTGAAGAAAGTCCTGCCGCGTCCTGCGCCTTATTTCACCCTTTCGCCGTAGCTGCGGTCTGTAGTGTTGACCCTGATCTTTTCCCCCTGGTTGATGAAGAGAGGTACCATGATCTTCGCCCCTGTCTCCAGAGTGGCTTCCTTGAGGGCGTTGGTAGAGGCTGTGTCGCCTTTTACGGCCGGCTCAGTGTAGGTCACTTCAAGTTCTACGTATGTAGGGAGCTCGCATGTGAGGCATCTTTCCTCGTCCGCGAGGAACATCATCTCCACATGCTGGCCTTCTTTCATGAGGTCCGCGTTCTCCACGAGGTCCTCCTCGAGGTGGATCTGCTCGAAGGTCTCCTCGTGCATGAAGTTGTATCCGTCCTCATCCTTGTAGAGGAACTGGTAAGGCCTCCTCTCGACACTTATTGTGTCGATTTTCGCTCCTGCCGTAAAGGTGTTCTCGAGGATGCGTCCGTTCTCGAGGTTGCGGAGTTTTGTCTTGACGAAAGCGGGGCCTTTCCCCGGTTTCACGTGCTGGAACCATACGATAGAGCATGGCTTTCCGTTGAAATTGATGTAAAGGCCGTTCTTGAAATCAGCTGTTGTTGCCATAATATCTAAAATTGATTTAATCTATATAATTGAATGATTTGCAGTCCTCCGGTTTCGGCGTGCAAAATTATAAAACTGCAGGGATTTTGCAAAATAATTGTAAATCCGCACTATAAGCCCTTTATGTAGTCCGCCACCTCTTCAAGCAGCCATTTGGGTGTTGAGGTCGCCCCGCAGACCCCGACCTTGTCGTCGTCACGGAACCATTCCTTGCGGATGTCGGCAGGCCCTCCGATGTAGTATGTCCTGATGTTGACCGATTTGCAGAGGCTGCACAGGACCTTGCCGTTGGAACTTGCCTTGCCTGCGACGAAAATCACCACATCATGCTCCAGGGCGAATCTCGAGAGCTTCCCGTGCCGTGACGCCACCTGGGCGCAGATGGTGTTGTGCACTGTCAGGAGGTGGGTCCCCTTGAACCTCTCCACCGAGAGCTCACGCGCACCCGCCATCAGCTCTTCCAGCCGGCTGCATATCGTGGCATATTCCGCCGGGCTCTTTGTCGTCTGCGAGAATACCTCTGTCGGTACCGTGATGTCGATGGTGCCGTCGGCTATGAGGGCTTCGAGCATCGGCAGGTCTTCCACTACGACCGCATCCCCTCCTACCTGGCCTGTGAGCCCGAGCACTTCCGCATGGCCTATCTTGCCGAAGATGATGATCTGCCCTTTCCTTCCGTCCGCAGTCAGACGGGCATGCGCTTCCTTGATTTTTTCCTGGAGCTTCAGTACTACAGGACAGGTGCAGTCTATGACATTGAATCCCTTCTCCCTGGCCAGGGCGAATGTCTCCGGCGGTTCTCCGTGCGCGCGGATCAGCAGGGTCTCCCCGTCTACCTGGCGTATTTCATTGAGGTCGTCTTTGTCTATCGATACAAGGCCCTGCCTTTCGAGCCTCTGGAGCTCGAGGTCATTGTGCACAATGGCGCCGAGGGAGAACAGTTTCCGGTTCTCACCCTCTTTCCTTGTCCTTTCAAGGAAATCCTCTGCCTTGGTTATGGCACCGATCACTCCGGCACAGAACCCGGACGCCTTGTCTATTTCTACAGTCAGTCCCATCTCGGAAAAGGTTTTAATCAGACATACCACCGAACCTCTCCCGGATGATCCCCCTGAGCCATTCCATCTGGTCCTGCAGGGTCATGCGGGAGTTGTCGAGTACCAATGCATC
Source organism: uncultured Bacteroidales bacterium (assembly GCA_944326305.1). Lineage (GTDB taxonomy): Bacteria > Bacteroidota > Bacteroidia > Bacteroidales > UBA932 > Cryptobacteroides. The sequence continues at coordinate 90,071 of CALVDL010000007.1, forward strand.
GGCGGCTCTTGCCAGCGGGGAAGTCTCCCGGTGAGAGTCAATGTAGTCCCTCTCCCTGAGGTTTTCCATGACCTCCTCCATCGGGACCGTCTCTCCCTTGGCGGCCATCTCTGCAGCCCTTCTCTGCGCCCTCACGGTAATGTCCGCGGTCATGAAGATCTTGAGTTCGGCATCGGGGAACACTGTTGTCCCGATGTCCCGGCCGTCCATGACCACACGCTTCTTCTTCCCGAATTCCCTCAGCCTCATGTCTACGAACTCCCTGACGCACGGCACGGCTGCAATCGGGCTGACCTTTGAGGACACTTCCATCGATCTTATTTCCTTTTCGATGCACCTGTCCCCGATGAAGGTCATGCTCCCCTCCTGCGTCTTGCTGAAATGCAGGTCGAACGTGCGGAGTGCATCCGAGAGGCCCGGGATGTCTATACGGCAGTCCGCATCGATCAGCCCCTTCTCGATGGCCATGAGCGTCACGCCGCGGTACATCGCCCCGGAGTCGAGATACAGGAAAGAAAAGTCGGAGGCGATGAGACGGGCGAAAGAACTCTTCCCGGTAGAGGAGTATCCGTCTATCGCGATTATGATGTCAGGTATATGCATCAGTACACGTTTTAGAGGACAAAATTAGAAACTGTTTTGAAATTTTTCAAAAATTCTTTTATCCGCCTTTTCTGTCATTCCGACCGGACGAAGTGAGCGGGGGAATCTGCAGGAAGGATTGGCGGATTCCTCGGCCTCTGCCGGGATGACAGAAGGACGCCGGGATGGCAATGAAGCTGTTCCCGGAGTGATATATTTGGGTATTTTTTGTGCGGTTATAAAAAATAAGGTATTTTTGTGACAAACTGAACTAATTGCCATGCGTAAAAGTACACTATTGCTGCTGGGTGCATCTGCTGTGGCCGGCAGTGCATCATGCGGTTCCGGGGACGGGCTCAAGGTAGACAGGATTCCGGGAGCCAAGCCGCGTAACGTCATTTTCATCCTTTCGGATGACCACCGTTATGACTATATGGGCTTTCTGGGCACCGTGCCGTGGCTCCGGACTCCTAACCTCGACTTCCTTGCAGCGAACGGGGCATACGTACAGAACGCTTTTGTGACCACCTCGCTTTCGTCGCCTTCGCGCGCATCCATCCTGACAGGGATGTTTTCCCATGAGCACAGGGTGGTGGACAATATAGCCCCCGTGCCGGAAGGCCTGGTGTATTTCCCGCAGTACCTCCAGAAGGCCGGATATACTACCGGATTTTTCGGGAAATGGCATATGGGCAATGATGACGGCAGGCCGCAGCCAGGGTTCGACCATTGGGAGAGTTTCCGGGGACAGGGGACCTATTATAATGTCAAGATGAATGTCAACGGTGAGATGGTCTCCTACCCCAAGGACGAATATATCACTGACATCCTTACGGATGACGCGATAAAGTTCATTGACTCCAACAAGGACCGTCCTTTCTTCGTGTACCTGTCCCACAAGGCGGTGCATGACCCTTTCCGGGCCTCAAAGGAGTTCGAAGGAGTATATAAGGACAAGGAAATCCCGGAGCCGGAGAATTTCCATACCCCTGAGTACGGGCTCCATTCCATACCTTCGAAGGACGCCTCAGGCACTCCTGCAAGGGGTGACGAATGGTACGGTGAAGGCCGCCTTCCGGACTGGGTGAAGCAGCAGAGGGAAAGCTGGCACGGTGTGGACTACAGCTACCTGGGCCGCACCGACTGGGAGACCGAGGCACGCAGATATTGCCAGACCCTGACGAGCATGGACGCCTCCATAGGACGTCTGCTCGACTACCTCAGGGAGACAGGCCTGGACAAGAACACACTTATAATATATATGGGTGACAACGGCTTCTGCTGGGGTGAGCACGGCCTCATCGACAAGCGCACCTTCTATGAGGCCTCCGTACGTGTCCCGATGCTGGCGTATTGCCCTGAAATAATCAAGCCGGGCACGGTGGTCAAGGAGATGGTACAGAACATCGACATAGCCCCTACCGTAATGGAGGCCTGCGGTATAGGGAAGGCTCCGCAGATGAGGGGCCGGTCTATGCTGCCGCTGCTGGAGGGGCAGACTGTAGACGACTGGAGGAAAAGGATATACTACGAATATTACTGGGAATACGATTTCCCGCAGACGCCTACAACGTTCGGGGTCAGGACGGACAGGTACAAGTATATCCGCTACCACGGGGTATGGGACACCAACGAGTTCTATGACCTCGAGAACGACCCGTATGAGACAAAGAACCTGATAGCCGAGCCGGAATACCAGGATACGATAAAGCAGCTTGCGGACGATCTTTACGACTGGCTCGAGCGTACGGAAGGGATGAACATACCGCTGAAACGTACCGTAAAATACAAGGGTGCGGATCATAGGAATTTGAAAACTTATTGATTGTGAGACTTTTAGTTATTGATGACGAGCGTTCCATACGCAACTCCCTGAAAGAGATCCTTCTGGACGAGGGATACGAGGTGGATGTGGCCGAAGACGGCGCCACGGGATGTGCAATGGCGGAGAAGGAAAAGTACAATGCCATTTTCTGCGACATCAAGATGCCCAATATGGACGGGCTTGAGGTGCTTGACAGGCTCAATGAGGAGGGCATTGATTCTGCCGTGATAATGATTTCCGGACACGGGGACATAGACACGGCCGTAGAATGTATCAAGAAGGGGGCCTTCGACTTCATTCAGAAGCCGTTGGACCTCAACAGGATACTTATCACGATAAAGAATGCAACGGACAAGGTGTCCCTCGTCAAGGAGGCGAAGATCCTCAAGAAGAAAGTGTACGGACAGGAGATGATAGGCGAGTCGGAGCCTATCATGAAGGTCAAGGAGATGATTGAAAAGGTCGCCGCTACAGATGCGAGGGTCCTGATAACGGGGGCCAACGGCTCCGGCAAGGAGCTGGTGGCCCGCAGCCTCCACCAGAAGAGCCACCGCAGTGCGATGCCATACATAGAGGTGAACTGTGCGGCCATTCCGTCGGAACTGATAGAGAGCGAGCTTTTCGGCCATGAGAAGGGAGCCTTCACCTCAGCCATCAAGCAGCACAAGGGGAAGTTCGAGCAGGCCGACGGCGGAACGCTTTTCCTCGATGAGATAGGGGACATGAGCCTTGCCGCCCAGGCGAAAGTCCTGCGCGTCCTCCAGGAAAAGAAACTGTCCCGTGTGGGAAGCGACAAGGACATACAGGTGGATGTCCGTGTCCTTGCCGCCACCAACAAGAACCTGAAGGAGGAGATAGCCAAAGGCAATTTCAGGGAGGACCTGTACCACCGCCTCAGTGTCATTGTAATCAAGGTCCCTTCATTGGATGAGCGCAAGTCCGACATTCCGCTTCTCGTGAATTTCTTCATAGACCAGATAACTTCCGAGACAGGGCTTTCCCGCAGGGAAGTCACTCCGGAGGCCATGCAGATGCTTATAGACAAGAGCTGGACCGGGAATATCCGTGAGCTCCGCAACGTCGTGGAGCGTCTTCTCATCCTCTCCGGCGACAGGATCACCGCGGATGATGTAAAGAGCTATGTCTATTGATGCTGATTCAACGGGCCCATGGATGCAGCGGAGAAATATATAATCGGGCATTGCACCCGGCAGACAGCCGCTCTGGAGTGGATTGTGCGGCAGACCAATGTCCGGACCAGCCATGCCAGGATGCTCACGGGCCCTGTCCAGGGCCGTTTCATGACCATGCTGGTGCAGATGTCCGGGGCACGCCGCATCCTCGAGCTGGGCACATTCACCGGATACTCTGCCGTATGCATGGCCATGGGGCTGCCTGCGGACGGGCACCTCGATACACTGGAGGTCAATGACGAACTGGAAGACCTTATACTTGAAGGTTTCGGACGGGCAGGCCTGTCGGACAAGATAACCCTTCATGTAGGTGATGCCAAGGAGACCCTCCGCCGTTTCAGGGAGCAGGCGTCTGCCTCTGGCGGGAACGGGGAGGCATGGTCTTATGATATGGTCTATATCGATGCCAACAAAAGGGAGTACTGCGAATATTATGACCTTGTCTTCGACATGGTCCGTCCGGGAGGGTTCATCCTTGCCGACAATGTCCTGTGGGACGGCAAGGTCTTCGAGGACCCCATGCCGCAGGACCGGCAGACCCTCGGCATATCGCGTTTCAACGATATGGTCGTCTCCGACCCGCGTGTCGAATCCGTGATACTGCCGCTCAGGGACGGCCTGAACGTAATAAGGAAGAAATGACGCCATGTCCGGGAAATTTCCCGGACATTTTTGATTTTTATATGTTTTTACCTTCCCTCGCGCAGATTGCCGGATTATGTAACCGGCTGTCCGGAAAATCCGTTTCAATTATAAAGGGAATTCTGCAGTATGGATAAAAACAGAAATCGTGAAAGCATGGAAATAATTCCGTAATGGGGCTAAATATATCGCTGGATGTTGCATTTTAAAGGATAAATATATTACATTTGCTCCCCATTGATGGGGATACACATTCTATTTATATCTGTTTATATGTTAAAAACACTTTTCCGCTCTGCCGGCTTAACTGCATTTTCCGCTGTGTCCGGGATCCTCGGTGCAGGACTTATGTGGTCATGTACGTCAGAAACCCCGTCTCCTGAATTAGGGGGGGGCAACACATTTATCTACTGTGATGAGGAAGGCAGCATCGAGTCTGCCGTATATACCGTAGAGGACAAGGTATATACCTTTTACTTTTCTCCGACAAAGGGCCTCGTGACCCTTGATGCTATCCTTCTTGCCGACGACTATATCAAGGTCGTGACCGGCACCCCTTCTGGGGATATCGACCTGCTTTCCCAGGGGAACAGCCTCCAGTACAAGAATATAGACATTTCTTCAGAAACTCCGGACAATGTCTCCAGGAGTTCGTTGTCCCTTACTCTGACCTCCACTACTACTGCCGTGATGGATATTGATGTGTCCATGACCAGTGGGGAAACCCTGCTCGCGCATTTCGACGGGATCTGTGTCAGGGATGCTGAGGATGAGGCTGACGGTGACATCGTCCTTGACAAGCAGATTTTCTTCTATTATATGGGCCCGGCGGAGACAGGGGCCGGGACATCTGACTATTATATGGCCCTGACGAACCTTGAAGGCTGGACCGGATCATTTGCAGGCAACAATTTCACTCCGCAGGGTGAAGGATATATACTTACCCTGGACTTTTACGGTAAAGCCGGTGAAGACTGGAAAGATTTCCCTACAGGGACCTTCACCGAGAGCGCAGACCGCAAGGAGCAGACGTATTACAGTGCCCCTAACTACAGCTTTGTCTCCTACTGTGCCGCAGACGGGACAGTTACGGACCTGAAACTCAACGGAGGGCCTGTGACTGTCACATATGACAACAACGGATACTATACCGTTACGGCGGAATTCATCGACATGGACGGCAACGACCGGACCATCACATATACCGGGGAGCTCAACATCTCCAACGGCACTGTGACTTCCTCCCTGCCGCTTATAGGCGATGATGTGGTGTTCGACGGTGTGCCGACATGGTCTGAAGACAATCCCGAGGGGACAAAGGGTGGAATGGCGAACGCCGTTTATTCCGGAGACGTGTATGGCGTGGGGGCCGGGCTTCTCGAGGTGACCATGTATGACATCAAGGGCTCCAATAATGAACCTTACGGCTATGCGATGAGAGTCGCCCTGTTTACCGAAACATTCAGTGACGACACCAGGGAGATTGTGATACCGGCAGGTATCTATAATATAAGCGAGACGCTGGCGCAGGGTACGGCTCTGATCGGGACAGAGGTCGAAGTGCCTATAATGTCTATGATCATGCCGTTCGGCACCTATGTGACATATGATGACCAGACCCAGGTCGGCCAGTATTCATTCGCGCAGTCCGGTACTGTCACGGTGACGCATACCGGTGACAAGGTATACCGTTTTGTCTTTGACATCGAGTCAACTGACGGGCATACTATAACGGGCGCGTTCGAAGGACCGATATCTGTCACGGACGAGTCCGGTGATGACGGCAATGACGGTTCCACCAACCTTACCACCAACGTGGAAATGGACCTGGGTTATCTGCCTGGTGCATCATGCTCTCCTCGTACGCAGATCTATGCCGCCGGCCTGGGCATGATAGATGTCGATGACATAGACAACACTGAAATGTTCAACCCTGTGGGAGAGGCGTGCGGTTACCAGGTTATCGATATCGGGGCCGGGACAGGCTATTTCGAGCCGGATGACGATTTCCCTGAGACAGGGAAGCTCCGTGAAGGAGACATCATCAGGTTCGACCTTCTTGTCGAGCCGGGTACCGAAGACCATATTACCCCTGGGGTATATACTGTCACCGCCAACCGCTATCCGGCCCAGATGAAACCTGGTGTCTGTGTCCGCGGCTATACCGGTACGGCCGGCACTGACGGTACAAGGTACAGCAGCATCGTCAACATCATCGGCAACGGGTTCCCGTACGGTCTTGCCGAAAACCAGAAGACATACGATGACAACGGTGATCCTATAACCACCGAGGACGGCGGTAATTTCCAGATCAACGGACCTCTCAACAGGGCCACGGTAGATCTTTTCGCCTGCATCTATGAGGGTACGGTGACCATATCCAAGGCTGAAGGCGGTGACAACTGGTACACTTTCTCTGTCAATGGCAAGGATGTGCTGCAGCACACCATCTCAGGCAGCTGGACAGGCCCGGTATGGCTCAATGGGGATACATCCTCCCCTGTCCTCCCGTCCGGTACACAGAATGCTTCCGCATCTGTCCGGACAGCCGGAAGACCGGCATTCCTGATTGCTGACGTGTATCCTTATGTCGACATAAGGACAGTGTCATTCCCGGTAAGCCGCCGGTCCTCCAGATAGTTTCACAAATTATTGACGTCTAAAAACATATACTATGAAAACATATAGTGTCTCAAGAACATTGGCTATGTTCTGCACGGCCTTAGCGACAGTTTTTGGACTGGGCTCATGCGAGAAGGGAATAAACGGGGAAGACCCCGGTACTGAACCTCCGGTGAAACTGGAAGACCAGATCCAGTATGACGGCGGTGCCCTTGTGGACATAAACTCTGCAATCTATGAGGTGGAGGATACCGACCTCTATACATTCTATCTATCTCCTGCAGCCGGCATTGCCGGGGTAGGGGACCTGGAGGAGTCCGGTGAAGAATACCTGGCCGTGACTGTCCGTAACCCGGGCGGTACGGTGGATACGGAGAATGACGAGTTCTCCGTATCGTACAGGGATGTGACCGTAAGGAAGGAGACTATGAATGATGTGGAGAGCATCAGCCTTTCCGCTGACCTGGTGGAACAGACATCGGTACTCAACCTTTATGTCGAAGTGACACTGAAGTCCGGAAAGACCCTTCTTGCCAGATATAACAGTACCTGCACCGAGGCTGCCCTGGCGGAGCTATCGAACCAGTACGAACTTGACGGCACCATAAACACCATAGGCAGTGCCGTTGCCTGGAGGAATATGCCGGAGCAGAGGACTGTCTATTATTTCTATTCTGAAAGCGGGGTCACTGAACCGTCCGGTGACAAAACGCCGGCCTTCACCATAGACCTGTCCGAGAGCCTCCTCGTCTCCGAGGACGGCACTTTCAAGGCGACAGTTGATCTCGCGACGGCCGATCCTGCCGATATATCCGTTGCTTGCGGAGACTTTACCACCGGGTCCGGGACGGTGACAGGCACCTTGACCCTGTCAGAGGAAATACGTTCGCAGAGGGAGTTCCTGGTGGTTTCCCTCGATGCTACAGCAGGCGGCAGGAGGTTGCGTGCGGAATGCTCCCTGGAGTTTTCCTGCGGGTATGACGCTTCCGGCATGTTAAGCCTCACCCCTGCCGGAGAAGGAGCCGAGCCTGTGAAGACAGCCCTTTCCAGGGTGTTCCTCTACAGTGCCAATGGTTCGAACTCGCTGATGTTCGGGCCGGCCGATGCGGATACTCCTGAGGCCCTTAAGGATGACGACTTTGCGGTAAGGTTCGGTTTTCTGGATTCACAGATCGGACAGGAGGTTGTCCCAGGACCGGGATGCACGTTCTATTTATATGATTATAAGAACTATACCACTACTGAGGCTGCCGACGGGGCCAAAGGTACGGTGTATGTCGACAAGGTAGGGGACAAGACCTATATGTATGCTTCCGTGACCTTCTCCGACGGGACCTCTATCAATTGCGAATGGTACGGGGTGGCAACGGCCGTGGCTGAAGATACGGACCTTACGCCGGTAGAGCCGGTAAGACCGAGGATCATCATTACGGAACCTGATGGTACCGTACGTCTGGAACAGACTATAGAAAGGGTGGAGATGCGCCTTCAGAACAATTATACATGGAGATACCAGGGAACCAATGTCGATACCTTCAATGCCTATTTCTTCTATTTCATCCCTGAGGGATGGAGCGGATCCAATGTTGAGACCGACCGGACATACATACCTCTTCTGATGTTTCCTGCTTCTTTTGTCCCTTCTGAAGGGCAAGACCTGAGCCAGGATACGGAAGGCCTTTACTGGAGCATTTCATACAGCCCGTATGGAAGACTTCTTCAGCAGACACAGTTCGCAAGCCCGGTACAGCCGTCGTGGTCTAATTCTCCTTCATCCATAACTCCTGAACAGGCGCAGATTTCCATAAGCCGGGGAGATGATAAGGTCTGGAAGATCCAGTTCTCTATGACAGAGACTTATCCGTTATATGACTATACCGGTGAAATGACGGGAACGAGCGGTACCGGAAATGTATTTACCATAGAATGGCAGGGGCCTCTTACCGATTACTCCGGTTCAGAGACCAACGACTATCCTGATACCGATTATTGATAACTTAATGTGAAAGACCGGCTTCCGGTCAATACTAACTGATAACCCTCCCTGATACCGGCTCGGCTCACGGCCAGCATCGGGAGGGTTATTTAGGGCCAGGACTGAAAGCCAACCATGCTTTTGTTTTAGTGCAATTTAGTACAAATCAAATATTTATGTTAAAAAAACTTCTCATTATGCTGTCGGTCACTCTGTGTGCTGGCTTTACGGTTTTCGCGCAGGAGATCGGGGTGACAGGCAGAGTGACTGACCAGTCCGGTCTGCCTGTGATAGGCGCAGCCATCCAGATAGAAGGAGTGCTGACCGGAGCTACTACCGATCTGGATGGAAAATATTCTATTGAGGTTCCCGCCGACGGGACCCTTATCGTCTCCAACATCGGATACAAGCAGCAGCGTATTGCCGTTGACGGGCGCTCTGTGATTGACATTGTCCTTGAAGAGGACTCCCAGCTGATAGACGAGGTCATCGTCGTGGCATTCGGTACAGCCAAGAAGGAGGCTTTCACTGGATCTGCTGCCGTGATCAAGTCGGATGACATATCCAAGACCCAGCAGGCCAACGTTGCCCAGTCCCTGGCCGGCAAGGTGGCCGGTGTCCAGCTTGTCACCACTTCCGGACAGCCCGGGTCGAGCCCGCAGATACGTATCAGGGGATTCGGTTCCCTCAATGCCGGCAATGACCCTCTCTGGGTGGTGGACGGCATGCCTTATTCCGGAGACCTGAACAATATAAACCCGAGTGATATAGAGAGCATGACAGTCCTGAAGGACGCGGCATCCAATGCACTTTATGGTGCCAGGGGCGCCAACGGTGTCGTGATGATCACTACCAAGAAGGCCAAATCAAAGGAGGCTGTCATCACCGTGGATGCGAAATGGGGCGTGAACTCGCGTGCCGTCCGCGACTACGAATACATTACCGACCCTGCCCAGTTCTACGAGCTCCATTATTCTGCCCTCAGGAATTACTATCTGGATTCGGGCATGGGTGTCATGGAGGCGCACAACCTTGCCAACCAGAACCTCACCGGCCCTGCAAATGACGGAGGGCTCGGCTATATGGTATATACGCTTCCGGAAGGCCAGCAGTTCATCGGTATAAACGGGAAGGTGAATCCTGCGGCGACCCTCGGGAGAAGGCTGGTATATGCCGGCGAGGAATACTATGTACGTCCGGACAACTGGACAGACGCCGCCTACCGCAACTCCCTGCGCCAGGAATACAATGTCAGCATAGGAGGCTCCGGGGACAAGACTTCGGTGTATGCCTCCATCGGCTACCTCAACGACCAGGGGATTGTCTACAATTCGGACATGGAGAGGATCACTGCACGTGCGAAGGTGGACTATGATGCCAAGAGCTGGCTCAGGATGGGTATAAATGCCACCTATGCACGGTTCAAGTACAACCAGATTTCAGCCGACGGCTCTGCCAGCAGTTCCGGGAACATCTTTGCGTTCACCTCTACCATGGGGCCTATCTACCCTCTTTATATCAGGGGTGGGGACGGGCAGATCCTCTATACTGAAGACGGGATAAAACGCTATGACTACGGCGAGAATGCCGGGATGACCAGGGCACTTTTCACCAACAGCAATGCGATTTCCGACAATCTTCTCAATACCAATGCTTCTGAAGGCAATGCCCTGAACGGTACAGGATACCTTGACATTACATTCCTCAAGGATTTCAAGTTTACCGTGAACGGTGGCGTCTCCCTGGACGAGACCCGCTCCACTTCTATCATGAACCCTTATTTCGGCCAGTTCGCCACTGACGAGGGGCTCATATCCAAGGGCCACCAGCGCCAGCTGGAGTTCAACACCCAGCAGATTCTGAACTGGACAAAGCAGATAGACAGGCACAATATCAATGTGATGATAGGCCATGAGTACTACAGTGCCGTAACGTCTGTCCTCTCCGCCAGCAAGAGCCATATGCTCACCCAGGACAATGACGAGCTTGCCGGTGCCATAATCGACACCCAGGGCGCGAACTCCTACCGGTCCGAATATTTCAATGAAGGCTATTTCGCCAGGGTGATGTATGACTGGTCCGACAGGTATTTCTTCTCTGCATCGTTCCGCCGCGACGCTTCGTCAAGGTTCCATCCGAGCCACCGCTGGGGAAATTTCTGGTCCGTGGGAGGCGCATGGATCATTTCTTCGGAGAATTTCATGGAGGACACCAGGAAATGGCTCGACAACCTCAAGCTGAAGGCTTCATTGGGATCCCAGGGAAATGACAACATCGGTAATTTCCGTTATACGGACACATACTCCATCCAGAACGCCAACGGCGAGGTGTCCACCGTGTTCAGCGGCAAGGGGTCCGAGGACATCACATGGGAGACCAACTCCAATTTCAATGTCGGACTTGAATTCGGCCTGCTGCGCGGCAGGATATACGGAGGCATCGACTATTTCCTCCGTAAGACCACCGACATGCTTCTGTCATTCCCTGTCGCACCGTCAATGGGATATTCCTCATATTATGCCAATGTCGGAGACATGCGCAACAGCGGTATTGAAGTCGAGCTGAACTTCACGCCGGTAAGTACCGAGGACATCCAGTGGGACATTAACCTCAATATGACACACCTGCGCAACAAGATCACGATGCTTCCGGAAGAGCGCCGCACCAGGGAAGTGGAAGGATACCAGGGCTATGTGAGCGGCACGTCCTTCTATGGCGATGGCCTTCCGATGTATACATTCTATATGAAAAAGTATGCGGGCGTTTCGGATGAGGGGCTGTCGATGTGGTATATGGACGAGACCGACGGTGAAGGGAACCCTACAGGACGCAGGGTGACCACGACGGAGTACGCCCAGGCGACCGACTATCTCTGCGGCAACCCGATCCCTGACCTGTACGGAGGTTTCGGGACGAGCCTCAGCGTCCACGGGTTCGACTTCAGCATATCCTTCACTTACCAGATAGGAGGTCTTGCATACGATTCCGGCTATTCTTCGTCGATGTATTCTCCGGCGAACAGGTCCACAGGCATGAACTGGCACAAGGACATCCTGAAGGCATGGAGCCCGGACAACACCTCATCTGACATTCCGAGGCTGCAGTACGAGGACCAGAACCAGAATGCCCAGTCAGACCGTTTCCTGACTGACGCAAGCTATCTGAACCTGCAGAACATCAATGCCGGATATACTCTTCCGTCAAAGATAACCAGGAAGTTCGGGGTGGAAAGGATCCGCGTATATCTGGCCTGTGACAATGTATGGTACTGGTCCAGGAGGCAGGGCTTCGATCCGCGCTACTCATATTCCGGAGCCACTACCCAGGCTTCCTATTCTCCGGTAAGGACCATATCAGGAGGTATAAACCTACAGTTCTAATGATTGTAAAATGAAACTGACGTATATGAGCAATATATTGAAAATGTCAGCCGCTGCAGTGTCAGCGTGTGCATTGGTGTGCGGCTGTATAAAGGAAGCGACCCCTACAGATGTCGCTACCGAGGAGCAGGTCACCCTGGAGACTACATTGCGCGGTATCCCGGCTGCGCTTGTGCAGGCGGGTTCAACCGGATATGCACAGCAGGGCGCGGCATGGGATTTCTCCCTGCCTGCGATCCACCTTGCCACGGAATCCATGACGGGGGACCTTGTCGTGACGGGAAATATCGGCTATGACTGGTTCACGCAGTGGGGGACAAACGAGTCCCTCGGCTCGGACTATGCCGTAGGAGCCCTGACATGGGACAACTATTACAGATGGATAATGATGGCCAACAGCGTGATAAGCCAGATTGACGCTTCCGACATCTCGTCCCTCGGTTCGGACGAAAGGTCATACCTGGGATTTGCGTATGCATACAGGGCCATGTTCTATTTCGACCTCGTGCGCCTGTACGAGTTCAAGCCGAACACGGTGACCAAGGGCGACAATGTGCTCGGGCTCGGTGTCCCTGTAGTGCTTCCGGAGACTACCGAGGCGCAGGCGAAGAACAACCCGAGGGCGAAAGTCGATGACATCTACAACGACATCATCTTCCCTGACCTGGACATGGCAGAGCAGCTTCTCGCTACATATACCGCTCCGGACAAATATACCATAAGCCTGGCCTTTGTCTACGGGATGAAGGCACGCGCATATCTTGAGAGGGGAACCGCCTTTGCGGACGCCGGCAATTCATCCGAGTCCGTGGCGGCTTATAAGAGTGCGGCGGAATATGCACGCAGGGCCATTACCGCCAGCGGATGCACCCCGCTTACACAGGACCAGTGGGAAGACCCTGTGAACGGGTTCAACAATGCCGGCTCCAACAATGCCTGGATCTGGGGCCTCGCCCTTCCGAGCGAGAGCGTTGCAAACCTTTTCTGCTTCACCGCCCACATGAGCTGTGAAAATGACTGGTCCCTGTACCATGCAGGCCGGGGAATAAACAGGAATCTGTACAACAGTATAAACATCAACGATTTCCGCCGCCATTCATGGCTTGACCCTGATCGCGGCAGCTATGCATACAAGAGCTGCAGGGATGATTCAGACGAATATTTTGCGAAGTCGCTTGCCGACTATGCCAATATCAAGTTCCGTCCTGCCCAGGGGGCATATGACTCATACAATGTGGGCGGGGCTGCCGACCATTGCTGCATGCGTGTGGAAGAGATGTATTTCATAGAGGCCGAGGCTACGGCCCAGGCCGGTGACCTCCCGGGAGGGATCAGCCTGCTGAACGATTTCATGACCTCATACCGCATGATGAACGATGTCACCTACGACTGTTCGTCCAGGGCCACCACGCTTGAGAACTTCATCAACGAGCTGATTCTCCAGAAGCGTATCGAGTTCTGGGGAGAGGGTATCGTGATGTTCGACATGAAGCGTCTCAATATGTCCAGCAGGCGCGGCTATGTGGGCACCAATGCTCCGGCTTCCTACCGCCTGAATGTGGACGGACGCGCCCCGTACTGGAACTTCGTGATAATACGCAGCGAGGTGCAGAACAATCCGGCCATAGCGAACCAGAACAATCCTGACCCTTCCGGTCGGGTCACGCCATGGAGGGGATAGTTGAAGACAGCTCTTATTAACATTTGAAAAAAAAAAAGAACATCGTGAAGACGTTAAAATATATTCTATGGGCTTTCCTTGCGACGGTCGCCACGGCCGCCTGCACGGAAGAGCCGGACTATATCTCCGGTGCCGGCGAGGATCCGGACAACTATGGGGTGTATTTCCCTACCCAGACATCCGCGACAGAGGTGGAGCTGGACCCGTCTGAGACCCCTGAGGTCACATACAGGGTACGCAGGACAAGGTATGTCGACGCCATCACCGTCCCTGTCACGGTAGAGGCAAGTGCCGAGGATATTTTCGAGATAGATCCCATATTCTTCGGCCCGGGCGAGCAGGAGACGGAGTTTACGGTCTCTTTCCCGGATGCCGAAGTGGGTGTCGAATATACATGCAATATACGCATAGAAGACCCGCATTATATCGAGGTGTACGGGAAACGGTCCACGAGCCTGTCGTTTTCCGTCATACGTGCCGGGTGGGTGCCTTACCCGGATGCCGGGGAAGGCGCCAAGGCAAAGTGGAGGGACAATATCATAAGCAACATGTATTCTCTCTCCTCTTCCAGCTTCAACCCTTATCCGGAAGTGGAGTCCGAACTGTACCAGAGGGAAGACATCAAAGGGTATTACAGGATGAAAGTCTACGGGAGTGATTTCATGACAGCCCTTGCCGGAAGCAGCAGTGTCTCGTATGAGTCACGTAATGTGTGGACAGTGATTGATGCGCGCGATCCGAACCGTGTGTACATACCTTATCAGTCCACCGGGCTTACCCTGCTGAGCGCTGACGGGGAGATATATATCGCATCCAATGTACCTGAGAACTTCTCCATGGACGAGTCTGCGGCGCAGTACGGTACACTGGAGGACGGTGTCATCACGTTCCCTGCCCAGAGCATAATGATCGAGCAGGAGAGCAATCCGGGTACATTCTATTACGGGAACCGTGAAGGCATGCTCCGCATCCTTCTTCCCGGAGTGGAGGAGAAGGACTATACCGTGACGCTTTCCAGCACCGAGCCGTCTGACGGGAAGGTGGATATCACCGCTACTTTCGCCTCGGATGCCAGGTCTCTGAAATACTCGTTCTTCGAAGGCGCCCTTGATGACGGTACGGCCAGTCTCCAGGCACAGGAAATGGATGCAGCCCAGGATTTTGATGCTGTCCTGGAAGCTCCGGCAGAAGGTGCCTCCGGTGTCATAAAGGTAGAATCGATGGAAGGCGGGACAGGAATCTATACGCTTGTGGGCTGTGTCTATGATGATGAAAGTACAATGCGCGGCTACGTCTATACCACATTCGGTTACGTAACTGCAGGCGAGGAACGTCCTGTCATCCTGAAAATAGGCCTTGAGGCGACGAACGAATATGCCGGACAGGGCATCACCCCTGACAATTCGGCCAAATTCTTTGCCTACGGGGAAGGTATCGAGTCTGCGTCCTACGGGCTGTTCAGATCCGACCGCATTGACGGGGCTGACCTGAACGAGGTGCTCGATGTCCAGGGGACCGCATTTACGGACGAGCAGCTTGCCGACATCAATGGAGGACACTTCAGCAGGATGCTGACCGGACTGAACGGAGACAGTGAATACACTCTGGTCATGAGGGCATTCAACGGGTATGTGACTTCCGTAGTCACCGCCACTATCAGGACCACCGGGGAATACAACCCGGGCAAAGAGGTGTTCTACTATGAGGATTTCGTTCCATCCAATGAGCAGCCTACTGTCAATGAACTGATATCCACAGACTGGAATTATTATGCCATCGACTTGATGGGAGAGAGCATAGAACGCAGGAAGATAGGCCAGGTGAACATGACACAGAATACTGAACTCAGCACAAGCTCCCTGACGCTTCTCAATATAGAAGGGCTTTCCGGGCTTGATTTCGAGGAAGGCGGTGTGATGCTTGGCGGATATATGCCTAATTCCGGCACATTCTCCGGATACAACGGAGCCATTGCCCTGTATGTCCAGGAGGATATGACAAGCGGTGTGTATAACGGGGAAAACGTTATCCTGGGCTTTATCCCGCTGGAGAACACCTATATCTATTCACAGGGATACTGCATGTTCATTGGGGAGGTATATGACGGATATCTGTATTGCGTCTCATCCCCGGCAGCCTCTGGCCAGGGACTTACCTTCTCGTATCTGTTTACAGGGTCTGCCGGCACTCCGTACAGCCTGATGACAGAGATGATGCTTGTAGATCCTGAGAAGGACAAGGGAGGCCTGCCTGGAGCTGCAGTGGAGAAGATTGCCTCGATGCGCAGACAGGCCATGCAGGGCTTCACTCCAAGGAATTTCGTAGAGCTTCCTCAATACAGCGGGGCAGGGGTTTCCGGCCAGAAGGACAGGACACCTGAGAATCTGGTGAACAATCCTGTACCGGCATCAGCCCCTTCTGTAAGGAAGGCAGGGGCTACCGTCAGCACATCGGCCCTGCATTATAATGCCGGTTCCGGGGAGATTCACGGGACAGGTGTCAGGGCAGGTAGCCGCGAACGGGTTATGTAACAGTCTCTAAAACCTTGAATATTAGTTTAATATAGTAAATGTAATTCGTCGAACCGACGTTAATTGATACGAATAGAATATGAAATACAGGAATATATTTCTGACAACGGTTTCAGTCCTGCTGGCCTCCTGCACTGCAGAGCAGCTGCATGAGCAGCCCTCCCCGGAGGAGCTCCGGCCTGAGCTGCAGAAGATATGCAATACTTCTTACAGCTCGGAACAGGGTACCCTTCTTGTAAAGTTCAGCGATGAAGCTGTGGCTCATATAGAGGAGACTGTGTCCGGAAGTGCTGCCACAAAATCTGTCGCGACCCGTTCCGGAATCTCCGGCGTAGATGAAGTTTTCGCTGACATCAATGTGACTTCCTTCGGACGGCTGTTCCCCTATGACGCGAAATTCGAAAAGAACAGGCGTTCGGCCGGACTTCACAGATGGTATGTACTCCATTTCGATGAAAGCCAGGATCTTGACGAAGCTGCCCGCATGCTGGCTCCTATGGCGGAGGTATCTACAATACAGTTCAACAAGGAGCGCACGAAAACTTTCTCCGGCGAGGCCTTCCCGCTGGGAGGGGCAGCACCGGCGCAGACACGGGCCATGGTACGCTCTGACTTCAATGACCCGGAGCTGATGTGGCAGTGGCACTATATCAACAATGCCGACCAGGCCATTTCCCAGACTTCGCTTGCCGGGGCTGATATAAATGTTGCCGAGGCCTGGAAGATTACCGGGGGCGATCCCCGTGTGATAGTGGCGGTAGTGGACGAGGGCGTGAAATATACGCATCCCGACCTTGCCGACAACATGTGGACCAACCCGAATCCGTCCGAGGCATATGGGTATCAGGATATTCACGGCTGGAATTTCGCCGAGAACTGCCCTGTCTCATGGGACAAGACCGAGACCGTTAACGGGGTGACGGACGGGGACTCCGGCCACGGGACGCATGTAGCCGGTACAGTGGCTGCCGTGAACAATAACGGTATCGGTGTCGCAGGCGTGGCCGGCGGTACCGGTGCAGGAGACGGCATACGCATCATGTCCTGCCAGATATTCTCCGGGACACAGAACGCCACGGACAGGTCAGTGGGCCAGGCCATAGTGTACGCCGCCGAACATGGCGCTGCGATAATACAGTGTTCATACGGCAATGTCGGTGGAACCCCTATAACTTCCGACAGGGACTATGAGGCTTTCTCTCCTGCCGAAA
Source organism: uncultured Bacteroidales bacterium (assembly GCA_944326305.1). Lineage (GTDB taxonomy): Bacteria > Bacteroidota > Bacteroidia > Bacteroidales > UBA932 > Cryptobacteroides. The sequence goes on from CALVDL010000007.1 coordinate 107,713, forward strand.
TGGAGGCGATCAAATATTTCCTGGACCCAGAAACCAACAAGTCCGAAGCCGTAGAAGGCGGAATCGCGATATTTTCGGCCGGTAACGAGTCCAATCCGTACTCCAACTACCCGGGAGGCTACCGTGACTGCATTTCTGTGACATCAGTCGGCCCGGACGGCCTGCCTGCATACTATACCTGCTATGGCGACGGCTGTAACATCGCCGCCCCGGGAGGGGAGACTACAGGCCATGCCGGCGGCGAGAGGGCAGGAGTGCTCTCAACCTTGGTGTCAGAGATTTCAGGCGATGACTACGGGTACATGCAGGGCACCTCGATGGCTTGTCCGCATGTGTCCGGCGTGGCGGCGCTCGGACTCTCGTATGCCTTGCAGAAAGGCAAGAAACTGACCCGTGAGGAGTTCATATCCAAGCTGCTGACATCAGTGAATGAAATAGATTCAAGGTTCGAAGGAACCAAGACTACCGGAGCTGTGCTCAATCTTGAGGACTATGTCGGAAAAATGGGGACCGGCCTTGTGGATGCCTACCAGCTCCTTATGCAGATAGAAGGTACACCGTGCCTGAAGATACCGGTCGGCAGTCTTGAACTTGTTACCCTGACCCAGTATTTCGGAGGTTCTGCAGAGGACCTGACCTATACCGGGGTGGAGATTCCGGCGGATGACATGGAGAAGCTCGGCATGCCTGCCGAGCCGCAGATGTACAACGGACAGCTGATGATCAGGTGCAATAATCCCGGTGTCGCACACATAAAGGTCAGTGCCGTGGCCGGAGGCAAAAGACCCGGATCGGATACCATAATGGGCGGTATCGAGGTCACGAAAGAGTTTGCCGTGATAGCCCGCGGTGCCGGAGCGTCGAACGGGGGATGGTTATAAACTGATAAACGTATTTGCATGATGAAAAAATATATCTACTGTATAGTCGCTGCCGTTTCGGCCTTTTTCCTTGCAGGATGCAACAAGGACAATCCTGCTTCCGTTGACCGGGGAATAGTAGGTGAGTGGCACCTTACTTCGTGGAACGGCACGGACCCGGCAGGGGATTTCGATGTATATGTCTCATTCGGGGCAGACGGGGCCTTTGACCTGTACCAGCGGGTGGAGACTTCCGTATATGTACGGTATTCGGGCAGTTTCTCTGCCGAGAACGGGACCGTCAGCGGTACCTACAGCGACGGTGAGCCATGGAGTGCAGGATATGCTTATGAGATAGGTGCCGACGGCAATACCTTGACGCTCACATCAGGTGATGATGTAAGCATCTATACCCGGACCCCTGTCCCTGAAGATGTGAAAACGGCATCCGGTGCGTCTGTTAAGTCTGCTTCCGGCGGTATGAAGCGCTTCCTTTAGGATGCCTTGCCCGAAAATTTCCGAAGACCTTCATTAACATAATATTGATACACGTTGGAGGGTGAATTCTAAAATCCAAATTTAGAATTCACCCTCCTTTTTTATCCTTCCGTTCCGGACCCTTTCTTTTTGACCGACCTGGGGAGTGGAGAAACCTGTGTAAGAATCAGACAGTATCAGAACGCCTCCGTCATGTTCATATAGAAAAGTATGCCCCTGACTCCAGGCTCGCGGCCGATGTCGATGCGGAAGTTCTTGTTCTTCTGCATCTGTATCCTCAGCCCCACTCCGTAGTTGAGTTTCCATTTCTTCCAGTCGAGAGGGGTGTCGCCGATGGTCCCGATGCCGCCCCAGACCACGAAGCCGAGCTTGGACCAGAATGTCCCTCGCTCGTATGCCTCGTTGGAGCCGAACATGTGCCTGTATTCGGCAATGCCGTACATCATTGACTTGTCACGGTATTTTCCCCAGTAGTAGCCCCTCAGGTCGAAAGGGGAGCCAAACATCGGGAGCTCGGTGAAAGGGATGTCGTTGAAGCCTATCTGGGTCTTGGCCGTCCAGCCGAGCACGCTGCGGCGGTGGAAAAGCGGGACGAAATGGCGGTATTCCATCTCCAGGATCTGGTAGTTGTATGCCCCTCCGAAAGCCCGGCTGTAGAATTTGCCGGTGCCGCTCACCAGAAAACCGCGGGAAGGTGTGGCCACGTCATCCCGCGTGTCGTACTGGAGCATGGCCCCTAATCCGGTGTTGAGGTACGCTGTCCTGAATCTTGAAATATAAGGGTCGGCAAGCATCACAGGATTCAGGTCCGTGGATTTCGTGTAGTTCACATCGGCGAGCACTCCTGCGAAAAACCCGGGTCTTGCCTGCCATACGAACCGCGGGTTCAGCTGCAGGAGCATTTTGTGGAAACCGGTCGTGCTGCCGCCTCTGGGAGTGTTTTCGATGACGGACATGTCCGTGCCGTAGTAGTTTGCCGGCTCGTCACGGAACGAGTAGTTCATGTAAAGGCGGTACTTGTCCTCCTTGAAGAAGAAAGTCCCGGCACCGGCCACTACGATTGTCCCGTTGAGGGATAGGTTGAACCCTACGGGGAGGAAGGACCTCTGGGATACGGTGTCCTCCTTGTCCATCTTGAAGGACATCAGGGCTGCACCTCCTATTCCGAACGACGCCTCCGGAGTGTATGACGGCCCTCCCAGGACGGATACCCATACCTTGTCCGGGTCTCTGACACGTTTTTTCCGCCTGGCGTATGATGCCGGTTCAGAAATCAGGAACGCTGCTATGCAAATGAGGGCAATCACTGCCGTCACCGGTCTGCGTATCAGGTTCATAGGCTGTATCCCCATTTCTTTATGGCCTCAGACCAGTGTTTTTCGACCAGTTCAATGGTGCTGGAGGAATAGCTGTACCTGTTTTTCTTGAAACCCTTGTGCCCGGTGACATATTTCTCCATGCCGCCCCTCGCTTCTTCGAAACCTCCGATCGAGAGCTTCCCGTACATCTCCCGGACCATTTCCAGCGGATCCTTCTCGAAGTCTTCGAACCGTACTTCCACCAGATTCCCTTTCGGGATAAGCCCTTTTTCTGATTCGTATTTCTCGAAGAGCTCCCTGTATGTGATGAGTATCTCTTCCTGCAGCTGGCTCTCGGAAATCTGCTGCAGCTGGAGTGACTTGATGATGTTCCCGAAATAGCTCCTCGTGGACTCGAACACCGTGTAGGGGTTGCGTACCAGATAGATGAACTTCGCGTCAGGATACATCTCCAGCAGGGTGCCGATACGTCCCGTATGCGGCGGGTTCTTGCTCAGGAACACGCTTTTGCCCTGGGTGTGCAGGGCTATCCTGATCATCTTGTCGAGGCTGTCCTTGAACGCCTGCCGCTCCTGCTGCGAGATGCCGTTGAACAGCAGGTACCGTTCACGGTATATGCCGGTAAGCTGCGGGAATATCCAGAAGTTGTAGAAGGAATAGGGCATCATGTTCACAAGGGCGAATTCCTCTTCCTGCGGAAGGTCTGGCCCGAGCTCCATCGAGTCGGTCGGGCGTCGTGACGGCATGAACAGTTTCGTACAGGCCTTGAAGAAGCCGCTCCCCCACAGCATGAGGTGCGGGAATACCGTCTGGTATGTGGTACAGTATCCGTAACGCGGGTCTCCGGAGATGACGTTATGCACGTATGTGGTCCCGCTCCTCCAGTGCCCGAGGATGAATACCGGTGCTTCCATCCTGACCTCCGGAAGCTTTTCCCAGCAGCGTTCGTTTATCCTGTAGAACGGCTCCAGGATATGCTGTATGCAGTTGGTAGTGCGGAATTTGCCGAGGTATTCCCTGTCGATTTTCACACCGTTGCATATCTTGTCGAATGTTTTCCTGTCCGCCCCTACGAGGGTATTCACGGGCAGGGTCTCGAATTTGAGTATTCCCATTGTGTTATCGTTTGCATTTTACATCGATTCCCTTGCTTCGCAGGTATTCGCAGGCTTTCCCGACGGCATCGTAATGCTCTTGTCCTATGCCGAGGGCGGCCATGTCTATGACAATGGTTCCGGAGCCGTTCCCTTCAGCCCCCTCGTCAGGCCCTATGATCATCCCCACGCCTGAGGTGAAGTTCGTTATCGGGTCGATGATGATGAATGAGCCTGTGGCCTTGTTCGCCCTGTAGCTGTCGTACATCAGCACGCTCGAGGTGGTGATGTGCACCAGGCCCACTTCGTTGAGCGCAAGGGCGTCAGTATGCAGGTGCTCGAGGGTGTTCACGTCCACCCTGTATTCGATGTCCCCGATGTGCGCCCGTGTGGTGTTTGTGGTCTGCTTAAGGAAGAACGCCTTGTTCCTGTCCATCCTGGTCTCGTCCATCCATACGACCATGGCCTTGAAATGGTGCCCGGAATACGGCTTGTCCCCGGGCTTTACGAGCATTTCTCCCCTCGAGAGGTCAATCTCGTCCTCCAGGGTGAGGGTTACGCACTGCGGTGCGAATGCGTATTCCAGGTCCCCGTCGTATGTGACTATCCTCTTCACCCTGGATGTCTTGCCTGACGGCAATGCAATCACCGTCTCTCCCTTCCGGATTACTCCCGAGGCGATTTTCCCGCTGAATCCCCTGAAGTCGAGGTCCGGACGGAGTACGTATTGCACCGGGAAGCGGAAGTCGTCCATGTTTATGTCCCTGTCTATCTTCACCGTCTCGAGCCAGTCCATCAGGGACGGGCCCTCATACCACGGCGTGCGGCCGCTCTTTTCCACGACGTTGTCCCCGTCCAGGGCGGAGAGCGGGATGCACAGGATGTCGTCCAGACCGAGGCTTCCGGCGAACCCGGTGTATTCGGATGTTATCTCGTCATACCTTTCCTTAGAGAAGTCTACAAGGTCCATCTTGTTTACTGCCAGGACAATATGTTTGATTCCGAGCAGCGACACCAGATAGGTGTGCCTGTGTGTCTGTGTGAGTATTCCGTTGCGGGCGTCCACAAGGATTATCGCGAGGTTTGCCGTAGAGCCGCCTGTGATCATGTTCCTTGTGTACTGTTCGTGGCCCGGGGTGTCGGCGATGATGAATTTCCTCTTGTTCGTCGAGAAGTAGCGGTATGCCACATCTATCGTTATGCCCTGTTCCCTTTCCGCCTTGAGCCCGTCGAGGAGCAGGGAGTAGTCGATGTGGTCCCCGGCCTTCCCGATCCTTTTGCTGTCCCTTTCAAGAGACTGCAGCTGGTCGTCATATATCCTTTTGCTGTCATACAGGAGCCTGCCTATGAGGGTTGATTTCCCGTCGTCCACGGATCCGGCCGTGAGCAGGCGGAGCAGGTCCTTTTTCTCGTCCTGCTCAAGATATTCTTCTATGCTGAGTTTCTTTGTTTCCATTGCAAGTCAAATGTAAATGGATATTTTTAAAACATCGTCTTTTCCATCGGAACAGGCCTTTGGCCTGTGACAGGGCCTCCCGGAGAGGGAGGCGGTGGAGGGTGACGCCCCCTGGGGGCTCCGCGGAGCGGAGGGGGTGGACCTGGTATTTCTGATAAAACGTTATCGGCGTATTATCAGAAATACCCTTCCCGTTTCTTCTGTTCCATGCTGCTTTCCTGGTCGAAGTCGATGACGCGGGTCGTGCGTTCACTCTTTGTCGTGACCATCATCTCCTCCACTATCTTTTCGATGGTGTCCGCATCGCTCTCCACCGCTCCTGTGAGCGGCCAGCATCCGAGCGTCCTGAAGCGCACCTTGCGCATCTGTATCTTGTCCCTGTATTTTTCCGGGAGACGGTCGTCGTCTGCCATTATCAGGTTGCCGTCAATTTCTACTACAGGGCGCTCCTTCGCGAAATAGAGCGGGACGATAGGGATGTTCTCGTGCCTGATATACTGCCAGATGTCGAGTTCCGTCCAGTTGCTCAGCGGGAAGACGCGTATGCTCTCGCCCTCGCGTATGCGGGTGTTGTAGATGTCCCACAGCTCGGGCCTCTGGTTCTTCGGGTCCCAGTGCTGGAACTCGTCCCTGAATGAGAATATCCTTTCCTTTGCCCGGCTCTTTTCCTCGTCCCTCCTGGCTCCTCCGAACGCCGCGTCGAACTTGTATTTCTTCAGCCCTGCGAGCAGCGCCTGCGTTTTCATCAGGTCAGTGTGCACCTTGCTGCCGTGGGTGAACGGGCCGACGCCGGCCTCGTAGGCCTCCTTGTTGTACTCCACGATGAGGTTCCAGCCGTGCTCCTTTGCGTACCGGTCACGGAACTGTATCATTTCCTTGAACTTCCATTTGGAGTCGATGTGCATGAGAGGGAACGGCACTTTCCCCGGGTAGAACGCCTTTTCAGCGAGCCTTGCCATTACGGACGAGTCTTTTCCTATCGAGTACAGCATCACCGGGTTGCGGAATTCGGCCGCAACTTCGCGGATGATATGGATTGACTCTGCTTCAAGAGCCTTGAGGTGGCTCAGATTGTAGTTTTCTTCCATTATAATATATTATGTTATCTGCCTGTCCCGTGGCCCTCTGCCCTCCGGCGCTTTTCCCGGGCCGGGACAGTTGTCCGGATTTACTTCTTTATCTTCGGCATTACAGCACTGATGATCTTCTCCACGCTCTCCTCTATGTCCAGTGCGGATGTGTCTATCTCTATGTCAGGAGAGAGCGGGGCTTCGAACGGTGCGGAGACGCCAGTGAACTCCTTTATCTCCCCGCGCCTTGCCTTTGCGTACAGGCCTTTTACGTCCCTCCTTTCACATTCCTCTATCGGGGTGGAGACATACACCTCGATGAAGTCGTCCTCCCCGATGATCTCCTTTGCCATCCCGCGCAGCTCCCGTGTCGGGCTTATGAATGTGGCCAGTGTGACTATCCCTGTCTGTGTGAACAGCTTGCATACTTCCGCCACCCTGCGGATGTTCTCCTTCCTGTCCTCAGGGGAGAATCCGAGACCGGCGTTGAGGCCGCAGCGGACGTTGTCCCCGTCGATTATCCTGCAGAATATGCCTTTTCCGGCAAGGGCCTTTTCCATGGCAACGGCCACTGTGCTTTTCCCGGAGCCGGAGAGTCCCGTGAACCACAGGGTCATCCCTTTCTGTCCGAGGAACGCCTCCTTTTCCTGGCGGCTCTGCATTTTTGAGAATATTGGGTAGATATTGTTTTCCATGTCTGTCAGAATTTCCAGAATACAGGTATGAGTATCATCGATATGGTGAAGGCAATGATGTTCAGCGGCAGGCCTATGCGGGTGAAGTCCCGGAACTTGTAGTTGCCGATGCCCTGCGCTATCATGTTGGTCTGGTAGCCGATCGGTGTGGAGAAGCTTGCGGATGCCGCCACCGTGATCGCCACGAAGAACGGCATGGGGTCCACCCCGAGCTGGGTGGCCGCCGACATGGCTATCGGGAAGGCGAAGGCCGCAGCCGCATTGTTCGTGATGAGCTCCGTGATTATGTTTGTCGTGATATAGAGTGCGGCCAGCACCACCATGGGCGAGACATCCCCTGAAATGTTCGATGTGAGCTTGCTCGCAAGCATGTCCGCAAGGCCCGAGTTGGACATCGCCTTGCTTATGGCCAGGGCGCTTGCTATCGTGACCAGTATGTCCCAGGAGATGAATTTCGTGTACCTTTTTGCCGGGAAGATGTTCAGGATGGCCATGACCACCGTCACGACGCATACCCAGAAGAACATGTCGAGGCTTATTCCGGGGACAAGTGCCTTGATCCTCGGCATCTGTCCGAATGTGGCCCCTGCGATCATTATCGCCAGCAGGCTTACCGATACCCATTTCTTCCATTTCGGGCAGGGAAGCTTGTGGGGATGCCCGTTGCTGAGCATCATGAATTCGCTCGAGTCTCCCCAGTTGGTGAAGAAAGAGTCGTCAGCCTCGATGATGAGGGTGTCCCCCTCGTGGAGTACCAGGTTTTCAGTGTCTGTCTGCGGCTCCCCGTTCCTTCGCACCTCCAGCAGGCTGGCCCCGTACCTTTTGTTGAAATTGAACTGGCTGAACGGGATGTTTATCCCTTTGAACCTCGGGCCGATGACGGCCTCTATCTTGTGAAGGTTCCTGCCCTGTACTTCAGCCGCAGCCTCTTCCGGTGTCTTGTCCGACGGGAGCAGCCTGTTCCCGAACAGTATTATATATAGTATGCCGACAACGGCTATCACTCCTCCGACCCTTGCCAGCTCGAACATCGTGAAGCCCTTGTACCCCTCCTCGAGCATCATCCCGTGGACCACCAGGTTTGTCGAGGTCCCTATCAGCGTACACATGCCCCCGAGTATGGCTGCATAGGATATAGGTATCAGGAACTTCTTTACATTCAGCCCTGCCTTTGCGGCCCATTCCTTTACAATAGGTATGAAGATCACCACGATAGGGGTATTGTTGAGGAAGGCCGATATGCCGGCTATGGTCGGCATCAGCTTTGAGTACCCTTTCCTTACGGTAGGCCTCTTCCCCTGCCTGACCGGCAGTATATGGCTTATCATGTGCCCCAGGGCGTCGCTCCTGCGTATCCCCTCGCTTACCAGGAACAGCAGGGCCACCGTTATCATCCCCTTGTTGCTGAACCCTGCCACGAGCTCTCCCGGTGACAGTATCCCGGTACACATGAACAGCACGCATACCGAGAACATCACCAGCCCCGGCCTCATCAGGTCCGCGACCAGGACGGCAAGCATGGCAAGGAGTGTCAGAAGTACAAAAACAATTTCAAAATTCCATTCCATCAGAACATGTACATGTCAACTTGACAGCAAAAGCCCTTTAGATTCACAATAAGTGTGCAATGATGGTGATTTTATTTCAATAATTATTGTCGAAATTTCGCATTTTGTGGTCATTTTTTCGAAATGAAAAATGTATTTGGAAAATTGAACCATTAGTGTCCGGTAAAAAAATCGCAAAAGTTCTTTGAAAATATTGAAGTATAGGTAATTACAAGGATGGGACGAGCGCGCCGATTTGAATT